>NZ_JAHKSQ010000020.1:0-13214 GCF_018862045.1 Roseovarius sp. PS-C2
CTCAGAGGCCGCAAAGAAAAAGAGAAAGGAGACGCCTGCATTGACCACAACATGACCGCTGAGACATAAACAAGGGTGGGTCAGTTCTCGGTGAAAATACCGGGTCACTTCTCAGCAGAAATCAACATCGTGGCCCCAGTGACGACAACCTTTCTCCATACGTAATGAGTTGATCGCGAAATAGCCGCCATGGCCCAGACCGAACTCTTCGCTCGCATCGGTCAGCACGTCGAATACATGCTGCACGTAGTCGGCACCGACACACACAGCTATTTTGCACCGCCTGCCGATGTAGGTTTTAAATCACTCTGCGCTTTCTGGAGGCTAATGTTATCCTTCATCTTGGCCGAGGAATTAAACTTAAATGTATTTGGATCGAAACCACGGCGCCGAAAGATCAAACCTATATCTTCGGTTGGATCAGCGTCACACATGACAAATGCAGCTAGAGAAAATCCTAAGCTGTGGTGTTCACTGTCATCCAAATACAAATGGGCTATGTCGAGAACGTAGCGGCACTGCTCGGTGACGTGAAGTCGATAGGCACGTGCAGTTTATTCCGCGCCCTTAGGATAGCGATTGGTTTTCGCACCTGAATCGTAGCACCAATGTAGCACCGTGCATTTACGTAGTGCGGGCAACGCCAGAAGTTCGGCGCGTAAATCTTTGTTTTACATTGGATATTTTGGCTACGGGAGCAAAATCTGACCTTTGCCTAACCAGCACACTTCTCGTTCTCAGAACAAAACCCTGAGTTCCAATTCGGTTAGCGCCGGCGCGGTCTTTGTGCGGAATTATCAGTACCTACTCTGCCCTAACTGAGACCGGTTAGAATCTGTCTGACAGCACCAACTGAACCGCTCCGCCGCTCTCGCCGAGTGGTACGGTCTTTGCATGACATAAGGGGCAGCGTCCCTGCCCTAGCTGAGACGGGTTCGAATTCGTCTGACACCGCCAATCGTGTTCTTACGGAGAAACCTCCCGTGTCGCTGAAGCTTGGAACAAGCCATTTCAGCCAGGAACAAAGTTCAGGAAAGTGTTCCCGAATTGCGTCGGGTCAAGGAGCCGAAACTCGCGCCCGTGCCTGGCATATTCCGCCCCGGAGTTTCGCAAACATTTCTCCAGCTTTTCGCCGTTTGAGTAGACAAGATCCAGTACAACTATACAGGAGTCGTCCTCAGCCGAAACGGATGCCGGTATAGGCCCATTGCGTGCTTCGATTGCGGTACGCGTCAGTACCCTCAATTTGCCATTGGCGGTCTCAAAGGCAATGCCATCATCGCATGACTGCGGGGCGCCGTAGAGACGAGAGAACTTGCCGGTCATCGCGCCCATATCCTTGTCCCGCGCCATTATGGATACCCCCGCGTAGCCATGGACAGTATTTGGATGTTCGAGCCAGGCGGGCACGTAGATCAGCTCCGGACGGTGCTGTTGACACAAGAAAAACGACAGCCGCGGAAAAGCCGCATCCGGCAGCAAGGCCAGCGTTGTTTTCGTGCGGGCCTTGTTACCATCTGGCAGGGTTACATCACGCCCGAATTCCAGATGACCGCTGACCCGAAACCCGACCCGTTCCGCGTAGGCCGCATCACGGACGGAATCGGTACTGTGCAGCGCCGTCAGCGCAATACCTTCGCGCTTTTCGAGGTGATCGTGTACGTGCCGACCGAAGTGGAAATCGCCAGCTGGCTTTTCGTCTATCAGGCAATCATCGTAGATACCCATGATTTCCAGCAAACACCCCCGGAACATCGCAAGGCTTGTGCTTGTACCCCATGGATGTTGGCCGACAGGCGTCATCTTGAACCCGATCGAGATCAACCGGTCGCGCAAAGCCGTTATATCGCGCACGGCGATCAATGGATGGTCTATCCCGAAGGCAGCGGTCATCAGATCATTCCCTTGGCTGTCGAAACGATACCTGCGCGGCACCGACGGGCCGGGCTTTTACGCCGACGACCACGGTTCGCGGCGCGACGTCGGTCACCACGATGGCACCTGCCGCCACATTGGCCCCTGCCCCAACGGTGATATTGCCGAGCACGACGGCACCGGCCCCGATCACGGCACCGTCTTGTACCGTCGGATGTCGCTTTGGGCCGCTTTCCGACAGGGTGCTGCCCAAGGTGACATCGTGCCAGATCGAGACATCCTGACCGATAACACAGGTTTCACCGGCGACGAACCCCACGCCGTGATCAAGCCAGAACCCCGGCCCGATTTGGGCAGCCGGGTGAATATCGGTGGAAAACGCGCGGCCAAAGGTCGAACTGACGGCCAGAGCCAGCGTCGGATCGCCATCTTGCCAGAGTTGATGGGCGACACGGTGTGCGATTACGGCATGAACGCCACGCGCGAAAAGAAGCGAGGCCGCAGCGCCACCCGGTTCAAAATTCCGGCGTGCGGTTTCCGCGATATCTTGAAGGCTGAACGCCACAAGATCGGGATTTTCGGTATAGACGCGCCGGACCACATCCGCCCGCACCCCCGCAAAAGCCGCCAGAAGGACCGCCGCGAGATCGGCAAAATCGGTGAACCGACGGACCTCGACCCCCAGCATCGCGGCTGTTTCGGGGTTGTCGTGCAAAAGCGCTTCGGTCTCGGCAACAAGTGTCATCGTTTGGCCTCGCCGCAAGGTGTCAACGGTTTGCCGCTTCGACCAGAGCCGCGAAAAAGCGCGCTCCGATCGGCAAGATCGAATCGTTGAAATCGTAATGCGGCGAATGCAGCGCACCGAAATCAGACACCGCGCCATTGCCAAGCCAAAGGTAAGCACCCGGAACCTGTTCCAGTATGAAGGCGAAATCCTCGGATGCCATCGAGGGGTTATGATCGCCATGCACGGCGCCGCCCCCGGCAATCAGGGTGGCCGCCTTCACGGCCTTTTCCTGACTTGCCGCATGATTAAGGGTTGGCGGATAAACCGCTTTGTAATCGAGGGTGATCTCCATACCGTGCTGGGCTGCGACGCCTGCGCAGATTTCGCCGATGCGGCGTTCCAACGCCTGCTTTACGGCCTTGTCGAAAAACCGTGTGCAGCCCGCCAGACGAACGGTTTCGGGCAGGACATTATAGGCATCGCCTGCGTGAATCTGCGTCACGCTCAACACGGCCGGGGACTGTGGATCGACGGTTCGGGATACGATGGATTGCAGCGCCCCGACCAATTGCCCGGCGGCCAAGATGCTATCGCTGCATTCATGGGGCATCGCGGCATGACCACCCCGGCCAGTGACGACAATGTCGAACGTATCGAAACCCGCCATCTGTGCGCCGGGCCGCACGGAAAATTCGCCCGGTGCCAGCCCGGGCCAGTTGTGCAGCGCATAGACTTCATCGACTGGGTGATCGGCGAATAGCCCGTCTTCGATCATTCGGCGCGCGCCGGCTTCGCATTCCTCGGCAGGTTGGAAGATGAAGGTGACGGTGCCGTAAAACCGTTTGGTCAGGGCCAGGTATTCCGCCGCTGCCAGCAACATGGTCGTGTGTCCATCATGCCCGCAGGCGTGCATGACGCCCTCGGTGGCGGACCTGTAGGGGGCTTGGGTTTCTTCGGTTATGGGCAGGGCATCCATATCGGCCCGCAAGCCGATGTTGGGGCCGTCGCCGTTTTTCAGCACACCGACGACACCGGTGCCTCCATAACCGCGATGCACCGTGACCCCCATCTGCGCCAGCCTTTCGGCGACACGTTCGGATGTCCTGTATTCCTGATAGGCCAGTTCCGGGTGCATGTGCAGATCGCGGCGCCACTCGATCCATTTCGGGTGAGAGTCTGCGAAAAAGCTATCGTCGAGCATCATCCATCTTTCCTTTTCGGTACGGGCCCCGTCAAGACCGACTCAAGAGACATATCCAAAGGCGATTTTCGGGGTTTTGCCACTGTCGAGCCAGACCGATTTCGGGCTGGTGTACTCCATCAGGGCATCACTGCCACTGGACCGGCCAAATCCGGAATTGAGCGAACCGCCAAAGGGCGAGGATACATGGATGGCCTTGTAGCTGTTGATCCAGAATGTGCCCGCCCGGACGGCCGCCGCAACCCGGTGCGCACAGCCAACATCCGAGGTCCAGACCGCCCCGGCCAGCCCGAAAAGAGTATCATTGGCGATGGAAATCGCGTCATCCTCATCCGCAAAGGGAATTGCAGTAACCACTGGGCCGAATATCTCATTCTGCGCGGCAGCTGATCGGTTGCCAAGCCCCGAAAGCACCGTCGGTGGCACGAAGTACCCCGAAGCCGGCGTGGTTTCGCGGCTGCGAACCTTGGCGCCCGCGTCGCGCGCGTCACTGATCATGCCGCTGACATGGGCAAACTGGCGACCATTGCTTATCGGGCCGATCTCGGTGGCCTCGTCCAGCGGATCCCCAAGGTTTATCGCGTTCATCCCGGTCGCGATCATGTCGGTCAGTTTGGCATGGACGGATTGATGCACCAGAAGGCGCGAGCCGGCCACACAGCTTTGCCCGGCGCCCGAAAAGATTGCCGCCTGCGCCCCAAGGGCCGCATGTTTCAAGTTGGCATCGCCGAACACGATATTGGCCGATTTACCGCCAAGCTCAAGCACTGCCGGTTTCAGCGCCTGCGCTGCCGATACGGCGACGCGACGGCCGGTTTCCGGCGAGCCGACAAAGATCACCTTGCGCACCGCGTCATGTTCGATAGCGGCCTGGGCGGTAGTTGGCCCGAGCCCGCAAAGTACATTCACCAAGCCCTTGGGAAGCCCGGCGCTTTCAGCGATCTTAACAAGCGCAACCGTGGTCAGCGGGGTCAACTCGCTAGGCTTGATGACCACGCCGTTGCCGGTTGCGATGGCTGGGGCGATCTGCCAGCCAGCAGTGAAGATCGGTGCGTTCCATGGGGTGATCTGGAACACCACACCCAATGGCTCGCGTAAGGTGTAGTTCAGGTGCCCGCTGGGCACCGGGATCACCTCTCCGTGTAGCTTGTCGGCCCATCCCGCGTAATAGCGGAACATTTCTGCGACCTTGGACACCTCGACCCGGCAATCGCGGATCGGTTTGCCGGCCACCAGCGCCTCAAGCCTGGCCAATGGTTCGTGATGGTCCAGAACCGCGCGTGCGACATCCTGCATGATGTCGCCGCGACGGGCCGCGGAATACTCGGCGGCCCATTCCTTTTGCGCGTCTGCCGCCGCATCGCAGGCCTCGGCGGCCAGAGCTGCGCCACAATCGGCATAGCGGGTCAGTTCGATCAAGGCATAGGGATCTTCAAGCACCACGGCATCGCCGGCACCATCGCGCAATTGGCCGCCAACAAGGCTCTGGACCGTTTGGCCAAGACCGAGGTCTTGCATCAGAGAAAGCAAAAGGGTTTTACGTTCAGACATGTTCGGTGGTTCCAAAGTTGAAAATCTCGTTGAAATCGGCGCTATCGGCCAGCTCATCGCGACTGGCTTCCCAGATTGCGGCAACAGAGCGGGTTACGGGTAGATCAAGCCCGCCTTGCGCGGCCAGTTTGATCGCAAGCCCCACGTCCTTACGCATCAACCCCATTGTGAAGCCGGAATCGAAGGCTCCGTTCAGGATCCATTTCGGGAAGTTCACTTCGCTGACGGCACTGCGGCCCGACCCGGCGTTGACTCCTTGCAGCAGGTTCTCCAGGGGAATGCCATTGCTGTTGGCCAGTCGTGCCATTTCACTGACCAGAACAAGGTTCGCGGCACAGAGCAGATTGTTGGCGATCTTAGCGGCATGGCCCGTCCCTACCGGGCCGACATGCACGGTTTTGGCCGTCAAATCGTCCAGCACCGGGCGCAGCGTCGCGATGGCATCGGCAGGCCCACCCATGACCATCGTCATGGTGCCTGCACGTGCGCCCCCCGGCCCGCCGCTAACCGGCCCGTCAATGAAAGTGTACCCTTGGGCCCCGGCGGCAAGTGTCTTTGTGGTGTCAGGTTCCGATGTGGATGTATCCAAAATGATTGCGCCGTCCTGAACATGCGGCGCGAGATCAGCCATCACATCGGCGACGACCTTGGCTTTTGGCAGCGACAGGATGATCAGGTCACATTTCTGGGCCAGCTCGCTTAAGCTTTCGCAAACCGTGCCGCCATTGGCCGAGGCGCGCGCACGTGCCTCTGGCATTTCATCAAAGCAATGAACTTCGTGGCCTTTTTCGACAAGTCGCGCAATCATTGCCCCGCCCATCGCACCGCATCCTACCACGCCAATCATGTTGCACTCCTCAAATTTATCGCTTCTTTGTGCCCCGATGCGCGCGGCGCTGTGTCCAGCAGCATACGGGTATAGTCGTTCTGGGGCGCGTCGAATAAGGGTTCGGCGTCTTGGCATTCAACGATCTTGCCCTGCTTCATCACCGCCACCCGGTCCGATACCTGTCGCACCACCGCCAGGTCATGGCTGACAAACAGCATGGTTAGACCGAGCGAGCGTCGCAGTTCCATCAACAACGCCAGCATCTCGGCCTGTATGGACACATCGAGCGCCGACGTCGGTTCATCACACAGTAGGAACCGTGGTCGCACCGAGAGCGCACGAGCGATGCAAATGCGCTGGCGTTGCCCGCCCGAAAACTGGTGCGGAAACTTGCGCCCCGCATCCGGGGAAAGGCCGACACGCTCCAGCAAGGCGCCGACCAACCGGGGGATTTCCCCACGGTCGGCAAGGCCGTGGAATCGGATTGGTTCAGCCAAAATATGATCGACGCGCATCCGGCTGTTGAGCGAGGAATACGGATCCTGGAACACCACCTGAACATCGCGCCGCAATGCCTTGCGGGCCGCGCGCGATCGCACCTCGGCAAGAGGGCCATGATCGCTGTAATGGACGTTGCCGGAACTGGGTTGCACCAGCCCGATCATCATCCGGCCCAGTGTGGATTTGCCCGACCCGCTTTCACCGACAAGCCCCAGGACTTCGCCTCGCGCAATGCTGAGGCCGGGAATATCGACGGCCCGAAAGCTACCTGCGCGGCCCAAGAAGGAGGTTTTCCGAGTGGCAAAATTCTTGGTCAAGGCGCTGGCGGTGACGTAGTCATCGGTGCCTTCGTGCTTGTGACCTTCCAACAGCCACTGGTCGATTTCGCCGGTTCGTTTCACCGGATTGCGAAATCTCTCTTCACGGCTTTCGATGCTCGGGATCGAAGCAATCAGATCCCGAGTGTATTGCTGCGAAGGCTTGTGGATGACTTGCTCGGTGGGACCGGTTTCCACCAGTTCGCCGTGTCGCATCACGTATACCCGGTCAGCGGTTTCGGCGATGACGCCCATATCATGTGTAACAAGGATGACCCCAAGCGACCGCTCGACACATATGCTTCGGATCAAGTCGAGAACCTGTTTTTGCACCGAGACATCAAGTGCCGTTGTCGGCTCATCCGCGATCAGGAGATCAGGATCCCCAGCCATCGCGAGGGCGATGACAACCCGCTGCCGCATCCCGCCGGAAAACTCATGCGGGTACTGGCCCATGCGGTTGACCGCGTCGGGAATGCCAACCGCATCCAGCCGGTCGGCAGCCATCTTGCGGGCCTGCGCCATCGGCCGGTCCTGAAGCAACGCAATGGACTCCGCCAGTTGGTCGCCCACGGTCATCAAGGGGTTGAGCGAAGTCATGGGGTCCTGGAAAATCATCCCGATTCGCCGTCCGCGCAGCCGCGCCATGGCCGCGTCGGTCAGGTCGATCAGGTTTTGCCCCTCCAGGTCGATCCGACCGCCGGACACCTTGCCCGGATGTGACAAGAGGCCCATGATAGCGTTGCCGATGGTCGATTTGCCCGCGCCGCTTTCACCGATCAGGCCGACGATCTCGCCCCGCCGAACCTCCATATCAAAGCCATGCACGGCCGTGAAATCGCTCAGCCGGTGCGGGAAGGTGATTTTCAGATCTTTGGTTTTGCACAGGATATCGGTCATCTCAGCCTCGGATTCAGATAGTCGCGCACCCAATCGGCGACGAGATTGAAGGCAACCACCATCACGAGCAGCATCACGCCGGGAAAGATCACGACCCACCAAATGCCAGAAAACAGGTATTGGCTGCCGATCTGTATCAATGCGCCCAGCGATGGCTCGGTCAGGGGCGTGCCGAGACCAAGGAAGGACAGTGTGGCCTCCGTCACGATGGCCACGGCAATTTGCAGCATCGCCAGCACCAGCACCGGCCCAAGGATGTTTGGTGTGATGTGGCGCAGGATGATCGTCGCCGTCGGCAGGCCGATGGCATGGCAGGCAGTGACGTAGTCCTGATTGCGCTGCACCATCGCAGAAGCCCGCACGATGCGGGCGAACTGCACCCAGCCGGCTAGCCCAATAGCCAGGATCATGATCGGAACGGCCGCTTGAGCAAAAACATCGGCAGGCAGCGAAGCCTTCAGGATACCGTTGAACAGGAGCGCGATCAGGATCGGTGGAAAGGCGAACTGGATCTCGGCAACGCGCATCAGCACCGTGTCGGTCATTCCCCCGAAATAGCCCGCCAGAAGGCCGACAGTCATTCCAATGACCACCGACAACGCAACCGCGCCGATGCCGACCAAGAGCGAAATCCGCCCACCATACAGCATCGCCGACAGCACGTCGCGGCCCTGAAGGTCGGTGCCAAACAGGAAGCGGGGATCGCCTCCATCAGCCCAAGCGGGGGGCAAATTGTTGTCCAAGATGGAGATTGTTGCAGGGTCAAACGGGGTATGTGGCGCAAACACAGGGGCAAAGCTACAGCCGATGACCATCAGTGCGATCACAATGGCCGATGCCAGCGTCACCGGAGAGTTCAGCAATTCGTACCAGAAGTCAGAGCGAATTCGTTCCAGCATCTCAATGCGCTCCGTGGCGAATGCGCGGATCGATCAGCACGTAGATTGCGTCGACCACGAGATTGGAGAGGGTGAACACCAACCCGACGAAGATCAGGTAGGCCGCCAGCAGAGGGATATCGCTCTGGCCGATAGCGTGCAGCAAGAGCGAGCCCATGCCCGGCCATTGAAAAACCCGCTCGGTGATAATCGAAAAGGCGAACAGCGAACTGAGTTGCAATCCAATCGCCGTCACCACTGGCACCAGCGTATTTTTAAGAGCGTGGCGGAAATAGACCCGCTGCCCCGGCAGTCCGCGCGCCCAGGCAAAGCGGATGTAATCGGTGCGCAGCACCTCCAGCATCTCGGCGCGGATCAGTCGCAGGATAACGCCCAATTGGAACAGGCACAGCACGGCAGCGGGCATCAGGGCATGGCTCAGCCCGTCCCATGTGAAGAGGCTCGAGCGCAGTCCAAACTCCGTCGCCACATCGCCACGTCCGAACGAGGGCAACCAATTCAGCCAGACCGAGAATACGAGGATCAGCAAGATGCCAAGCAGGAAAGACGGGATCGACACGCCCATGACCGACAATGCCATTATCGTCTGCGCGATGCCGCCTTTCCGCCGGATGCCGGTATAGATGCCCAAAGGAATGGCAAGGATCAGGGACAGCACACCGGAAAACAACACCAGCTCGATTGTTGCCGGAAGCCGGTCCGCAATCATCTCGCTGACGTCGCGGTTGAAGCTGTAGGAAATGCCGAAATCGCCGTGCAAAGCGTTCATCACATAGCGGACGTATTGCAGAAGGATGGGATCATTCAGGCCAAGACTCTCGCGCAGCGCTTCGCGGTCCTCGACCGTTGTCTCCTGTCCGACAAGGGCAAGCACAGGATCGCCCACAAATTGAAATACCAGGAAGCCGACGAGTGCGACGCATAGCATGACAATCGTGGCCTGAAGCACTCGGGCCAGCAGAAAATACATGTCAGGTGTCCGTTTTCAGAAAATTGCGGGTGCGTGGCCCGAGGGAGACCGGGCCACACTTTTGCGGATCAGTTGACGTTGAAGTATTCCAATGGAAACTCGAACGTCGGATGCTGCACCACTTCGATATTCTCGGACGCCCCCCAGACCAGCTGCTGCACATGCAACGGCACGAGGCAGACATCTTCGACCATCAGGGCCATCGCCTCCTGAAGCATCTTTTCGCGTGCGGCGGCGTCCATCGTCACGGCGGCTTCGGCGGCCAGGGCATCGGCCTCGGGCACCGAACAGCCGGAAATGTTCCATGCGCCCCTTCCGTTATCCAAATCACGTGTGCCCAGCACGTTCTGGAAGACGTTCAGGCTGTCCATCGTCGAGGGCGTCCAGCTGAGCAGAAAGAAGGAGGTGCCGAAATCCGGGGCGACGACCTTGGGAAAGAACTGTGCCTTGGGTTGCGCGACCAGGTTCACCTTGATTCCGACGCGGGCCAGAAGGCTGACCGTCGCCTGACAGATTTGACCGTCATTGACATAGCGGTCTGTCGAGCAATCCATCGTCACCTCGAACCCATCGGGATACCCGGCCTCGGCCAGCAGTTCCTTGGCGGTCTCGACGTCATATTCCAGCCGGGTCAGATCGGGATTGAAGCCATTCACCTTGTCCATCACGTATTGCGTGGCCAGCGTTGCCTGGCCCTGCATCACGCGGTCGATGATCGCCTGAGCGTCCACCGCATGGGCAATGGCCTTGCGCACACGCAGATCGAGGAACGGGTTACCCTCGACCGGGCTTTCGATGATCTGATCGCGCCACTGGTCCATGCCGATGTACATGGTGCGCGCTTCGGGACTGGAGACGACCTTGACGCCATCGCCGTTCTCGACCCGCGGAATATCCTGCAACGGCAGCGGCATCACCAGATCAACTTCACCCGACAAAAGCGCCGACACCAGCGTTGAGGCATTGTTGATCGGGGTAAAGACAACCTCGGTCACGTTGCCCATGTCGCCCCAATAGTCATCGAAGGCTGCAAGCGTCGTTTTTTCGCCCTGCGCCCGGGAAACCACGCTGTAGGGGCCGGTGCCATTTGCGTTGGTTGCGCTGTACGCCTTTTCCTCGGCTTGAAGGTTGATCGGCTCTACCGCGCCATTCGCCTCGGCCCATTGCTTGTCAAGGATCATCAGGTCAAGCAGATCGTTTAGAAGGATAGGGTTGGGCGCCTTTGTTACGATCTCGACTGTCATGTCATCGACCGCACTGTAGCTTTCAACCGAGGCCAGCACATGTTTGAAGTTCGATGATTCAGACAAAGCGCGATCCATGCTGAAAATCACGTCATCCGCGGCAAAGGCCGATCCGTCGTGAAAGGTCACACCTTCGCGCAGCTTGAAACGCCATGTCTTCGGGTCGACCTGCTCCCAGCTTTCTGCCAATTGACCGGAGATCACGAAATCCTTGTCGCGGGCCACCAGCCCTTCATAGACGTTAGCCAGGAAGTAGTTGGTGAAGCTTTCATTGTGGCTGTGAGGATCCAGACTGGTGGCATCGCCTTGAGACGCCACTCGAAGCGTTTCCGCTTGAACCGGCGCAATCAAAGCCGTGGAGACAGCCAAGGCCGCCGCCAGAGATACAAAGCGAGTTTTAGACATTTTTTTACCCTGTTGAGTGTTTTAATTCTCTGCAGCGTATGTGCGCAATCGACCTGCGGGAATTGCAGCAAAAGAAGATTATCGTTGCGCCAGCCGCAACGTTATGGGCTGTGCTGAAATGCGACCATTGATCTGGAAACGTGATTGACGAAGCGCATCGCGCCTTCAGGCAAGCGGCGACCCTGCCGCGTGAAAACCGAAGCCTCACCCTTACGAAGTTCGGGGATATCGAGCCGCTTGGTGACAATCGTCCCATCCGCGATTTCGCGGGTCACGACAAAAGAAGGAAGCACCGTAACACCTAATCCTTCGCGTACGAAATTTCGCAGCACGGCAAGAGAGTTGGAGCGCACCAGCGCCCGTAATCTGATCCCATGTGTGCTTTCGGCCACCGTAATCATGTCGCCCACGCCAAAGCCGGTTTTCAAAAGCGCCGCGGGCAGGGTTTCGAGTTGAGCCATCGTGACAGGTTCAGGTAAATCCGCCCACTCGGACGCCGGGCTGACCAACAGATCCAGCGGTTGCTTGACCTGCGCGGCAGTGCGGATTGCTCGTTCAGAACGGGCATTATAGGCCAGCCCCAAATGCGCCCGGTCGGTTCTGACGGCATGTAGTACTTGCTCGGTCGAGCCACTCAGAATATCATAGGTGAACCCGGGAAAAGCCACATTATAGGACTTTATGGCATTACCGACGAAATCACTGATGAAACCATCACCCACGGCAATCACCAGTTCGCCGCGCCGCATACCCTTCAGCGCATCAAATTCCGAAAGCAGTGCTTCCTGATCGCTTTGCTGTTGTTTGAGATAGGTTTGAAGAACCTGTCCTGCCTCGGTAGGTCGCACGCCTTTGCGTCCCCGCTCAATCAAGTCGACACCCAGAGATGTTTCAAGAGCCTTGATCTGGCGGCTTATTGTTGAAGGCTCGATTCCCAACCTTTCTGACGCAGACCGGATCGACCCTTCTTCGCAGGCCACGAGAAAGGAAGCGGATTGGTTTGTATCGATCTTGAACAATGAGCCCCTCCTCGCCGCCGATCGGCAATCTTCAACGCGCCAGCCCTGCGACTATTACCTTGTCTAAATGGTTGAGCCCCCGGTGACGAGGCCCGGCCATAGTTTTGGCTGAAATCGGTGTAGGACGAAGCCAGCGAAACTCACGTTAACAATGCACGATAACACAAGCGTTCGCGACCCCCGTGAAAGTCAATCAAAAGCCTGAGTTGCAGAGCGTACAAGTGCGAAGCTTCGCTGCCGCGGCGAAAGCCGCTGTAGGCAATCTGTGCATTGCTGACCTTGCTGCATACTGCAGCGTCACTATCATGATCGGACAAGCGGTGCATGAACGCCTTAAGAACTGTGACACAAATCTTGCGCACTTGCAGCAAAGGTCAGAACCCTGCCCCTCATTGCCTGAGCAACATCGGCCCCTTGCTGTCCTTGCCGCCCATGGTTTCGATTCGATGTCGCGTCCGCATTATTGGCGTTCGTGCAGTGCGCGGCAAATGGGAGCCATGCTTGACAATAGAGCGTCACTATTTCGAGCCACGGTTAGGTTAGTTCATCGCCTCACAAAGGCTCCTAACTGTCCTCAACCTAGGTTTTCCTGTCAGGACTTATGAATCGGTATAAGGAGCAACTACAATGAGTGCGGAGTAGCTTGGCAGGCAGTGTCAGAGCAACCTGACTTGAGGCCGACCGATCCGACCTCTACCCTGCCCCCATGGAAAAACGCGACCCGTTCAAATACTTCAAAACCAGCCAGGAGATCATCCGACTGGCAGTGATGATGT
>NZ_JAHKSQ010000021.1:0-10572 GCF_018862045.1 Roseovarius sp. PS-C2
ACGCCACCCGCGCGAACGACACACCGAACCACCCCGGGAGCTGTCCTTTCGCGGGTGAGTGTCGGCTTTAAAGCTGCGGGGATCGTTCGGGGACGCGTGAGACAGCCGCCTTCGCCGTCCCCCGTCAGGTCACCTGCAGGACCCTTCCTTTCTGTTTTTCCGACCAAACCGCCCCCGGATAATGCCCCGGTCGGGAGCGTCGTCGGCGGTTTCGGATGGTTATCTTCGGCTTCGAAGGTCTCCTACCACCCCAGCCAGGTCCTTACGATCCTTGTTCCGATGACAGTCCCGGCGAAAAACCGCAGGGGATTTGCCCCTGATCGGTGCCTCTCCGCCGATAGCATCAGCATTTGCGCAACACTACGGCCATGCTGTCTGGTCCGACGGTTGTCACACGCCCTGATTCCACTCCATGTGAGACCTCAACGAAGGCTGTCACCGGAGGGCAGAGTCATGTCCAGCGCAGTTATCTTGATCGGTCTGGTCGCGATCTGCGGTCTCCTGTTCGCTTTGGCGTGCACGGTGGACCGGGATATCGGCTGACGCTCGCTCGGTGTGGCGAGGGCTGTCTCATGCCGTGTATCAGATGTATTTCGGACCGAACCCAAGGGATTAGGGCTCCCAATCGCGCTATTCGGCCATTTTCAATTGGCCCGAGTGGAGCCCGCTAAGCCGTAGGATGCGCAATCCGGAAAACGGCGCCGTTCCCCGGATGAACAAGTCACGCAACCTCGAGCCATTTCGGCACCAAATGTCAAACGGGTCAAAGACGCGGGGCACGTGACAGATTTGACAATGCCACGTAGACAGCAAGTTTTTTGCACCTCAATTCGCGCTCACTTGCCATCAGCCGCATTCAGCTGACATTTTAGTTGTTCCGGCAGCCACGGCGAGAAGACCAAATCAACCCTCAGATTATCGCCACTAGCACAGACACCCCTAAAAGCACGAGCAAAACGACCAATCCGATCAGCCCTCCAATGGGCCTGACCGGCTGCGCCACACCGCATTGCGGGCAGATCGGCGTGTTGCGTTTCAGTTTGCTGCCACAGTTCAGGCAGTGGGTCTTGTCTGACATTCTCACATGATTTGCAGACGGCCCAGACGGGTGAAGACCTCGACACAGGGCTCCATCAGCGCGGTTTCGAAATATTCGTCCGTCTGATGTGCCATCGCCATCGCACCCGGCCCCATGATCAGGGTCGCCGGATTGCCCATCGCGGGTTTCAGCACCGAGGCGTCGGTGAAATACGTCGCCGTGCCGACCTCGGGCCGCTGGCCTGTCACCTCTTCGACCACGGAAAATACCTGGCTCATCCACGGATGATCGGGGTCGGTATAGACATGATCCATATCCGTCATCGGCTCGATCTCCACGTCGTCGCCAAGAAGCGTGCCAAGCTGTTCCTTGATACCGGCATTGCTCTGCCCCACGGTCGAGCGGATATCGACGCCCACGCGCGCCAGATCGGGAACCGAATTGACGTTCAGCCCCGCACTCATGTTGCCAACATTCAACGAAGGCCCGCCCATGACGGGGTGCGCCTCGACGCCGAAATCGAACCCGCGCAGGGCGTCTATCGACGCACAGGCGGCGAAAATGGCGTTCTTCCCCTTTTCCGGCATAGAGCCATGCGCCGTCACCCCCTTGTGGACAAGCGATAGCCACAGCGCGCCCTTGTGCCCGATGAACGGGCGGTTGTCCGTGGGTTCCGCCACGACCAGCGCATCGCATGTGCCCAACAGGTCCGGGCGATCGGCCAGGGCCAGCACGCCCTCGCATCCGGTTTCCTCGCCAGCGCTGAAGATCAGTTTGACCTCTGCACGCCGCACCGGCTCTTGCGCCAAAGCAAGCCCCGCCATGATGCAGGCGGCTACACCGCTTTTCATGTCCGATGTCCCGCGCCCGTACATGCGGCCATCCTTGATCTCGCCTGCAAACGGGTCTTCGCTCCAGTCCACCTGCCCAAGCGGCACGGTATCGAGATGCCCGGAATAGACGATGGCGCCGCGTGTCACCTCTTCGGTCGTGGGTAGCGTTGCAATCAGATTGGGGCGCTGCGGCAACCAGTCATGCCATGTGATCTGAAACCCCTCCTCTTCCAGCAACCCCGCGATATATTGCGCGCAGTCTGCCTCGTTTCCCGGCGGGCTGATCGTGTTGAACGAAATCAGCTTGCGGGTCAGGTCCAGTCCGGTCAGGTCAGTCATTCTTGTCTCCGGCAAGATGGGTCAGCGAAGATGGCACGCGGCCATGTGCCCCGGCGCGACCTCGCGCAGCTCGGGCTCTTCCTTGAAACAGCGGTCCACGGCAAAGGGACAGCGGGTATTGAAATTGCACCCCTTGGGCGGCTTCATCGGGCTTGGCACATCCCCTTTCAGCACCTTGCGTGTCTTGCGCCTGCGCGGGTCGGGAATGGGAACGGAGTCAAGCAGCGCCTCGGTATAGGGATGCTGGGGCGAGCGGAACAGGCTTTGCTTGTCCGTGATCTCGACCAGCTTGCCCAGATACATCACGCCGATCCGGTGGCTGATATGCTGCACGATCGCCAGATCATGGGCGATGAACAGATAGGACAGGCCCAGTTCCTCTTGCAGGTCCATCATCAGGTTCACCACCTGCGCCTGCACCGACACGTCCAGCGCCGAAACGGGTTCGTCGGCGATGATGATCTCGGGGTTCAGCGCAAGCGCCCGCGCGATCCCCAGCCTCTGGCGTTGCCCGCCCGAAAATTCATAGGGGAAGCGATGCATCGCATCCTGACGTAAGCCGACCCGCGCAAACAGATCGGCCACTTTTTCACGCCGTTCGGTTGGCGACAGATTTCCATAGTTGCCAAGGGGTTCGCCAACGATATCCCCTGCCAGCAGCCTTTGATTGAGCGAGGCATAGGGGTCCTGAAAGATGACCTGCATCTGCTGACGATACGGGTGCATCTCCCGGCGCGAGATATGGGTGATATCCTTGCCTTTCAGCAAAATCTGCCCGCTGGTCGGATCTTCCAGACGCAGGATCGCCTTGCCCGTCGTGGACTTGCCACAACCCGACTCCCCGACAATCCCAAGGGTTTCGCCCGCATTCACCGAGAACGAAACACCGTCCACGGCATAAACGCGCGCCTGCTCGCGGTTGCGCAATCCTCCCCGGATCGGGAAATGCTTGGTGAGGTTCTTGACTTCAAGAAGAGGAGGCTCTGATTTCTCTGTCATAGGGTCCAGTCCGGCAGGTTTGCGCTTTCCCAGCACGCGGCAAGATGGTCGGGTTTCTTGGGTTCAAGGGCGGGATATTCCGCGCGACAACGGTCCGTCGCAAAGGCGCAACGCTCGGCAAAGGTGCAGCCCTTCGGAAGGTTGGTCAGGGCCGGAACGATACCGGGAATTTCCGACAGCCGCTCCTGACGCGCTTCCGAAAAATCGGTCGTCAGCCGCGGCACCGAACGCATCAGCCCCCGCGTATACGGGTGCTGAGGGCGTTCGAAGATTTCGGCAACGTCCGCCTCTTCCACCTTGCGCCCGGCATACATCACCAAAACCCGGTCGGCCATTTCGGCTACCACGCCCAGATCATGCGTGATCAGGATGATCGCGGTTTTCAGCTTGTCGCGGATTTCCTCCATCAGCGCCAGGATCTGCGCCTGAATGGTCACGTCCAGCGCCGTCGTCGGCTCGTCCGCGATCAATACCGAAGGGTTGCAGGACAGCGCCATGGCGATCATCACCCGCTGCCGCATCCCGCCTGACAACTGGTGCGGATATTCCTTCAGCCGGCGGCGCGGCTCGGGGATATGCACAAGGTCCAGCATTTCGGCGGCATGGTCCATCGCCTGCTTCTGCGACAGTCCCTGATGCAGCATGATCGCCTCGGTCAACTGATCCCCGATGCTCAGCACCGGGTTGAGCGACGACATCGGATCCTGAAAGATCATCGAGATTTCGTTGCCGCGCACATGGCGCATCTCTTCTTCGCTGGCCTGCAACAGATCACGTCCCTTGAACATGATCCGACCCGAGGCAAACCGCGCAGGCGGGCGCGGCAAAAGCTGCATGACCGACAGCGAAGTGATGGATTTCCCGCAGCCGGATTCCCCCACCACGCTCAGGATTTCACCCGGACGGACCGAAAAACTCAGCCCGTCCACTGCCTTCACGACGCCATCGCGCGTGTCGAAATATGTGCGCAGGTCTTCCACCTGAAGCACGGGGTCCGTTCCGGCATCCGCGGATGGGCCGCGATCCAGAAGGGCGGTGTCTTCGGTCATCTTCTCAGACCCTCCTTTGCATACGGGGATCGAGCGAGTCACGCAAACCGTCCCCGAACGTGTTGATCGCGAAAACCGTCAGCGCCAGAAACGCGCCCGGATACAGGATGATCCCGACGGATTGGAAAAAGAACATGCGCCCTTCGGCCATGATGTTGCCCCAGCTCGGGATTTCCGGCGGCGTGCCCGCGCCGACAAAGCTCAGGTAAGCCTCGAAAATCACAGCCTGTGCACAGATGTAGGTGGCCTGCACGATCAGCGGCGGAATGGTGTTGGGCAGGATGTGCCGGATCAGGATACGCGGGGTCGAGGTACCGCAGGCAATCGCGGCCTGCACATAAAGCTGGTCGCGCAGCATCAGGACAACCGACCGCACCAGTCGCACCACACGCGGAATTTCCGGGATGGTCAGCGCCAGGATCACGTTGGGCACGCTGCTTCCCCAAAGCGCCACGAGAGCGATGGCCAGAAGGATCGACGGAATGGACATCAGAGCATCCATCAGGCGCATGATCACCGCATCGACACCGCGCACAAAGCCCGACACCAGCCCGATGGCCAGCCCAAAGCTGGTGGCCAGGGCCGCGACCGTCAGCCCGACCACCAGCGAAACCTGACCGCCATGCAACACGCGGCTGAACAGATCACGCCCGTACATATCGGTCCCGAACAACGCGTCGGCGGACGGCGATTGCAGGCGGTCACGCGGGGATTGCTGCATCGGGTCGGGCAATCCCAGCCACGGCGCCAGAAACGCAAGCCCGGCCATCAGCAACAGGACAGCCACACCGAACAGCATCGTCGGATTACGTTTGAAGGATTCCGCGACCACCCGCACGCGATGCTTCAGACGCGCGCCGAATGACAGTTCTTGCACATGCAAACTCATGGGTTTGTATCCTTGGACTTCTGGCTGACCGGTTCAGTACCGGATGCGCGGATCGAACAGCACATAGCTCAGGTCGATCAGCAGGTTCAGCAGGACATAGGTAAAGGAAAACACGAGGATAACGCCCTGAATCACGGGATAATCGGTGCGCAAAACCGCATCGACCGTCAGCCGTCCAAGGCCGGGAATGGCGAAAACGCTTTCGGTCACGACCACACCGCCGATCAGCAGGGCAACACCCAGGCCGATCGTCGTGCTGATCGGCACCATCGCGTTCTTGAGCGCATGTTTAATCAGAACCTTGCGCGTCGCCAGCCCCTTGGCATAGGCGGTGCGCACGTAATCCTCGTTCAGGACTTCCAGCATCGTGGCGCGCGTCATGCGTGCGATCAGCGCCATATAGACCGCCCCGAGCGTCAACGCGGGCAAGGTGATATGAGACAGGAATCCCGGAACGCTTTCGAGGATGCTGGTATATCCCTGAACCGGGAACCAGCCGAGCGTGCGTGAGCCTCCGAGGATCAACAGATACCCGATCACGAAGACCGGAACGGAAAATCCGAAAACCGCCAGCGTCATGACCGCACGGTCGATCCACGTACCGACTTTCCACGCCGCGATGACGCCAAGCGGAATCGCCATGGTGATGGCGATCAGCATGGTGCACAGCGTCAGCATCAGCGTCGGCTCCAGCCGCTGCCCGATCAGCTTGGTCACGGGCAGGCCGGAATAGATGGACTGGCCCATATCCCCCTGCAGCAGGTTGATCAGCCAACTCCCGAACTGGATATAAAGCGGATCGTTCAGGCCCAGTTGTTCGCGGATCTTCAGAATCTGCTCTTCCGTGGCGAAATCCCCGGCGATGATCGCCGCCGGATCGCCCGGACTGAGATGCAGCAGCATGAAAACGAACACCGCCACGATCGCCATGATCGGGATGGTCGCTATAAGTCGGCGAATGATATATGCGTACATGCCCGGCTCACCTTGTTGATTGGGCGGCAGCGCGCGACGGGCGCGCGCTGCCTGATCAAAGGACGATTACTCGACCGAAATGTTCCAGAAGAACGGAACCGGAGCCTCCAGAACGCCCTTCACGTTGTCGCGGAAGGCCGTCGGCTGGTAATACTGGCCGGTCGGGATGTAGGGCACGAAATCATACAGTTCGGCCTGCAATTCCTCGATGATCTCCATCTGCTTGCCCGCGTCGGTTTCCTTGGCAAAGGCATTGCGCAGATCTTCGATCTTCTGGTTCTCGGGCCAGCCGAACCAGGCGGTGTCGCCCGAGGCCGCAACCGAAATGTTCGTCACCGGGTTCAACTGGTCAGCCGCCAGCCACCATGTCGGGAAGATGTTCCAGCCACCGTTCTCGGGGGCTTCGCGCACCGCCCGGCGCGATGTCATCGTCGCCCAGTCCATCGCGACCAGCTTCACGTTCATGCCGATCTCGCGCAGCGCCTGCGCCGTCACCAGCGCCTGCCCGTGCGCCACCGGAATATCCGTCGGATCGAGGATCAGCACCTCGCGCCCGTCATAGCCGGATTCTGCCAGCAGGGCCTTGGCCTTTTCGACATCCTTTTCGCGCAGCGGTTCGCTGCCAATGTCGGTTTCGTAAGGTCCACCGCACATGAAATAGGCGCCGCAGAACTCTTCGAAATAGGCCGGATCACCCATGATCGAATACATGTAGTCGGCCTGTTGCACGGCCCACAACGCAGCCTGACGGGCCTTCTTGTTGTCGAACGGCGGATATTTGAAGTTGAAGCGCACGACGCCTTGCGTGCCCAGCGGGTCAACGGTTTCGACCTTGATCGACGGGTCCGACTGGATCATCGGCAGCAGGTCGACGGCGGGTTGCTCGTAGTAATCCACCTCACCGGCCAGCAGGGCCTGGCTTGCGGTTGCCGCATCGGGGATATAGCGCCACTCGACACGGTCCACATTGGCCACCTTGCCACCTGCGGCATAGCTTGCAGGCTCTTCACGCGGCACGTATTCGTCGAACTTTTCGTAAACCACCTTGTTGCCCGGCTGCCATTCGTCGGCAACGAACTTGAACGGCCCCGAGCCGATGATTTCCTCGACCTGCTTGTTGGGGTCGGTTTCGGCCAGGCGCTTGGGCATGATGAACGGCACGTTGGACGAAATCTTGCCCAGCGACTGCAACACCAGACCATAGGATTCGCTCAGCGTCAGAACGACGGTCTTGTCGTCGGCGGCTTCAAGGCTGGCGGTCACGCGCATCAGCTTCTGGCCCATGCCGTCACGCGCGCCCCACCGCTTGATCGAGGCAACGACGTCTTCTGCCGTCACCGGCGATCCATCATGGAACGTCAAGCCGTCGCGCAGTGTGATCGTATAGGTCAGACCGTCTTCGCTGACCTCGTGACCGGCAGCCATCTGCGGCTGGACTTCCAGGTTTTCGTCCAGCGCGAACAGCGTGTCGAACACCAGATACCCGTGGTTGCGGGTGATATAGGCCGTCGTCCAGATCGGGTCGACGTTGCGCAGGTCGGCATGCGGCACGATCTTCAGCACCGATTCCGCGCTGGCCGGCGCCGTGGCCGCCATCAGGCCCGCAACGGCAATCGGTGCGGACAGCACCGCATGGCGGGCGGATTTCTTCAATACATGTGCAAATGCAGTCATAGGCATTTGTGGCTCCCTGAGTTTGCTTCGCGGCAGGACGGTGCAAGCACCCACGCCACCGCTGGCTTTTATTCATGTTCATGGTCGCGCTGCGAAACAGCGGACAAGGCTCAGGGTAAGCGCAGGCAACAACATTATGCAAGTATCTTGCATGACCTTGTCCGCAAGTAACCGGGTTTGCTTAATTTTATAGCACAGTTGACAATGGAATCCGTCGGGAAAAGAACAAGGCAATGCAAATCACTGATCGAAAAAGGTTGGGTACATGATCGGAGAACGAATTAAATCACTACGCAGAATCCGAAACATGACCCTGAAACAACTGGCTGAACTGGCCAAAACCTCCGAAGGGCATATGTCGAAGATCGAGAACGACAAGACCCAGCCCTCGGTCGCCCTTCTGCATCGAATCACACAGGCGCTCGACATCACCATCGGGCTTCTGTTCGATGAAACGAACGGCAAGGAACAGGTCGTGTCGCGCATGGGCGAACGCCCTGTCATCGACCTTGATCCGGTCCGGCGCGGCACCGGAATCTGCCTCGAACGCATCATTCCCCATTCCAGAGATCACATCCTGCAATGCAACATCCACATCATCGAACCGGACGGCTCCAGCGAAGACCACATTCAGCATGTGGGCGAGGAAATGGGATACGTGCTGGAAGGCGAACTTGAACTGACGCTCGACGACATTGTGTATCACCTGCGTGAAAACGACTCCTTTCATTTCAATTCCAGCCGCCCGCATGCCTACCGCAACCCCGGAAAGACACGCACCCGCGTGCTGTGGGCCAACACCCCCCCGACCTTCTGATCCCGTTCAGGCGGCGGCCGGTTCCGGCGGGGCCTTCTGCGGCCAGAACGTCGCCTCGTGATAGAGCGCGGCAATCTCCAGAAGCCTCCGGTCGCTGCCTTTCCGGCCAATCAACTGGATGCCCATCGGCAACCCGTTCTCTCCGAACCCGGCAGGCATTGCGAGAGCAGGCAGCCCTGCCAGACTGGCGGGCACCATCGCCTCCATCCAGCGATGGTACGTATCCATCCCGACCCCGGCCACCTCTGCAGGCCAACTCCAGTCCATCGGAAACGGCCACACCTGCGCCGTGGGCAAAACCAAGGCATCGTAACTGTCAAAAAGCGCCGCTGCCGCCCGGAACCATCCCGAGCGGGCCACGCTTGCCTTGTGAACATCCACGGCCTTCATTGCCAGGCCACGCTCGATTTCCCAAACGGCATCAGCTTTGATCTGATCCCGCGTTTTCGGATTCTCCAGAAGCGCCGAGAGCTTTGAGGCCATGGTCCAGCTCCGCAAAGTGGTCCAACTGTCCCACAAGGCCTCGCGGCTGTAAGGCGCCGAAACCGGCTCCACCCGGCACCCGAGATCGGCAAGGGACTGGCAGGCGGCCTGACACAGCTCCAGAATGCCGTCATCCATCGGATAGGCTCCGCCCCAGTCCCCCAGCCAACCGATCCTGACCCCTGCCGGGTCGATCCCGGCCAGGTCCAGTTCGGGAACGGGCATACTGTGCGGCTGTCGCGGATCGGGGCCCGCCATGACCTTCAGCAACAGCGCAAGATCCTGCGGACTGCGCGCCATGGGGCCTTCCGTCGATATCTGATGCAGGAACGTGTCCGCAACGGGTTCGGCCGGAACAAGCCCCCAACTGGGCCGCATACCGTAGACGTTGTTCCACCCTGCGGGGTTGCGCAAGCTGCCCATCATGTCCGATCCGTCCGCGATCGACACCATGCGCGCCGCCAACGCAACCGCCGCAC
Organism: Roseovarius sp. PS-C2; assembly: GCF_018862045.1. Classification (NCBI taxonomy): domain Bacteria; kingdom Pseudomonadati; phylum Pseudomonadota; class Alphaproteobacteria; order Rhodobacterales; family Roseobacteraceae; genus Roseovarius; species Roseovarius sp. PS-C2. Next base: position 9,577 of record NZ_JAHKSQ010000021.1, read on the forward strand.
CGCCCGATGACCCGCCACAGGACACGCCGGAATTGTAAGGGTTGCATGTCGCGCCATGCACCGTGTTGAAAGTATGGCTGCCAAGGGCAAACTCGGGCGTGTTCGATTTCCCGATCACGATGGCCCCGGCAGCGCGCATGCGCGACACGAACAGATCGTCCTTTTCTGCGATCTTGTCCGCAAAGGCCGGGGACCCCATGCTTGTCGGGAACCCCTTCGCATTGGCCATATCCTTCACGCAAACCGGCAGGCCCGCCAGGGCGCCGTCCAGCCCTGCGGCATCGGCAGCGCGCGCCTCGGCCATCAGTGCATCGCCATCTTTCATCGACACGACAGCGTTCAGCGCGCCGTTCGTCTTTTCGATCCGCTCCAGCGTCGCGCGCATAAGATCTTCGGCGCTCAACTGTCCGGCCCCAAGACGGGCGCGCAGCTCAACCGCCCCAAGCTCCAGTATGTCGTTCATATCATGTCTCCCTGTCTTTCTGGCGGGTTGCGGAGGGGTCGCGGCGTCGCACGCGGCGGGCGGCGCCCCCTGCTACTCCACGATTTCCGCGGTTTCCACGACCGCATGCATCAGCACGTCGGCCCCGGCGGCGGCCCAGTCCCTGGTGATCTCCTCGGCCTCGTTGTGCGAGAGCCCGTCGACGCAGGGGCACATCACCATCGCCGTCGGCGCCACGCGGTTGATCCAGCACGCGTCGTGCCCCGCCCCCGACACCAGGTCGCGATGCGAATAGCCCAGCCGTTCCGCCGCCGCGCGCACCGCCGCGACGCAGCCCTTGTCGAACTCCACCGGGTCGAACCCGCCGGCGGTCTCGAACGCCACCTCGCAGCCCATATCGTCGCAAATCTCCGTCGCCGCCGCCTTCATCCGCGTGACCATGTCCTCGATCACCGCCAGCTGCGGCGAGCGGAAATCCACCGTGAACACCGCCTTGCCGGGGATCACGTTGCGCGAGTTGGGGAAGATGTCGATATGCCCCGCCGCGCCCACCG
>NZ_JAHKSQ010000022.1:0-7403 GCF_018862045.1 Roseovarius sp. PS-C2
GAAAAGCTGACCGCCATATGCAACGATGACGGTGAGACGGCGATGATCGCCGCTCAGTGAACGAGCAACACCGGCTATGAAGAAGCAGGTGGACGCCAGTTCCTACACCACTTCCCGGGGCACTACCCAGACGGGCCGCGAATGCCCGGTGGGCAAGTACAGCCGGAAATATTCTGGACGCCTTGATCCCATTCTTCAGAGAGCCCGGAGGAAGGCTTCGATTTCCCGGATTTCTTCGGGCGTGAGTGTCAGCGGTTTCAGGTGAGGAGAGTGGGTTTTGGCGTTTCGCTCCAGCGCAGGAGAAACCTTGGAAAGGTCGCCCTGACGTGCACCGCCTGCAACGTAGAGGTTGATGATGCCTCGCAGGCTGGGAAAAAGGCCGTTGTGCATGTAGGGGGCGGTCCTGGATACATGGCGAAGACTGGGTGTTAGAAATTTTCCGGCATCATTCGAGTTTCCGGTGACTTCGTAGCGCCCCAAATCCTGATACTTGCGGTCAAAATAGGCCAAGCCGAGATTATGGAATTCGCCATCTGACAAATCCGGCCCGAAATGACAATTCACGCAGCGCGCTTTCGTTCGAAACAGGTGCAATCCGCGGATTTCGGTATCGCTCAGGGCGTCGTGTTGACCTTGCAGGAAGTGATCGAATTGTGAGGGCACGTCGAGATATCGCTGAAATGTCGCAATCGCATCGGCGATCCGTTCAAGGGAGATCGTTTCGAAGCCATAAGCGTCTGCGAACAGTGCCGGATATTCCAGGGTGTTTTGCAGGCGGTCCGCTACATCGCCCAGATCGTGGTTGGCCATTTCGGTCGGGTCCGCCAATGGGAAAAGCGCTTGTTCTTTGAGGGTTTGCGCCCGACCATCCCAAAACAGGGGGGTGCGGCGGGCCGCTGCGAACAGGGCGGGGGCGTTGCGCCGTCCCTCGGTTCGGGCGTGGCCAAAACTGCGTGGCAGACCGTCGCCCCAGCCAAGTCGCCGATTGTGGCAGCTTTGGCAGGCCACGTGTCCGGACGCTGACAGGATGGGGTCGTTGAACAAGCGTTCGCCCAAGGCGCGGCGTTTTGCGGCTTGGCTGTTCGGCGCGGGACGGGTTGGCAAATCCGGCGCGGCCAGTTCGATATAGGCGACACCGGGATCGATCCACGGGGCAGGCCAATTGCCGGAAGACCCGGAATAGATCTGGCGCAAATCGGCCGGGTTATCCAGGTCGGGTTGCAACGCAGCCACGCCGCCGATGACGATCACCGCCGCCGCAACTGTGGCGATGATCCAGTGCCATCGCGCTGCGATGGGGGACAATACGCTGCTGCCGGGGTTACCAACTGACATTGGTGCCCAGGTAGAAGCTGCGCCCGGCGATCCATGGGTTCGAATTGGTTGCCGTGCGGTTGCCCGCTTCGTTGAAGAGATTGGATACCTTGAGGTTCAGGTCGATGGTCTTGCCCTGGATTTCCGCGATGCGGGCACTGGCCGATAGGAATGCCGTTGCGTGCGCCTTGAACCGTTTGTCGACAAAGATGTTGTGCCGCTGTCTTCCATATCTGGGGTGCGTGAATGTGCCGGTCTGATCAGAGTCGATTACCCCATCGTAACCGAACACCACATCGGCCCCGACCCCCAGCGAATATCGTCCGCCTGCCCATTTCGTGCGCAGCTCGATGGTCGAACGTACGGGGATATCCAGATTGCCGGTCACCTGCCCGAATTCCGACAGCGTATAGCTTTGGCCGCCGTAATAGATGAAATCGTCGATCCCGTCGCCATCATCGTTGAAGTAAGAGAGTGCGGAGGTTTCTCTTTCGGACCAGACGCCTGACAAATACAATCCCACGCTGTCCAGCACGTGGCTGTGCCGCCGCATGTCCCATGCCTTGCTGTATTCCAGTGAGATCGAATTGTACTCGTTCGTACCGTCATTGGTCAGATAATTCTCGCGCGAGCCTGGTCCTTCGGCGCGCGAGAATTGGTCCCGGCCCTTGCGATGCTTGCCCCGCAATCGCCATGTGCCGTTTGTCCAACTGTCGCGATATGTCACGCCAAGGGCCAGTTCATCCGTGTAGGGGGTTTTCAGGTTACCTTGGGTATAGGAATACTGTCCTTGATCGATGTTGCGTCCGCTGCCCCACGGGTCGACAACGCCGGTGGCTCCATCATGACCGCGCAGTTGTGTGGTGCCACGCGAAATCGCGTCGTGAATTGCATAAGCCATATAGTTATCACTGTAATAACGATTGGCGCCGAGTGTGAATTCCAGGTTGTCACGCGGCGACCAGCGGCCCGTCAGGCGCGGCGACCAGTCCCAGTTGTCCAGAACGTCATTGTGATCCAGGCGAAGCCCGGCTCGCAGCCCGAAATCGCCCCATGTCTGGTCGATCTCGGCCCACAGTTCGGTTTTGATGGCATCGACGGATATGTTGTAAGGATCTTGTTGGACTCGCACATCGAAATACTGATCTGACAGGCAGCTTCGATCACCGGGCGGGCAGATGAAGCCGATGAACGGGTCCGCCGGGTCCAGCCGCTCATTGGCGCCGTAATAGGTAAAGCCGGTGCCTTGGCGCTTTGCCTCAACCTCCTCAATCGAAACGCCAAGCAAGAAACTGCCGCGTGCAATCTCACCTTCGAGTTCGGCAAAGGCCTGTTTGCGTTTGTCAGTGTAATAAGTGCTGCCCAACCCGCCCGTACGGCAGGTTGTAAGCCTATCGGTGGTATCAGCCGTACACCACGAGTCGAAGGCATTAGTTAGATAATTGTCGGGTTGGTACCATGCATACCAGTTGAATTGCTCCGTACGCGGATTGATATTGGTTGCTTCGTTGTCCTGCCATGCAGCGCGCAGCGTCAGTTTGACGTCGCGTACGTCGAGCCCGGCAAAAGACAGGCTGTCCCATTCCTTTTCGTACTTGGCATCCAGAGACAGGCCCCGCGTTTCGACATCCAGATGGAAATCCTCGACAAAGTTGCTGTCCCATCCTTGGGAATAGTCCGTCAATTTGCCGGAAACGGTCAGCCTGTCGCCATTGCCGAATTCGTGCAGCACACCAAGGCTATAGAAATCGCTGCGCGAGTCATTCTTGACGATGCGGTCCTTGTACTGCGCGTCCATCTGTTTGCGCGCTTCTGCTTCGCGGCGGCCGAAGCCGAACAGGATCGCAGTGCGATCCGACACGGGCTGATTGTGAACCACCGAATACGACAGCTTGGTCCAGTCCGGTTTCTGCCGGAAATCCGGGTTGAGCCCAAAGGGTGTGCCCAGAACGTATTTGGTCATCTCATCGGTCGAATAGCTGAATGACAACTGCCCCGAGGCTTTCTCCAGCTTGGGCTGTTTGCTGGTATAATTCACGACACCGCCCTGGAATCCGCCATGTCGGGCAGAGACGTCTGAATCGATTATCTCGACCTCTTCGACCATCGATGTGGGCACAAACTGCGTTTGCGAGTGCAAGCCATAGAAGGAATAGGTGTTGGGTTGATTGGTTTCGCGGCTAAGCTCTGTGTTCGCGAGAGGGTCTTCATTGCCCGTCAGCGAGTTGATCCCGAGCCCATCCAGAGTAAAGTTGTTCTCGGTCACGCGCCCGCCCGAGATCGACAGTTCAAGAGGCTTGAGGTCCAGTATGTCATCGCCGTTCTCGCCTGCGTCGGTATCGGCATCGTTGCGGTATTGCACCCCCGGCAGGCTGGTTAATGCGGTGTTGGCGTCGCCCGATCCATCGGCGCGAATTTTTACGCCTTCTGCATCCACCGTTGTTGCGCCAGAGCCTTCTTGCGATCCCGATATACGTGTCTGGGGCAGGCCTGCACCGTTACGATCATCCGTCTCCTGCTCGATGTTGATGGGGTCGAGTACAATACCGTCCTGTGCCTGAACGGATGCAGGTATCGCTATTGCGATGAACATTCCGGCAGCCCATACATTTTCTTTCGATACAAGCGGTTCCCGCTTGTGCGTTTCTTTGTGATGCAACATTTTCCAGCGTCCCCATGCGTGATATTTGTTGCTGGCTGAAACGCTGGCTTGCGGACCAAATATCCGTTTTCAAAGCGCGATATAATACCCGAGTATTTGAGTCAATATTTAGTCGAGGGAGCACAGGACCGATCTGAGCCATTCTGCAAGACGGCGGGCCAGGTATCGGACCAAAGCGTGAAACGCTTCACGTAAAAAGGGTGTCCAATGAAAAATGCCCGCCAAAGCTGGCGGGCATTCTCGGGTTCTGTGGGATGTGCGCTGTTTTACTCGACGCAGGCCCGCAGCGCTTCGGCATCCGGGCCGTTCGGGGTGCGCCCGAGGTTGAACGGAGCCGACGCATCGCGCCACTGGGCATAGTCGTTCAGGTATTCCACCATGCTCAGGTACACCTTGGCCGAGTTGGGGTTCTCACATGCCGTTTCGACGATGACTTCGTTTGCCATTTTCTGAACTTCGGCAAGCGTTTCGTCGTCGTAGCGGTTGATTTCGACGGCTTCGTCGAATTTCGCATAGGCTTCGGTGGCGCGTTTTTCGGTGAAGGCCAGCGACCACAACAGAGTTGCGTCAGCCGCGATCTGGAGCTTCTCCTGGGTTTCCGCGCTCAGCGCATCCCAAGACGCCTGGTTGATCATGACACCGAAAACCGATGCCGACTGGTGCCAGCCAGGGGTCGCCCAATACTCGGTGACCTGCTGGAAACCGCCGGACCAGTCCACGTTCGGGGTGGAGAATTCAGCGCCGTCGATCACGCCGCGTTCGAGCGATTGATAGATTTCACCGCCCGCCATCGAGACCTGATTGCCGCCGAGGCGTTCCAGAAGCTTGCCTTGCTCCAGCCCGGACAGACGCAGGCGCTTGCCTTGCAGATCGTCAAGAGAGACGATCGGTTCCTTCGTGCGGAAGCCGGATTCGTTGTTGGTCACGCCATAGGGCAGATAGACCATGCCGAAGTTGCCGTAGATCTCGTTATAGAGTTCCGCGCCGCCCCATTGCTGAATCCAGTTCACGTAGTCCACCGCGTTGAACAGCGAGGGCGTGGTGGCCAGCGGCGAGAAGGCCGAGTCACGGCCCGCCCAATATCCCGGCCAGTCTGCACCGGCCTGAATGGTGCCGGATTCAACCGCGCCGAACACTTCGCCGGACGGAACAAGCGATCCGCCGTCAAAGAATTCGATGGTCAGTTCGCCCGCAGTCAGTTTGTTGGCGAGCTCGACAAAATGCCTGTCGGTCTCGATCAGTTCCAGCGACGAGGGCCATGTCGTCGTCATTGTCCAGCTTTCCTGAGCCATGGTCTGGCTTGCCATGGCCGTTGCCGCAGTCGCGGCAAGAGCGATTGTTTTGAAAGTCATACTTATCTCCTCTCAGGGTTAAAGTTACTTCGTATAGAGAACGTCCGGCAGCCAGATCACCAGCGACGGGAACAGCGCAACCAGAAGGCACATGATCACGATCAGGCCGATGAACGGCATCACGCCCCGGATGATGGCGCCCGTGCGCACCTCGGGGGGGGCGATCGCGCGCAGATAGAACAAGGCATAGCCGAATGGTGGGGTCAGGAAGGATGTTTGCAGGACCACCGCCATGAGAACCACGAACCACAAAAGGCTGACATCCGGCATTTCCTGAATGATCGGCAGGAAAATCGGGAAAGACAAAAGCACGATGCCGGTCCAGTCCAGAAAGGCGCCAAGGATGAAGACGACGAACATCATCATGGTGATCAGAAGCCAAGGCTCCATGTCCAGTGCGCGGATCAGTTCCTGCGTGGCACGGAGGCCCCCGGTGATATTGAAGACACCGGTAAAGGCCGTGGCCCCCACGACGATGAACAGGATCATTGCCGAGGTTCTGCCAGTTTCCAGCATGGCGCTGTAGAATGTCTCGAGCTTGAACTTGCGTCGCATGATCACGATCAGCAGGGCAAGGGCCGCGCCGATGGCCGAAGCCTCGGTTGCTGTCGCGATCCCGGCCAGAAGTGAGCCAAGGATGCCGAAGATCAGGGCCAGCGGTGGCATGGCTTCGACGAGCAGCATGCGGAGCAACTCGCCACGGGACAGTTTCTCGTCCGGTTCGACCGAGGGGGCCAGATCGGGGCGGAGAACGGAAATGATATACACGTAAAGTGCATAGCTCAGCCCCAGCAAGACGCCGGGGATCATTGAACCCGCGAACAATTCGCCCACCGAAAGCGGTGAATAACTGGCCATCAGGATCAGCATGATCGACGGCGGAATGAGAATGCCAAGGCAGCCCGATGCGGCAATGACCCCGGTTGTCAGGGTCGGGGCGTAGCCGTATTGCAGCATCGGACGCAGGGCCATGACCCCCATGACGGTGATCGAGGCACCGATGATTCCAGTGGTCGCCGCCAGCAGGATCGAGATGAAAACCACGGCCAGCGCCAAGCCGCCGCGAACGCGGCTGAGCAACAGGCGCAGTGTTTCGAACATTCGGTCGGTCACGCCGGAATCGGACAGGAAACGCGCCATGAGAACAAAGAGCGGAATGGCGATCAGCGTGTAATTATCGAGAACATCACCGAAAATCCGGTTGATCACGATGCCCAGCACCATCGGTTTTCCGGCGATGATGGCGGTCAGAACAGCCGTGCCGCCCAGAACGAAGGCCAGCGGATGCCCCATGAACAAGCCCACAACCAGCAGGCCGAACATCAATACGGCGATATACTCGGGACTCATCTGGAGGCCTCCTGATTTCCGAACAGCAGTTTGAGAACCTCCGAGATTCCCTGCAATAACAGGAGCCCCGCGGCGACACACATGGCCATCTTCAAGGGATAGACAGGCATCTGGATGGCTCCATAGGTCACTTCGCCCTGTGCCCAGGAGCGGGATGCGAACTCCCACGAGCGGGTCAGGAAGACCCATGTGAAGGGAAAGAAGAAGATGACATAGCCCAGCAATTCGACAACCTTGTGTGCGCGGGGGCCCAGTGTTTCGGTCAGAATATCGACCCGCACATGGGCGTTGTGGCGCAAGGCGTAACCGCCGAGCAGGACAAAGTAGAACCCGAACATTTGCTTGGATACATCGAAGGCCCATCTGGTGGGCTCGCTGAGCGCGTAACGCATTACGACATCGAAAATGATAATCGCGGCGAACAGAATCGCCACAACTGAAACGAGCTTGCCTACGATCTCATTCAGTTCGTCGATTAAACGCATAATCATACGATCCCCCTGTTACCCCTTAACCTGTTCGCAGCGCCCGGTCAAAAGCGCGCAAACGGCCTGTAATCCCTGCGCGCAAGTTGGACCGTTTGGAAGGTGAGCGCAAGTAGTCGGCGCTGAATATCACGCTGTGAGCGACCTGAGGCCGGTTTGAGCGGCGATTGGGGCGCGTTTTGTCCCGAACATGGCGTAGATCGCTGCGACGATTTCGGCCCAAAGCGCCCTGAGGTGGGC
>NZ_JAHKSQ010000023.1:5000-6745 GCF_018862045.1 Roseovarius sp. PS-C2
CGGATTGTCTGGGCCGCTGATCGGTTCCTGGAAATAGCACCTCCATGAGATCGTACCCTAAACCGACACAGGTGGACTGGTAGAGAATACCAAGGCGCTTGAGAGAACGATGTTGAAGGAACTCGGCAAAATACCTCCGTAAGTTCGCGAGAAGGAGGCCCAGTTTCTACGCAAGTATTGGCTGGGGGCACAAACCAGGGGGTGGCGACTGTTTACTAAAAACACAGGGCTCTGCGAAGTCGCAAGACGACGTATAGGGTCTGACGCCTGCCCGGTGCCTGAAGGTTAAAAGGAGAGGTGAGAGCCTTGAATTGAAGCCCAGGTAAACGGCGGCCGTAACTATAACGGTCCTAAGGTAGCGAAATTCCTTGTCGGGTAAGTTCCGACCTGCACGAATGGCGTAACGACTTCCCCGCTGTCTCCAACATCGACTCAGCGAAATTGAATTGCCTGTCAAGATGCAGGCTTCCCGCGGTTAGACGGAAAGACCCCGTGCACCTTTACTACAGCTTCGCACTGGCATCAGGATTGTGATGTGCAGGATAGGTGGTAGGCTTCGAAGCAGGAACGCCAGTTTCTGTGGAGCCTCCCTTGAGATACCACCCTTCGCACTCTTGATGTCTAACCGCGGTCCGTTATCCGGATCCGGGACCCTGCGTGGCGGGTAGTTTGACTGGGGCGGTCGCCTCCTAAAGCGTAACGGAGGCGCGCGAAGGTTGGCTCAGAGCGGTCGGAAATCGCTCGTTGAGTGCAATGGCAGAAGCCAGCCTGACTGCAAGACTGACAAGTCGAGCAGAGTCGAAAGACGGCCATAGTGATCCGGTGGTCCCGAGTGGAAGGGCCATCGCTCAACGGATAAAAGGTACGCCGGGGATAACAGGCTGATACTGCCCAAGAGTCCATATCGACGGCAGTGTTTGGCACCTCGATGTCGGCTCATCTCATCCTGGGGCTGGAGCAGGTCCCAAGGGTACGGCTGTTCGCCGTTTAAAGAGGTACGTGAGCTGGGTTTAGAACGTCGTGAGACAGTTCGGTCCCTATCTGCCGTGGGTGTAGGATACTTGAGAGGAGTTGCCCCTAGTACGAGAGGACCGGGGTGAACGATCCACTGGTGGACCTGTTGTCGTGCCAACGGCAGTGCAGGGTAGCTATGATCGGACAGGATAACCGCTGAAGGCATCTAAGCGGGAAGCCCCCCTCAAAACAAGGTATCCCTGAGGGCCGTGGTAGACCACCACGTCGATAGGCCGGAGATGTAAGCGCAGCAATGCGTTCAGTTGACCGGTACTAATTGCCCGATAGGCTTGATTTGATCCAGTAGAAGACAGACTTCTGCTGACCAAAGTCAACAGACTTGGACATTCGAGGATTTTTCCCGGTTTGGTGGTCATAGCAAGAGCAAAACACCCGGTCCCATCCCGAACCCGGCCGTTAAGTGCCTTAGCGCCGATGGTACTGCGTCTCAAGACGTGGGAGAGTAGGTCACCGCCAAACCTGGTAAAATCCCCGAAACGTATCTCTCCAAAACGATGGCCCCAATCCAATACACAACATTGGGGCACAACACCCGGCCCAACCCCCGCAAAGGGACAAGGCCAAACACCACGGCCTCAAACAGCCCTTCGGGCGATAGGCCAAACATAAAGCGTCGCGGGATGGAGCAGTCCGGTAGCTCGTCAGGCTCATAACCTGAAGGTCGCAGGTTCAAATCCTGCTCCCGCAACCAAAATATCTCAAGAAATACA
>NZ_JAHKSQ010000024.1:0-5998 GCF_018862045.1 Roseovarius sp. PS-C2
ATACAAGTCCACGGTGTATATCCCCAAGCCCTCCCGAAATCCGAAAGGGCAAAAGTGGACGACTTTTACGCCGCCCGCGACAACACTATGCCGTCGCTACCGTGGCCGAGTATTGCTCCGCCGTTCATAGATACCGGCCGTCGAAACTCGGCGAATAGGGAGCAAACCGACAAACAGTTGCGCAACAACTGCGAGAAGACCGTCGAAGGAGTGCGGCTATGACAAAATATCTCGACGTGAACGATGTTCTCCGTGGGTTACATTCAACCGAAAATCCTCGCTACGATGTGCATAGAAAACGCCTGGAATACGCAATCAATCTCGCCGCCAAAGAGCTTGCCGACTACTGCGGGTTCATCTTTGAAAAAGCAGAAACCGACCTGGGTTTTGGCGGTCTCCGCGTTGCAATGCGACCTATCGTCGACATGCAGATGTGGCCCGAGGTGCTTGAGAATATCGCCCCGGATGGCTCATTCGATTGAATTCCCGGCCGCGCGGTTCGTCTGTGGGGTTCTGTCGCAGATATCGGTTCTGTAAAAAAACGTCGGCTGGCCCCATCAGGCCAGCCGGCGCCAAGCTAATCAGTATCGCAGCCCGATCGAGCGTCTTCAGTCGAGTCTCGCTTCTGCATTGATAAATATTTGAACATGTTACACGCAACCGCTACCACCTACGATTTGTAGCCCCTTTTTCGTTTGATGGCCTCGCGCATCCGCATTGAAGATATTGCTTCGATTTCCCCAGGGTGCCGCTCAATGAGCAATTGGCCCCGACATCCAACCCTGCCCCACTCCCGCACCAAGTCAATGCCGCCGAAAAGATCTGGCTGCAAGCTCATGCGGTAAAAGCGCCGCATGTTCAGTTCCGGATCAATCCGCTTGAGGTCAACACTCATCGCAGTCATGCTAAAGCCCGCTGCCCTGCCATACATATTGCGTCTACTTCACATGTTCACCACAATATCAGGTGGTCTTGTGCCTTTCCAGTATGTTCTACTTAGGCTCGCCCCGTGTTTCCGCTGCGCAGCTAAGGCAAGGCCAGTTTTTTGATATTGTGTTTGCAGTGAATCGTTGGATCGACACGACCAATGCGTCAGCATCGCCATCATCATGATGATCGTCACCATCAACTGAATGTACCGATCAATGCCCCCTGATCCTGTCGATGATGTTCTTCGTGTCGGGCATCCGGGTCAGTGAATTTCCAATATGTTCGCGCCAGCGCGGGCCAACCTCCATGGCTTGGACGTAAGCACGGGACAGATCGTCAGGCCGGTCCTCCGCCATCGCCTCGATGAGAAACGCGGCCTGCTCCCGGTCCTTGGATGCTTTGAGGCTCCCTGCGCCATCACGCCGCCGGTCTGCGATAATCAGCTTGTGAATTGCGTATCTCTCGGGGCGAGGCACCTGGACCAGAACCCCGGATCTATAAATGGCTGCCGCGTGGATCGGTTCGGCGATCAGAAAATTGAGATAGTTCAGGGCCTGCGCGTTGACACCCAACGCAGGCAGATCTCTGATGGTTTCCGCACCAAACGCGGGCGTAAGAAACTCGACCAGCTGGCCACTGCCGCCCTGAGCCCATCGCCAGGTGCGTCCCGGGTCGAGCCCCGGCAATGGATCGAACTTCAGCGCCGAAAATGTCTCCGCCAGGCCCGGGTCAACTTTATCTTGTAACGCGACGCTGAGTTTTTCGAACTGGGCGATGTCGATGTCCCCGGTGTTTGCCATTCCACCCAGGGGCAGACGGATACCAAGCTCGCCTTCATACAGGCGAAACGCATTCGTACCGACAATAGTGCCACCGAGTCTGAATGTCCCCGCGTCTGCCAGGGCAGACAGGATGGAACCGGTCGCCCGGTCGGTGGGCGTCATGCCCTCCGCGCGCAACAGACGTACCAGCCGAGATCGCTCGGCCTGCCGCGCCTTTGCTGTCTCATGCAATTCTTCCAGGCGGTCGATGCGCGCGCGCGTTTCGTCATTGTCCTCACCGATGTAGAAAAAACGCATCTCCGATCCGACACGGCGCGCAGAATACCAGTACCCCTTGTCGCCGCGCTGCTTCAGGGTCGGCTTACCTTTCACGCCAGAGACTGCGTCGTCCTTCAAAAGCCGAACCAGATCGGTATAGGCGCTCATCGCGATACTGCTGAGTGGAGTCATGCCAATCACTTTCGTATTTTGCTTGGCACATATATACCTATCAAAACATAAATTGCTAGGCATAGAGTGGTAAATACCTCAGAATGGGAACGCTACCGATTATGAGACATCATCAAGTGCGGTAAGGAGCCACTATCGTGACCACTGATCAGGCAGTTTGCATGATCACAACAACAACGACCATCAGAAGAACCTCGTAACCCATTTGATCAGCCTGTGACGCAACGCTTGCTGTTTTGCCTGGAGATCATGATCAACGGCATTCCAATCATCACGATCAGCATGATGATCAAGAAGAACATGAGGATGAGGCGGATCGCTTGATGCCGTTTAGTCGATCAGGATCGCCCGCGCTTTGGAGAAGCGTTCATACAGCGCTGCATTGGCGTCTTCGAGGCCGTCGGCACAGTAGGGATTCAGAAATTGCCGCCCCGCAAACAGACTGCGGTCAGTGGGTGACAGCTTCGCTTCGTCTGTGATGGCGGGCCAGTTTTCAGCGATGATCGCCAGTTGCCCGTCGATGATCGCGGCGGCTTCAGCCTCGCTCATCAGGAAATGCCGGGCGGCGGCGAGGCATGTTGCCAGCGTACTCATGCGGTTCTCGCCGGTGATCAGCATCGCTTGGGCCGCTTCGTTTCCGGCTCGCCCCTGCGGGCAGATGTCGTAGGCCGGTGTCAGGGTCAGCATCTTGCCGTCCCAGAAAGCCGCATGGTTGCGGGCGTGATCGTCCGTGTTGCCGCAAAGGACATTGAAGCAAATCCGGCCAAAGAGTTCGCGCAGCGTATCCTTCGGATCGGTGAAGCGGTGCCGGATGATCTCGGCAAGGTCTTCGTAGGAAGCGTAGCGCGCCATCATCTCGTCGAGGCCGAGCATGGTGAGCGCTGACACCATCGCATGGCGCTGCCAGTCACCGTCCGCCCTCGTGCGGTCGAAGCGTTCGATCAGGAGAACGTCTTTGCCTGCGGCTTCGATCAACGAGACAGGGGCAACATTCAGACCACAGGATGCGGCCAGCCGCATCGCCATGAATTCAGCCTTCACGACACTGTACAGGTCGTTCGATGACGAGAATTTCGCGATCAGTTTCTTGTCGTCACCTTCGATAAGAGCCTTTGGCCGTGCGCCACCAATCGATGTGCCGTGATTAATCGCTTGATCGAGCGCTGGTGTCAGCGGCAGGCCTTTCTCGACTCGTTCGGCGGCGGCGAGCAGTTCCTCGTAAGATGCCTCGGCTGCAAGGCGCGGGACGTACTCGGTGGCACTTTCCTGAAAGTCGAGCGCGCCGATTCGGTCGGAGCCAGACTCCAGGAGGAAGGTGAGTTCGTTCAGCTGATTGCCGGCATCCTCAATGGCTTTGGCACCGACAAGACGGTTGATAATGACACGCCGTCCCCAGGCATCCGGCGAGCCGTCACGGATAGAACTAGGCATGTCCATGCCGGCAGGCGGATCAATGAGTCCTTGCCGCAGCGGCAGCTCCGGCTCGTAGATCGGTATGGCGTTCTTGCGGCCGAGATAGCTTGCGCCGTAGTTGAAGGTGAGGCGGTTGCCTTCTTTCGTCAGACGGCCGGCGACAACAGGCTCGGTTTCGCCCGGCAGCCAAATCCAGACAAAGGCGCCATCGGGCGCTCTGAGCTTAGAAGTCATCATCGACCTCCCGTCCGGACGAGCGAACACTTTTCGGCAGGAGTGTGAGTTTTTCATCGAGGCGGGCATTGTGCATCGCAAGCGTGCGCTCGTCGAACTTAAACAGGCGCACACCGACGAGAGCCGCGACCTCGAAGACGGTGCCGATCTCGGGACCCGGCTCGCCATACTCGATCCGGCGCAACGTCTTACGGGTGATGCCGGCACGCTCGGCGAGTTCGGCAGCCGTCAAGCCACGCTCCATCCGCCCGAGCTTCACAAGCTTGCCGAGGATGGAGAGCGCCTGCTTGGTGACGCGTGAGTAGCTGCGTGTGCGCTTCATTGTCTTGCCCTAAATGGATCTTTTATGACCCATGAAATCACTTCGCGGTTCTTTAAGTGACCAATATAGGCACAAGAGATTCAGAAAGTCAAATTGACGGGTAATATATGACCCATAAGATGACTTGGCGGGTACTATAATGCCCTTTACCGACCTCTTCGAAGCCCTCGGGTACATCTGCGATATGTTCTCACCACAGGAGTGCTGGAACTATTTCAAAGCTGCCGGATATGTCGCAGGTTAAAACCGAAAAGCTTTGAGCAAGCCTGTTCCCTCAAGCGCTATATTTGTCGTGATACTTCTGCATCATGGCGATGTAGTCCCCGACATACTTGGCATCGTAGCAGACGCCGAACAGGAAGCTGGACCGTCGGCGGGTCTGAAAGGGCAGACCCAGAAAGTAGATGCCGGGCTCCTTGCCCACGCCCATTTCGTGGATCGGCGTGCCATCGTCTTCGAAGGTATCGACCTGCAGCCAGCTGCCACTTGAAACCGGATCTTAGCCATTTCTCACGCAACCCGAAGTTACCGTGACAACGCCCTCACCGACGTCGACAGCCAAAAATCAGTGGTATGCCATCTGTGGAGACCAACGGGAGAGGACGGGTATTACCTACGTAACTTCCTGCGCGATGCGAAGGATATCGCGGTCTGAATGGCGCGGGCCGATGAATTGAATACTGGCCGGGAAACCTTTCGATGTCAGGCCGACCGGCACCGAAAGTGCGGGGATCCCCAGAAGGGGTGTCACCAGTGTCGGCGTTTCGTTCAGGTCCAAGTCGGCCACATCGGAATCAGCGCTGTAGGGCGGCTGACTGTTGGTCGGCCAGACGCAGATGTCATACGTTTCAAAGAACGCCTGCATCAGCTCCCATCCCTTGCGGCGGGCGGCGTCGCTACGGGCAAGGTCAGAAGCGGTTAAAGCCTCTGCGCGGAGCAATGTGCGCTGCATTTCAGGGCCGTAGAGGTCGAAATCGCGCTTCCACACATCACCGATCTCCAGCCGCGCGGACCAGTCGCGAAAAACTTGCTGAGCTTCCAGCATGAAGCCAAGACCCGGGTCGATGTCGACGATCTGCGCCCCCAATTCGTCAAGGCGGGCGCGTATTGGCCGCAAGGCTGCGGCGATCCCCGGGGCGATCGGCGCCCCTCCCGGAGTAAGACACCATGCGACACGTAATCCCTGGACGGCAAGGTTTTTTGCCGGAGCGAGCGCCTGCGACCATGGGTCGAGGGCGGATGCGCCTGCCATCACCTCGAGCATCATCCGCGCATCATCCAGACTGCGCGCCATCGGGCCGGGAACGTTCAGGTTATCGAAGGGACGAGCTGTTTCTTGCAGTGGCACCACGCGCGCGGTCGGACGCAGACCTACCACGCCGGCAAATCCTGCGGGCGCGCGGATCGATCCGCCCAGATCCGACCCATCAGCCAGAACAGTCAATCCCGCAGCCAGCGCCGCTGCGGCGCCCCCTGACGATCCCGAAACCGTGCGCGTCGGATCATGGGGATTGCGTGTCACACGGAAGATCGGGTTCGTGGTTTGCGCTCCGTAGGCGAATTCCGATGTATTGGTCTTGCCCAAAATGATTGCCCCCGCAGCCCGGAGCCGCGCGACATGAATATTATCTTGTTCTGGCACGTGATCGGCCATCGTGCGCGACCCGAAGGTCGTCCGCATGCCTTGCGTGGCGAATATGTCCTTGATCGCCACCGGAATGCCGTGCAATGGTCCCGCTATGAACGGCGGAGCAATACTCGGCCACGGTAGCGACGGCATAGTGTTGTCGCGGGCGGCGTAAAAGTCGTCCACTTTTGCCCTTTCGGATTTCGGGAGGGCTTGGGGATATACACCGTGGACTTGTAT
>NZ_JAHKSQ010000025.1:0-5384 GCF_018862045.1 Roseovarius sp. PS-C2
GAAAAGCTGACCGCCATATGCAACGATGACGGTGAGACGGCGATGATCGCCGCTCAGTGAACGAGCAACACCGGCTATGAAGAAGCAGGTGGACGCCAGTTCCTACACCACTTCCCGGGGCACTACCTGGCCATACCACCTCCGTTACGTTGCTTGGGTCGTACGGGGCAGCCGAGGGTAGTGTTGAATGTCGATTCACAACATGCACCGCAAATAATCGGGAAAATGTGTCCCACATTCCCCTTTGGGATAAGGTCCCTTTCGAGTAGTATTAAGATATTGCGAGTGAGTGGACTGAGTGATTTGAGTACGAGGAGAGGGGGCGCGGTAGCGTCCCCTTTATTTTTTCGAATGTTTGGCTGCCTAAACATTCAACATTACACAATGCAACCATGAAGGTTTTGGGGAGGCTCGGTGTAATCGTTTGCTTGGGCTGATCGCGATTAACCTCACAAAGGGTGGAAGAGCGGGCCTTCACTGCGGTTCGTATTAATGACCGCTGAGCGGAACAAACGGATAATCGTTGCGGCCGCTCCAATGCCCACAATCGGCAATTTCCTTTGGCTTAACCAGGACTGGGCTACCTTTCAGCTTGTTCCAGAAACCACGCGATGACGGCATCAATCGCCGGGTTTTGTTTGGTTTTGCGTGTGGAGAGCAGGTAGAAGTCCTGATTGCCTGGCAGAATCTTTGGCGTGATCTGTATCAAACGTTTGGTGGCAATCTCGGCCTCCACGAGAAAGCGACTTACCAGAGCCGCTCCCTGACCAAACAGCGCTGCATCCACTGCCAGGGACGTTTGATTGAGGCGTAGCCCATGGTCCCCGTCATCCTCGATGTTGTTTAGATTGAGAAACTCGGGCCAGAGGTTATGGCTGTCATGAAGTTTGGGAATGGATGACAACGCTTTTGCATCAAGAGGTAAGCTGTATCCGTGAATCAGGCTCGGCGCAGCCACTGCAATAATCTCCTGACGAAACAGGAGGTGCGCATCAAGGGACGCTCCGAAAGGAGGCCTTCCCTGCCTCACAGCAAGGTCAATTCCGTCCCCGTGAAAGCTTGAAACCTTTTCAGTTGCCAGAATGCGCAGGTCAATATCCGGATGCTTGGCTGAAAAATCCGGCAAGTTGGGGATCAGCCATTTTGCAGCGAATGTCGGTGTGACACTGACAAGGGCTTTGCCGGGTTCCGGCTTGAGTTGCTCCGTCGCATTACGGATGGCTTCGAACGCAGCAGCGACAAATACGTGATAGCTCCGCCCCGCTGGAGTAAAGGCCAAGCCCTTTGAAAGTCGTTCAAACAAGGGCACACCTAAATGCGCCTCAAGTTGACGCACCTGTTGGGCGACGGCACCTTGGGTGACGCCAAGTTCATCCGCGGCAGCACGGAAATTCAGAAACCTGCCAGCTACGTCAAATGCGCGTAGCCCGTTGAGCGGAGGAAGTTGCGGCATTTTGCGATAGTAATCCTACAGCCATGAAACATCATTTCTCGGGCGATATGCCGACTTGATTGTTTTATTGTGAAGTCACAATAGAGATGGAGAGAGCAATGTCAGTAGAAAAAGTGGCGCTTGTCACCGCCGGGGGAAGCGGCATGGGCGCAGAGGTGGCCCGACGGTTGGCCGCGGATGGCTTTCAGCTGGGTATCCTGTCGTCCTCAGGGAAAGGCGAGGCGCTTGGGGCCGAGTTGGGTGGATTTGGCGTCACCGGGTCCAACACCAATCCCGATGACTTGTCTGCATTGGTCCAAGGTGCTGTGGAGCGTTGGAGTCGCGTGGATGTGTTGGTTAACTCCGCTGGCCACGGGCCTAAAGGGCCGGTGCTGGAAATTTCGGATGATGATTGGCACTTAGGTATGGAAGTATACCTGATGAACGTTATACGCCCGACACGGTTGGTTACGCCCATCATGCAAGCACAGGGCGGCGGTGCGATCATCAATATTTCGACATTTGCGGCCTTTGAGCCTGATCCGTTGTTTCCGACTTCTGGCGTCTTTCGGGCCGGTCTTGCAGCGTTTACCAAGCTCTATTCCGATAAATATGCCGCCGACAACATTCGTATCAACAATGTCCTGCCGGGCTTTATCGACAGTCTTCCGGAAACCGAAGATCGCAAGGCACGTATTCCGATGGGGCGCTACGGACGAGTGCAAGAAGTGTCGTCCTTGATTTCGCTCCTCGCGTCCGAAGGTGGGGGGTACATGACCGGGCAAAACCTGCGTATCGACGGAGGATTGACCCGTGCCGTTTGATACGAGCATTGCGCGCCCACGCTTCAACCGCATGGTTTTTGCGGTGAAATGGGGCGCTTCGATCATCCAGATCATGGGCTACACCGCCACAGGTTTCGGCTGGACGCCTTGGAATCTTTACCTGTTCCTGATCGGCGTGTTGGGTTGGTTCGCTGTCGGCGCGATGTGGAATGACAAAGCCTTAATGCTGGTCCATGTTGTCGCACTGGGTGCAATGATCGCCGGTATGGCGAGTGGCTCACCTTTGTAGAGCATGCATTCACGCAAGGTGCGGCATTCAGTAGAGAGGGCTTTCTGCCGCCGTTCGCTAAGAGGCACCCGAATATCCGTTTCGGGCCGATCATAACAACTAGGCAGATGATGACCCGCCAACCTCACCGCAAAATAGCCCTCGAGTTTGCTACGACGATTGATTGGCCGGTTCCGCCAAGAACGAGATTGTGAATGTTGTTCCATGACCCTCTACCGTATCGAACTCGATACGGCCGCCGTGATGGTCGACAATTGCCTTCACGATACTCATGCCAAGCCCCGTGCCTTTATGCCCCTTTGAATAACTTGTTGGTGCCCTCGTAAATCTTTGAAACAGGCTTTTCTGCATCGATTCAGGAATACCGTTTCCATGATCACGGACCCAAAAGCCCAAGCCACCGGGGGTCGTGCCTGCTTCTACGGTATCTCCTGGCGTGGAGGCTTTCACCGCGTTCGACAGAAGGTTGCTTAGTACCTGCAATAAGCGATTTTCATCTCCCATGATCGGTGATGCCGCTGCGCCATTGCTGATGGCTGCGACGCTGACGTTGTGCTCTGCTGCGAAGGGGCGGATATCCTCGACCGCGCGTACCACAAGTGCCGACAGGTCGATGTTGCGAAGGTCGGAAACGAACTCTTTTGAGTTCAGTCTTTCGAAATCGAGAATATTCTCGACAAGAGGAACGAGCCGGTCGACGTTGCGCGTTGCTGCATCCAGCATTTTTTGCATCTTCGCAGAGAGGTTTTCACGTTCCAACTCAAGCAGTTTCAGTGCCCCTTTTGCCGAGGTGATAGGCGTGCGGAGCTCGTGAGAGACCGTCGAGATCAGCTCATCTTTTGCCCGTCTCAGAGCGGTTTCGTTGCTAATGTCGCGGATCACGCCCACCAGCCCAAGTCGCATGTTTTCTTCGTCCATCAGCGGGGCCATGAATACCTCACCAGGAAAAAGTGACCCGTCCTGCTTGCGCAGGTTCATTTCGAACCGACCGATCGTCGTTTCCTTGACCTTGCGGTATATATGTTCTCCCTGTCGTTCGTATTCTTCTAGGCTCGGATAAAGAACCGACGTAGTTCGGCCAATCAGATCATCGCGGTCAAAGCCGAAAAGGTTCTCTGTCGCCGAATTGACCATTTGAATCTGACGATCATCGCCAGCAGCGATTATCGCATCGGGCACGGCTTCAATTATGGCGTTCAGAAGCATGGTCTTTTCGGCAAGCTCCTGTGCTTTGTTCGATTTAAGCCATTCTTGACCAAGCCATCGGCCGAGCAGACGCACAAATTCGATTTCCAGGGCTGTGAATGGTCTCCGCTCCTCCGGACCAGAGAAATTCAGTGTCCCGACCCGTTCTGTTCCGACCCGCAAAGGAACCCCGATGTAGCCTTCAAGGCCAAAGCCTAGGTAGCATGGATGGTTCGCGATTTCCGAGTCGCCGGCGTGATGAAAGTGTTTGACATCGTCAGCTATTAACGTGTGTGAGCAATATGTTTCCGACAACTCGAAGTTTGTGCCGGTTGTCGGCGCCCAATCAGGTCCGTTCACGTAGTGGACCGTGTAAACGCTATCTTCGATACGGCTGACGATCCCGAGCGGTAATTCTAGCACGTCGCATCCCAACTTTAGGAGAAGGGCTATCTTGTTATCGATGTCGAGATCGGGATCGAGCGAGAGGTTGAAGAGCTGTCGCAAGGCGGCGTCGTGGCGCGCGAGAGCGTCGTTTTGGTCCCGTTGTGCAAGCTGAAGATCAGAGTAAGTCACGAAACCTCGATGATATTTCCGGGGAGAACTGAACAAGTGTCTACAATGGCGAGAGGCACAAATTCAAATCTTACTTCAGCACAATTATTTCTAGGCGATACTTTTCCTAAATCATGTCCACCAAACGGCGGTCCAGCATAGCTGGGCAGACAGGTATCATTTATCATTCCCGCCGCATCTGCGCCTGTCGGCTCAATCGGCGGTGTAGCGCCAGCCCTGCATGACGTTGCCGATGGCGGCCTTGCTGTTCGCCGTGCGAATTCGAGTCCACCTCGAGGACATCAATGACCGATACGCTAAACCGGCTCAATCAATTCCGGCCCGTCATCGCGAATTCCAAAGCTGTGAACTGGATGGTGTTGGAGACGTGCGGCCTCGCCAAGCGTGTCCACCTCGTCACTTCCCGACAGCCATGTTTCGCGCTCCTCCAAATCAAGGATAACCGGCATGCGATGGTGGATGTCCGAAACCGTATCTGTGGCTGCGCGGGTCATGATCGTGCAGGTGAGCAGGTCATTCCAGCGAGAAGCAAGGCCTGCGAACCACATGACACTGTCGTTGCCTCCAGGAAGGACAACGTGAGGTACCTTCGCACCCTTCTCGCCGGTCCATTCGTAATAGCCACCCGCCGGGATTAAACAGCGCCCTCGACGCCACACGGCACGAAATGTTGGTTTGATTCGAGCATCTTCAATTCGAGCATTGAAGGTCGTTGCTTTCCAATCGCTTACACTACCTTGATGCCATGACGGAATGAGCCACCACCGAGCTGTCATTGCGGCAAGCGGCTCGCCGCCAATGATCAGGATATCCTGTGTCGGAGCCACATTGTACCGCCGGGGCCCGCGGGGAGGGATGATCACAGGCCGTCCGGGGAATGGATCGATTTTGGTCTCTGAATGCTCTTGGTCCGTGCCTGCTAGCTCCGGTTCGATAAAGCGTCCGCACATTGCATCCTCCGGTAGAAACCGCATGGAATACCCATGTTTGTGAACGGCGGAGCAATACTCGGCCACGGTAGCGACGGCATAGTGTTGTCGCGGGCGGCGTAAAAGTCGTCCACTTTTGCCCTTTCGGATTTCGGGAGGGCTTGGGGATATACACCGTGGACTTGTAT
>NZ_JAHKSQ010000026.1:0-5243 GCF_018862045.1 Roseovarius sp. PS-C2
ACCGCCTCAATCAAAGCCGCGCCCGCCTCGCCGCCGCTAACAAATGAACCTCACAGAATTGGCCTGACGGCCAATGCGCCTTGGACCGGGCTTGCTATATGAGGGCCGCACGCTCCAAGGCGCTCGCGCCAAACTGGCCGACTTTTGCTCCGCCACAATGGCCGAATTTTACTCCGCCGTTGACAATGGCACCCGTCTTTTCGGTCTCCCCCTTCGTGGGCACTGCCCCGATGCTGAAGGCTTTTATCGTTGTAATCCTTGGCGGCCTCGGATCGGTCCCCGGTGCCCTGCTCGGCGGGCTGCTTCTCGGCATGATCGAAAGCTATGGTGCGACCTTCCTTGGGTCGGTTGTCGCCGACATGCTGGAACTCGGCCTCGTCATTGCAATTCTTCTGGTCCGCCCCTCCGGCCTTATGGGTAAAAAGGAAGCTTAAGTGACTATTCTGAATGAAAACGCACCTGACGCAGAGAACGCCGGCGGTTCTGTCTGGTTTCGCATTGCCCTGATTGCTGTTGCCTGTGCGGTCGCAGCGTTTATTCCGGGGCTTCTTCCAAACCTCTTCTACGTTCACATCGTGAACCTGACGCTTCTGAGTGGCATCTTCGCCCTGAGTCTTTGGGTCATCTATTCGGTCGGACAATTGTCGTTGTGCCATGCCGCATTCGCCGGATTGGGTGCCTATATTTCGGCGATCATTTCGATGAGGTTGAACATTCCGCCCGCTTTGTCGCTGGTATTGTCCACGCTGGCCACCGCGGCACTTGCGGCGGCTCTGGGTGCCGTGATTCTGCGGCTGCGTGGCGTCTACTTTGTGCTTGTGACCTTCTTGTTCGGGCAGATGTTCACACTGCTCGCGCTGAACTGGGCCGGCATGACCAACGGAGCCAACGGCCTTATCGGAATCAAGGCGGTCACGCTTTTCGGTATCAGCTTCGGTCCGCGTCCGATGTTCTTTTACCTAGCGTTCGCGATGTTCCTGATGGTCTTGGTCTTCGTCTGGGCGCTGAACCGTTCGACCTTTGGACGGGCGTTCAATTCGATCGAACAGAATATCAATTTGGCGGAAACCTGCGGTATCGACACGGCGCGATACCAGGTCATCGCATTTGCCATCGGGTCCGGCATCGCCGGTCTTGGCGGTGCGCTGATGGCGCATTACATCCGCTTCATCTCGCCCGATACCTTCACCTTTCACAATTCGGTGGCCTATATCACCATGCTTGTCGTCGGAGGGCGTTCGCTGTTCTGGGGTGCTGTTCTGGGCGCGGCCTTCCTCACGCCATTGCCGGAATTCCTGCGCGATTTCGAAGGGCTTCAGCACATTATCTATGGCGCGATCATGATCGTGGTGCTGAGGGTCATGCCCGGTGGGCTGATCTCTCTGCCACGTACACTCGCACGGATCGGGGGAGCAAAATGAGCACGCTTCTCAATGTCAAGAATATGAGCAAACGGTTCGGCGGATTGCACGCGATCAAGGACATGTCATTTTCCGTGGACGAGGGCGAGGTCGTGGGGCTTATCGGCCCGAACGGCGCGGGCAAGACCACCTGTTTCAACGTGGTGAGCGGCACAAGTCCGGCGAGCGGCGGGTCGATCACCTTCGAAGGGGAGAACCTCATTGGCAAACGGACCTGCGATATCGTGCAGATGGGTCTGGCCAGGACATACCAGGCGACGAGCGTCTTTCCGCAATCGACCGTGCTTGAAAACGTGGTGCGCGGGGCCTTCGTGCGCAGCAAGGACAGCTTCCTTGGTTCGCTGATGGGCACTGCGGCCTCGCAACGGGCGCAGGCCGAAACAAAGGCGGAATGCATGGAAATCCTGCAGCAGGTCGGCATTGATCATGTGCACGGGGAGCTTGCCGATTCCTTGCCCTACGGTTACCAGCGCCGGCTTGGCGTGGCGGTGGCACTTGCGTCCAAGCCCAAGCTTATCATGATGGATGAACCTGCGGCTGGCCTGAACCCCGAGGAATCCATGGAAATGGGAAAATTGATCCGGGGCATTCATGAAAGCGACCAAGCCAGTGTGCTGATCGTCGAGCATGACATGCGCCTTGTGATGGGTATCTGTGACCGCATCATCGTGCTGGACCATGGGGAACTGATCGCCGCCGGTACGCCCGAAGAAATCCGGGACAATCCCAAAGTAATCGAAGCCTATTTGGGCACGGAGGCGGTGTCATGACCAGCCTGACTGTTGAGAACATCAATGTATATTATGGTGTGCGCGCGGCTTTGCGTGACGTATCGCTGGAAGTCGGGGACGCCGAGATCGTTGCGTTGATCGGCTCCAACGGGGCGGGCAAGGCCACGACACTACGAGCCATCATGGGGCTGACCCCGCCAAAATCCGGTCGGATTACATTTGGCTCCCGACAGATTTCGGGTCTGGCGCCACCGTCGGTCGTGGGACTCGGGATTACATTGTCGCCGGAAGGGCGTCGTGTTTTCCCGCAAATGTCGGTGGAAGAAAACCTGCAACTTGGCGCTTACCTCAAATCCGACAAGGACGAAATTTCCAGGACCATGGAGCGGGTTTATGGCTATTTTCCGCGTCTGCTGGAGCGTCGCACGCAGGCCGCCGGGTCCATGTCCGGGGGTGAGCAGCAAATGCTGGCCATCGGACGGGCTCTCATGGCCCGGCCCAAGCTGTTGTTGCTTGATGAACCTTCGCTCGGTCTTGCGCCGATCCGGGTGCAAGAGATTGGCAAGATCATCGAGGAAATCAACCGCGAGGAGGGTATCTCGATCATCCTGGTGGAGCAAAACGCCAACATGGCGTTGCGCCTTTGCCAGCGTGCTTATGTCATCGAAAGCGGGGCAATCACCCTGAGCGGCACTGGCGCAGAGTTGGCGGCCAGTGAACACGTGCGCCGGGCGTATCTGGGCGGCTGAGCGAAATTGAATTTCCAGCGTGAAACCCCGCCGCTGCACGGGATGAAACGCTGTGCAACTTGAGGCCGCTTTGCGCGGCAACTGACTGAAGGAGAAAAGAAAATGAGTGAATACGATGTGATCGTCGTGGGATGCGGCAACGCTGCGCTTTGTGCTGCAATGTCGGCGCATGAGAACGGAGCCAAAACCCTGGTCCTGGAACGTGCTCCAGAAGACGAAAAAGGCGGCAACTCGTACTTTACCGCTGGCGGCTTTCGCTTTGCGCATGAGGGGTTGGAAGATGTTACCGAAGACATCCTGACCGACTTGTCCGAAGCGGAACGCGAGCAAATCGTCCTGCCGCCGCACAGCCGTGAATTTTTCATGGACCAGATGCGCGAAGTGACGCGCTATCAATGTGACGAAGACCTCGCGCAACTGCTTGTCGACCGCAGTCGCATGACCATGGGCTGGTTGCGCAATCACAACATCCGTTTCGTTCCGATGTTTGGGCGCCAGTCCTTTCTGGTGGATGGTAAACACCACTTCTACGGCGGCGTGAATATCGAAGCCGTAGGCGGTGGTGCCGGTCTGGTAGAAGCTGAATTGGCGGAAGCCGAAAAACTGGGTATCGAGATTCGCTACGGCACCGCCGCTATTGGGTTGCTCCAGTCAGCCGACCGCACCGTGACCGGCGTCAAAATCCGCACCAAGGAAGGTTATGGTGAAATTACCTCGAAGGCCGTGATCATCGCCAGCGGTGGCTTTGAATCCAACCCGGAGATGCGTGTGCGTTACCTGGGTGTTGGCTGGGATCTCTGCCGTGTGCGCGGTACTCGCCACAATATGGGCGAAGGTATCAATATGGCGCTTGAGATCGGGGCGAAACCCTATGGCAACTGGTCGTCCTGCCACGCTTGTGAATGGGATATCTCGGCGCCGCCCTATGGTGACCGGTGGATTCTCGATAACTTCCAGAAGCACTCCTATCCGTTGGGCATCATGGTCAATACCGACTGTGAACGCTTTGTCGACGAGGGCGCGGATTACCGTAACCTGACCTACGCCAAATACGGCCGGGAAATCATGGCCCAGCCGAACCGCACCGCGATCCAGATCTTCGACCAGCAGACCGTTGACAAGCTGCGTGACGAATACCGCATCCGCGAAGTCACCAAGGCCGAGTCCGACACGATCGAAGGGCTGGCCGAGCAATTGGATCTCGATCCCAAAAAGCTGGCCGCGACGGTCAAGGAATACAACGATGCCTGTCAGGGTGGAGATTACAATCCGGCAATCCTGGACGGTGTTGCGACCCAAGGGATCGAGCCGCCGAAAAGCAACTGGGCGCTGCCAATCAACAAGCCGCCTTACGTGGCCTATGTCTGCACGACCGGCATCACCTTTACCTTCGGCGGTCTCCAGATCAACACCAAGGGCGAAGTGCAGGACATGACCGATCAGTCCATCCCCGGACTCTACGCCGCAGGGGAGCTTGTCGGTGGTCTGTTTTATGAAAACTATCCGGGTGGAACGGGCCTTATGTCGGGCTCGGTCTTCGGCAAACTCGCAGGCGAAAGCGCGGCGGATTACGTGTCCTGACGCGGTACTCGAAAACGATTGCTGGCCCGCCCCACCGGCGGGCCAAAGACCACTGACAAAGCGCGATCATCACCTGCGACGATTGCGACCTTTCTCGCAGATGGTCCGCCTTGTGAACAGGTCACCTTCGAGACGGGCGGGTTGCTGGTCTGGCAAGTCAGTGAGCGTTTTACTCCAGATGAACCAATCGACCCATTCGAGGGTAGCGTATTTCACAACCAACATCCCCAACTCGCTCCCTCAAATCCGTCGAGGAAGCTTCTGAACAGAATTATCAGGGGGGTCAATTTTGCATGCCGGTTCACAGCCTGGATCTGACGCCGCAGTTATTTCGCTGGCCCAAATGCTTGAAGAACGACTGATTTCTGAGAGAGACGCCGGAATTCATACTTGAGGGTGTATTGTTGGGCGATGAGAATCGGTCTTAGCTAGGGCGGGGTAGCTGTCCCTTATGCCATGCAACGGCGCGTTCAAAATGCGAACTCAGGGTTTTGTTTTGAGAACGAGAATCGTGCTGGTTCGGCATAGGTCAAATTTCGCTCCCGAAACCAAAAATCAACAACAATATCAGATAATTACGAAACCTTCCGACGCACCCGATTGCCGCTCTATATTGCGCGTGGAAGCAGACGGGGGTAGTGTCCCACGGGGTGGTGTAAGAGGCCGCGCGCGGAGCCTTTTGGCGTAGCGCAGCGCGCGGCCGGGTCTGGCGGCCACCGCGCTTCTTCGTAGTCTGAGGTTGTTCAAAGACCGATGATAAC
>NZ_JAHKSQ010000027.1:0-4032 GCF_018862045.1 Roseovarius sp. PS-C2
ACCGCCTCAATCAAAGCCGCGCCCGCCTCGCCGCCGCTAACAAATGAACCTCACAGAATTGGCCTGACGGCCAATGCGCCTTGGACCGGGCTTGCTATATGAGGGCCGCACGCTCCAAGGCGCTCGCGCCAAACTGGCCGACTTTTGCTCCGCCACAATGGCCGAATTTTACTCCGCCGTTGACACAGGACATGCTGCGCACCCTTGAAGGGTCAATTGCAGCGGCAAACGCGGTGATGCTCGACCCCATCTATTCGCGGCAAGAGAAGGCGCAGGCACAAACGGCACTTCGCCAGCTTTCTCAGCTCTATGCGGATTACAAGGCTCTGGAGCAGAGCTTGCAGGCTGGAAATACCGATGACGACATTGATGCAATCGCAGATAAGTGGGCAGACTAATGGCTGATATAGAGACACTTTCGAAGGCCCTGAAGAACGCCGACGCGGCGGCACAAAAGGGCGTACCCGGAGCCGCAGAGGATGCCCGCAAACTGGCGCAGGCCTACAAGCGCATGAAGTCCGACCAGGGCGGCACCGGGTTCATGGCACAGGTGAACCAAGGTATCGCCGAAACGGCGGGCGGGCTTGTGGATTGGGTAAACCCCTTCGATGAGCCACACGCGCTGAATCCTTTCCCGGAAGGCACAGGATCGGCACAGACCGGCCTTGAATCTGCGATGGACGCCACAGGCATCGACCGGGCCAGAGGCGACCCTGATGGCTTCTGGCAGGGCCTTGGGCGCGGGACAGGTAACGCGGCGGGGGCCATGGTCCCTGCTGGCAAGGCCGCGCAGGCGCTCAGGTCCACCGGCGGTATGGTCGGCACTATAGCGGATGATGCCTATCAGGCGCTTTCATCGTGGCTTGGGGTGACAAGCGAGATATCGGCGGGTGCCTTGGCGCGTGCTGCATCCGAGAAGGCCGAACAGGAAGGCGCACCGCAATGGGTGCAGGATGCGATTGGCATGGTTGCCGGTGTCGGGGGTGCAAGCGTTCCGTTCATGGCAACCCGGACGCCTTCCGCAATCGGCGCAAAACAGGCCTACAAGGCGGGCAAGCGCGCTCTTGCGCCCTACACCAACACCGGGGCGCGTGAAGTGGCCAGAAGCCGCGTACAGAGCTTGGCAGGCGGCGAAGACCGTGCCCGCGAACTGGCGGGCCGGATCGACCCCAACGAGCCATTCGGCCTAACCCCTGCACAGCAGACCGGCGATCCGAACATGATTGCTCTTGAGCAGGCCGGGGCAAGAACAGACCCGAATCTCGGGGCACGGCTGCGCGACCGCTCGGTAGATGCAAACGCGAATCTGCAAAACGCAGTCACCGACCTTGGCGGGAACGTGGAGGATGCACAGGGCTTTCTTGGCCAGCTTCGAAAGGACGTTGCAAAGCGCATGGATAGCTACGTGGCATGGACGCGGGCCGATGCACAATCACGCCGCCCAAAAGTACGCGCCACGGAGTCTGAGAACAGTGAGATTGTTGCGGATCGTATCCGGGACGCAGAGCAAAGCGCCCTGACGGAAGAAGCCGTGCTTTGGGCGGCAGTTCCCAAGACGGTCACTATCAACGCGGCAGAATCGCAGGCCGTTGCCAAACAGTTCGTTGAGGGCGTTCCCTGGGCGCAGGCCAATGACGTTCCCGGTGTGGTGCGCCAGTATCTCGAAACCCCCGATCAACAAAGCGTTGAGGAACTGCACGGCCTGTATTCCGAACTTCGCAGGGTGGCCCGGTCGGCAATGGCAGGGAATGACCAGAGCAAAAACAAGGCCCGGATTGCGAATGCCGTTGCCGATGCGGTTCTGAAAGACCTTGGCGCGCGTGATGCAACCAGTGACGTGGGGCGCGCAATCAACCGCGCCCGCGAGTTCAGCGCGCAGCTTCACGAGACATTCGACCGGGGAACAGTCGGGCGGCTTTTGAAACGCACCCTCGATGGTGACGAACAGATAAACCCGCAGGAAACGCTTGCGCGGTCGGTCGGGCAGCGCGGCATCAAGGCCAAGGTGGCGGACGAGGAAATCGCACATGCCACGAAAGGATCCAAAGACGTGCGCGCGGCAAAGGCGGATTACCTGACGGAGCGCTTCAATCGCACGGCCTTCTCTGCGGAAGGCGCATTCAATCCCGGTCGGGCTTCCGAGTTCATGCGCGACAACAAGGCCCTTCTTGCGCGTTATCCCAAACTGCGAAACACTCTGAGGGATGCAATCGACACCCAACAGACCGCGAGGCGCATCGAAGCGCGCATTGCCGAAAGAAAGGCCCGTCTGGAAGCCCCGAACGCTTCTACAGGCGGTGCGTTCGTAAATGCCACGCCGGGGAAGGCAGTTGATGCGATACTCAAGGCAAAGACGCCCGCGCGTGAGGCCCGTAACATCGTCAGACAGGCCCGCAAGGACAAGACTGGGGCGGCTCTTGACGGTGTTAAGGCTGCTTTTGCTGACAGACTGATTGCGGACAGCCTGCGCCAGATTGGCAGCGCCAGGCAGGTGGTCGGGCAAACCCTTGCCGACCGCATGGACAGCCCCGAAATGGCAGTGGCGCTAAGGCAGGTGTTCTCATCAGGTGAAATGGCGCGTTTGCGGCGGATTCGAGACGCAGCACTGAAACTCGATGCGGCACGAAAGCAGGCCCCTGATATCGGGTCTGTATCGCAGGCCCAACCCAACAGGCTCATTGAATTTGCGGTTCGTATCGCGGCGGCAAACCACGGCGCTCAGCTTGGCAAGGGGGCGGCAGGGCTTCAAACCGCGCAAATGGCCTCTGGATCGGCGCGAAAGATGCTGAACCGGCTCATGAACGACAAAGCGGAACAGCTTTTGCTCGATGCCATCGAAGACCCGAAACTGTTCCAGGCGCTTTTGATGGAGCCGAAGACGATTGAACTCAGAAAGCCGATTCGCAACCGGATCGCGCCTTACCTTGTCGGGGCGGATGCCGGTGTGGAAAGCGAGTGAGC
The DNA here is from genome assembly GCF_018862045.1 of Roseovarius sp. PS-C2. Classification (NCBI taxonomy): domain Bacteria; kingdom Pseudomonadati; phylum Pseudomonadota; class Alphaproteobacteria; order Rhodobacterales; family Roseobacteraceae; genus Roseovarius; species Roseovarius sp. PS-C2. The sequence goes on from NZ_JAHKSQ010000027.1 coordinate 2,962, forward strand.
GAAAGGCGGCGCGGGGTTGCCTGCGCCGTCACCTTTCATCATTTGGTGGGTCAGTCGCCTTCGAAACCATGAAATTGAAATGCCAATAGTTTTGCGCAATCATTATATGCACCATGACGTGCGAATATTGATATGCCGACAAAGCCTGAAGTCATTGATAGCTTGAATTGGGTCACCGAACGGGTGTCCAACCGTGTCTGGACTATCTCTCTTGGCGTTTTAGCGGCTTCACTTGCCTACATTGTTGAGAGCACGAAACCAGAAGGCGCAGCGTTCTTGCTTCCTAGGCAGGTTGTAGGACCGGCGACATTAGCTCTGTTGGCTTTGATTTTTGACCTCATTCAATATGCCGCAGCACATCGACAAAACTTTGAACTCTTGCAGAAAATTGAAAAGGAAGACCTGAGCGCGGCATCCTATCAAACAGATGATCCGATGATGAAACTACGGACCTACGCTCACCGATTGAAATTTTGGTTTTGTATCGCAGCCGCTTTATGGCTCGTATTTGTATCAAGTCAGAGAGCAATCGAGTTAATCTAGGTGAGCACGGCATGACAGACTGGGGCGGCCCAAATAAGCCAAGTGGACCTCGTGACGATAAGGCTCAACATCCGGCATCCAGTGAAGGGTTTGATGACTATTTGCGCGGCTTCGCAGAAGAGCAATCGAGATTTGCTCCGCGCGCAACCCCAAGTGGCGGTGGTGGAGGTGGTGGTTCAGGCTGTCTGCCATTGGTCTTGTTTGCGGTTGTAGTTTTTTGCGCCGTACTTGGATTTCTATGGCTTTTTGATCCTGGAAGCGAAGACCCTTCACCAGAAAACTCTGATATTGAGAACAGCGAATAGCTGTTTTGATTTGCTAACCCGCACACCTCCCAGCATTAGCCCAGCATTCGCGCCGTCACTCCTGGCGGCTCAACTGGATGACGGCGGCGTGCAAGCTGACCTGCCCCCCGAAACTTCCCTCGTTGTGATGTAGAGTTTGCTCGACCTTTCGAAGGAGCAAACGAATGCGAAAGAGCCGTTTCACCGAAGCGCAGATCATCGGGATGATCAAAGAACAGGAAGC
>NZ_JAHKSQ010000028.1:0-3759 GCF_018862045.1 Roseovarius sp. PS-C2
CGTCCCCGAACGATCCCCGCAGCTTTAAAGCCGACACTCACCCGCGAAAGGACAGCTCCCGGGGTGGTTCGGTGTGTCGTTCGCGCGGGTGGCGTCGGGGTGTGGGCTTTAAGGGTGGGGGGCCGGCGAGGTGTGGATATATTCAGGGTTATTTAGACGGCGTACATCGAAAATATAGGTTGGCTTGAATGCTACCAATTTTTGGTCCTTCAACAATTTCCAAACCTACCGGTGGTGGTCCTATCCTTAACAAAGCCGCCAAAAATTCGGTTTCCGAGACAGAGAAGTCGCCAGTCACGATAGCTTTACCACCTGGTACGTGGAATTGGATCACAAAAGCACTGGCGACCTCATTATCCAGGACTACGGCGACCGGACTACCTATGTTTTCCGCTGTATAATCCCCTAAGCGCAGTGTTCCAGATGGACCAAGGCGGAATTCAAAAGCAGGCCGCCCATTTTGGTCGAATGTGGCCTCGGCAGCAACAATATCCTCGCCTGTTATGATGGCAGTGCGCTCAACTACATAGAATACACCGCTTTCGCCCTTAGCTGGCAGAACTTTGGTCCCTAGCTCTGGTGCCCAATTGCTATCCGAGAGGCGAGCCACGACTGGCTGAAGGGTTATCTGTGGCGTAGGGGCCATGATATTCTTCAACTCTAGCTCCCCAACACTCCCGGTGCGTGGAGTATGAATCAGGATATGGTTGACGCCCCATTGTTGGACCGAAGTGCCAACCGTGCCAACTTCGTTGATACGTTGCTGAATGAAATTAATAACTTGTCTCAGCGCTCGTTCTTCCGAAACCAAATGCCTAGCTTTACCAATCCGGATATTCACGACAGAACCCTTGACAGAAATGACCATTTCGTCCCCGTCAAAGCCACGCCTACGAATTAACGAGCGGACAAGTGAAACCGCCTCGACCGACTTATCGGGCTTTTCAACTAGGCGGATGGTTAGACCCTCAGAGGTGATGTTCAAGTGGGAGGAACCGATCCGGTTGCGTCTCTCTCTCAGCAGCGTCGCTACATCTGACCAAATGTCTTCTATAAGGGCGTCATATATTTCTTCGACCCTGACCTTAACCAAAGCATGCTGACGATCACGTAGACTGAAGCCAGTCTTTTGCTCCAGCGAGGAAACTCTAACTTCTTCACATGATTTCTTATTGTTTTCGTACCCAAAGATCAGCATGGTCTTTTCCCAGCCATCAACTGACATTCGTTCGAACCAGTACGTTGGAATATCATTGAGACTATCGGGCAGTTGTTCGACGGCGCGCTGAAGTCGGATTGGCAATTCTTCGTATTTTGATTGTTCACTTGATGCATTGGCCGGTAGCCCTACCGCTGCCAATAAGAGTAGGATGACAGCAAACTGGCGGATCATTATCTCAGCGACCTTTCGTAGGCTAATACCGCCGCATTCGCAGCCGCTATATGGCCAACTTGCGCATCCTATGTGCGTGCTCCAAGTTCGAATGAAAAAACTTATCGCTTCACCAAAGATACCCGCCATCTGATAGGCTCCATGTCGTTGCAGGACCCCGGCCAGTAATCCCCAGCCGGGGCCGTTCTCAGGGCAGCTTACGCGTCACGACGTAATCCGCCAACCACTGCCAGTACTGATCCCGGTTCCGGAACCCCTGCTGACGCGCCGCGAGGTCTTCCGCCGCCGATCGGGACAGACCGCCGTCGTATTCGGCGATGGCGGCCCGTTCCTCGAACGCCTCGATGTCCGGGATGATCATGACGGGAGCCGTATCTGATCGACGATCCCGCGCTTCTGCTCGTCGGAGATACCCGCCGAATAGATGCCGTAGGTGATCCCGTTCTCCGACCGGGCGGACTTGTGCCCGACGAGGGACGCGGTGAAGTGCTCCGGGACGCCGGTCCGTTCGCACTGGGTGATGAACCACTTCCGGGTCGAGTGGAACACCAGACCGGGACGATCCAGCCCCAGCTTCTTCCGCAGGTCCGCGAAGCGCTTGGTCACCACGTTGACGGTCAGGTCCGGAAACAGCGGCCCTTCGGAGGGAAGATCACCCAAGAGCGCCTCCAGTTCCGAGTGCAGCGGAACCAGACGTTCGGCGGCGTCGGTCTTGAGTTCCCGCAGCGCGTTCGGGCGCACCCACACGAACCACCCCAGATTCCCTTTCCGGATCAGGTCCTCGCGCAACAGCCCGACGGCCTCACCGGACCGCATGCCGGTCATAAGACAGACCTTGAGCGGGTCGTGAATCACAGGGTCCCGGGACGCCAACAGCTTGCGAACCTCGTCGTCGGTCGGAACGGCGTAGGGCGCGGGTCTGATCTTCCCCTCGAAGCGGACGGTCCGGAACGGGTTCTGACGAAGATGCCCCTCGTAGACCGTCCAGTCCAGAAAGTGGTTCACCTGCGACCAGATGCGCTTGCGGGTGCGGGCGGATATCCGGCGATTTCCCCGGTCCGACCAGATCACGAGTTGGTCGAGCCCCATGCGCCGGGTGTCCGGGACTTTCCCGATCAGCGGCGACAGTCTGGCGATCAGGCTCAGGAATTCCCGTCCGTCGTCGCGGGTCAGGGACGTGATCTTCCGGTCCGAGTGCTTGGAGACGAACAGACCGACCGAGTAGCGGACGCTCTTGAACCCGCCCCAGCGAAGCTCTCGCCCCCGCAGGTCCAGATAGGTTCGGGACAACTCCCCGACCGTCGGAACCTTGGTCTTTCCCGGGAACGAGATCGGCCCCTCGGCTTCCAGAGCGCTCCGGAGAGTGGCCAAGGCGGATTTGGATGTCTGAGCCCATGACGAGCCGCCGACGTGTGTCTCCGCGTCACTCAGGACGTCTTCGGCCCCGGTTCGAATCTTGCGGACCAGTTCCTCGTACTTGGCGTTCACCTGCGCTGCGCGGGCGCGGGCCAGCTTGACGTCGCCGGTCTTCAGCGACTGCTTCAGGGCGCGCGCACCGATCACGGGGGCGACGTCCTTGGGATAGTTGCGGCGATAGAGCCACGTTTGGCCCTTGAGATAGGCGTACTTGATGTCGGACATGACTACTCCTTGCCCGGCGGAAGTGCCCCGGGGTCATTTCGATATTCGGTTGGAAAGAAGAGTGTTCAGGTGACGGCTGGGATGTTCCTAATCCTTGCCGACCACCGCCTTGACGAGGTCCAGAGGCGGCTCGCCGTAGGTTCCGGCGAAGGGGCCGCTGAGGGCCACGCCAGTCACGCGGTCGTCCTCGACCGAATGGACTTCGAACAGGTGTTCGGGAACGTCATCGAAGGCTCGGATGACGATCACCGTGTCGGGTTCCAGATCGGGCATGGGTCAGCCGATCATGACCAGAATGACGAACACCAGCAGGGCCCAGATCAGCCACTGGTCGTCACTGGCGGATGATCGACGGGTCTTCTTGGCGGGCGCGAACAGCCACCGCAGTACGTTGATGAGCATGGGAATCCTCCTTGATTGCTATCGTTATAGATGCGGAGGTTTCCTCGGTTTTCGGGGGGATCATGGGACGGGAAGTGGTATTTGACGAGCAGATTTAAGTGTACCAGACTGGGTTTGCACAATCTGGAGCTAACTAATGAAAATAGCTGTTGGAATAATTGGAATCACACTCGCTCTTATCGCTTTGTTGCAATCCTGTACAATTACTGGCCTATCAGGAATATCTGAAGACCAAGCAACTGGTGAGGCAGGTGCATTTGGAATGATGACGGCGTTCCTCATGTTCTTTGGTGGCGCATTTGCCTTCGGTCTTCCCCGTATCG
>NZ_JAHKSQ010000029.1:0-3008 GCF_018862045.1 Roseovarius sp. PS-C2
CGCGCCGGACGCTTGAGCAATTTGAGGGCTCCGCGCCCGGCGCGCTTGCCCAAAACGAAACCGAAGACTATGAAAACCAGACCCGCAGACTCTCGTTATGAATGAGGGAGCCTCGGGGGGCAGGTCACCGGGTAAGGCAGATCTTGCAAACACTCGAACTTGATCCAGACCAGATGTACAACCGTCTCCCGCACGAACTCTCGGGCGGTCAGAAACAACGGGTCTGTATCGGGCGAGCGCTTGCGGCCAAGCCAAAGGTAATCATATGCGACGAAGTGACGAGTGCGCTTGACCAAGTAGTCGCCGAAGGCATCCTGAAGACGCTGGTGCGAATCCAGCAAGAATTCGGTGTGTCCTATGTCGTGATCACGCACGATATTGGATTAGTGCAGGCGATCGCGGATGAGGTGGTCGTTCTCAAGTCCGGCAACATTATTGAGGCAGGCTCCAAGAGTCAGGTCCTCAGCCCGCCCTTCGCCGAGTACACACAGTTGCTGCTGGCTTCCACGCCAGAAATGGACCCCGACTGGCTCACAAATCTACTTCATGCCCGGGCAGGCGAAAAGCTCGCCAACGAGTCGCTTTAGGCAACCTGACCGGTGCCGCGTTTCCCTGACCGAGCTCAATCAGAAGGGTGGCGCATCGGTCGGCTACGAACCGGGCCCCTACATGCCCGAAGCAGAGTCCTGGTGCGAACGCTTCACCGACTGGTACTGCGATGAGGCGCGGGACTTCTTTCGGCAGATAGCGCCGACCCGAGCACCTGAGGCCGTAGACGCGTGACAAGCAACCCGGCCGATTAAGAGTGAGAGGCAGGCCTGATCGCCTTCCCCTCACTGACAATCCGCACCAAAACTGGTGTCCGGGCTTCCCGAAATTACCAACCCCAGCTCATATGCCCAAACTCATGCCGCGCGAAAACATAATCATGTGTCATTGCCCGCACGCCTCAATAGCATCTGTCGGAACAGGGCATTCTGCAGGAGATAAATCGCAATGACTGAGCCTCGCTTTTACGACCGCGACACGGAGACGATGTCGCGAGATGAACTGGATGCCATGCAGCTTCAGAAGCTTCTTGCGATGCTGGAACACGTTGCGAAAACCAACCCTTTCTACATCAATCTTTGGAAAGAAGCGGGTATCGACGTTTCGAAGATCAAGACTTTTGAAGATTTCCGCATGCTTCCCATGATGGAGAAGTCGCATATCGTCGCGGATCAGAATGCCCACCCGCCCTTCGGGACGCGCTCGGGCAGCATCAACAACAATCTGGGTCGCACCGACCTGTACACGACCAGCGGAACCAGCGGCCAAGGCAAAGAATTGCACGCCTGCAGTTTGCGCGAACTGAAGGCGATGGAGGAAATCTATCGCTACGGCATGGCCTGGGCTGGCATGGCGCCCGGAGACATTGTGCTACTGACCCTGCCGATCACCATGCTGGCCGGTGGCCGGGTCGAATATCAGGGCGCCATTGCGGCAGACCTGACTGTTCTGCCCGTCGGAAACTATGACGCAGCCAGCAAGGTTGATTACATCCGCCGCTTCAATCCCAAGGCGCTTTTCGGCAGCACCTCTTACTTCGGCACGCTGGCCACCAAGATGGGGGACGAAGTGCGCCAGAGCAGTGTCACCACCTTGCTGACCGGGCTAGAGGGAGCGAGCCTGCCATTCCTCAAATCGATCGAAGAGATGTGGGGCGCCAAGGCCTATGACCGTTTCGGCTGCGCAAGCATGCGAGCCGATTTCATGTGGTCGGACGAGAACGGTATCGGTGAGCCGGGCCGCCCCGGTTCGTTGCTGAACATCGACCCCTTCGTCCTGCTGGAGGTCGTCGATCCCGACACGGGCCTGCCGGTGGCCGATGGTGAGTTTGGCGAGTTGGTCATCACCAGCCTTTACCATTTCGACAATCCGGTGATCCGCAACCGCGTCCGCGATGGCGCGGTATTCCAGAAGGGTGGCCGAAAGGGTTCGATCCGCAATTTCCATGGTGTGGAGATGGCCTCGATCAGCCGGATCGACGACGTGAAGAAGGTCAAGGGCATCAACATCTTCCCGCAAGCGGTGGACGATCTGGTGTTCTCCTGGCCGGAGATCGAACAATATGAGGTCATCCTCACCCGTACTGCGGCCTTTGTAGATGTCGCGACGTTGCGCTTGCAACTGCGCGAAGGCGTTTCGGGCCTGACGCCCGACCACATCGTCGCGCGCGGAAAAGAAGCGGTGAAGAGCCGTTTGGGCATTTATTTCGACATCGAAATCGTGCCGCGCATCGAAGTGAGCGACTACAAGGCGCGGCGCTGGAGAGACCTTCGCTGAAGCCAGTCAAACGTGGTGTACCCTATCTCAACGGGATGCACCGGAGATTGGCCATGTGAGCCGGGAAGTGATACCTAAACCCTATGCTACCGGGGAACAACTTCGGTCAGCCCTCTCATCTGGGTGCGATTACGCAACAGTCTTTACCTGTGAACAAAATGGCGCAAGAAATCAGGCTCCCAAACCTGCGGGATGTGCGTGCCGCTTGCGCCATTATCCGCCCACATATCTCTAAAGTCGAACGTGATGATCTGAGGCAAGCCTCTGTCTGCATAACTGTCTGCGGCGAAATCGATCCACTGATCACGCTGATTGAAAGGGCTGCCCATCTACGCAGCCACGCCGGTCAGTGGGGACTTCCGGGCGGCCGGCGAGACCCAGGGGAAACGTGCGAGCAGGCAGCATGCAGAGAACTTGAGGAAGAGATGGGCGTTCGTCAGGCCGACGTCTTGGTCGAAGGCCGCTTGGATGACTATGTAACAAGGTCGGGCTACGTCATGTCGCCCGTGGTTGTCTCCTATCCCTCACGCGGCACAGCTTCAGACGAACAAACGCTGCTCGGTACAGCGCAAGCTGATCCGGCATCCTGAACTGTGCAAGACTGTTGTGGCAAAGATCAAACTGGGCTGGACACCAGAGCAGATTGGCAATCGGATGATCTATGAAGGTGCTAAGCTGCGAGT
>NZ_JAHKSQ010000003.1:0-460703 GCF_018862045.1 Roseovarius sp. PS-C2
CTCAAAAATCCCATGTCGATCACTCCATATCTCCCCGACCGAATCCGTCAGGGCAACGTGTTCACATGGGTCAATTCTCAGTGGAAATTTGGTGAGCTACCGGGTCACTTCTCAGCGGAAATCAACAGTTCGCGCGCTCTTCTTCCCGACCGAATCCGTCAGGGCAACGTGTTCACATGGGTCAATTCTCAGTGGAAATTTGGTGAGCTACCGGGTCACTTCTCAGCGGAAATCAACAGTTCGCGCGCTCTTCTTTGCGAGAGCGCGCGAACCACCCTCGCGGCGCTCGCCCGGACTGCCGGCAGATTTCCAATCCTGTTGCTCTCACGACAGCCGGTGGTCCCCGTATCCCCGCCAACAGATGAATGGAGGCCATGGCGGGCTGACACTGCCACGAAGGGCAGGTCGATAGGAGACACATGATCGATACTCACTCAAACACAAAATCAGCGGACATCGGCAGGAAGGATCTCGTGCCAGGCCTGCGCGCCTTTCTCAAAGAGTACGGGGTTGCGCTCGAGAACGCCGCCGGATTCCTCGGCGGGCCGCAATGGGCGCAGCGTGCGATCCAGTTCTGCGGTGATGTCGCCGACGACGCTTTGCCGCCGCGTGTCTGCCAGCGCGAGGTCTGGGCGTTTCTCGCACTCTTGCGTGCTTGTATTGAACACGACTCGGAGGGTGGCGCGTCCTCCCGATGCCTCCGACTGGATCCTGTGGATCCTCGCGCTCAGGATATCCAGCAGCTTCACGACCGCTTGCAGTCCCTCGCCGAAGCGCTGTCTTGTGGCGACCACGCGGCGTATCAACCCCTGGCGTGATCAATGCCCCTGGCTCCCACCTCGGCGTCAGGTCTGAAGACCGGGCATTCCGCTCGGTCGTCCGAGAAAGGACAGATCATGCATACAGAGGATACAACTCTCGAAGACCTTCTTACGATTGCCGTAAGGCAGGCGCGCCTGCTCTGCGCGACCGCCCGTGGCGTCAATTGTGGCAGGACGACGCGAGAGACCGCAACTGCCGCGCGCATCCTGCAGGGGCTGGAGGCCGGCAACGTTCTGCGCGACGATCTCGACGGAGGATTGCAGGCGCTTCATGCGCATTTGTCAGATGCGATCGCCACAGAAAAGGTCGGATACCGACGGGTATTCGACGGCCACCACGATCCGGAGGGAGGGGATGTAGGCGTTGTCCGCGAAATCCCGGTCTTGAGCGACCGTGGAGCGGCCCTGCTCCCGGTTCTGCGCCGTTGCGAGGCGCTGATCGCCGCGCGCGACGCCGCGCGCGACCGGCTCCGGGCCGAGCAGACCTTGCGCAGGCTGCTCTGAGCGCAGGCCCCGTGCGACGGCGGCTCCAGCCGTCGCACGGGGTCCACAATCAGACGACGCTAAGCCCTTGCGCCATGGCGCGTTTCTGCGTCTCGGAGGGGGCTGACGCGAAGGGGCTGACGATCATCGAGATGTCGACCTCGACATCGCAGATCCGCTCGTAGAGCACCTGGAGGCCGAGACCCTGGTCGTAGCTTCGTGCGCCCTCATCGCGCGCCTCATGACCCATCAGGCGGCAGCGAATCTCGTCCGATTTGTCCCGGTTCATGAGGTCGCCGTGGAAGGTCGTCCGCAAGGCGTGGAAATCGCGGCCGGGCCAGTAGCAATCATTGGTCTGGCGGTAATAGGTGAAGGTCTTCGAGAAATTCTCGGAGAACTTGCCCTTGGTCTTCCCGCGCGTCATGTATGGGAAGAGGCGGCTCTGGTTCTGCCGGCGGCGCATCTCGACAAGCTCGAGGAGGCCAAGCTCGATCAACTGTGGGTGGACAGGAATGCGGCGATTCGACTCCGACGTTTTCACGTGATTGGCATCGGTGCATTTGATGTCGATGAAGTGGATCCCGCCGTCGCTGCCGAAATCATCGGGCGACAATTGTGCAGCCTCCTCTTCGCGCAGCCCCATGAGCCGCGCGAGAAGCGGCAGCCAGAAGAGCGGCTCACCAGGCTCGTCAATTTCGCCCTGGAACACCGGCGAGGTGAACAGGGTGTAGATCCGATCGTCCCAGACGGTCCGGGCGCGTTTTTCTTCGGAAGCCGCCATGCGCTTTTTGTCATCGTTTGAGACCGAGAGTATCTCGAACGGGTTCTTGGCGACGAGTTGCAGATCCATGCACATCGTGCCCACGGAGAGCAGAAACCGGCGATGCTTGACCTGAGTTTCCGAGCGCAGCCGCTTCTGCAGCGCCTCGCTCCGCGCTTTCTCGCGGTCCGCCTCGGTCACGTTCGCACGCGCTTCGAGCGCCTCGAGATTGGCAATTGTATCGGATTCTTCTTCCGAGTCGATGCGTTCGACAAGCTCCTGGTAGCCGTTATCGGCGAGGTATTTCGCCTGGCCCTTGCCGTGCTTGGCGGGGATACGCGGCAGGATTGCCAACGCGTCGCGGAGATCATTCTTTTCTATCTGCTCCACCGGGCCGGTGCCGAGGAACTCCGGCCAGAATTTCCGGGCAAATTTCGGCTTGCTCCCATTGTCGCGTTCCCAGTCCTTTCCGGCTGCTGGATTGGCCACCTGTTCCCTGGTGAAATCAGAGCCGTAACCCGCGCATTTGAGTTCGCAGAAGAGGTCGATCGCCTCCTCCAGCTCGATGCCGCGCGGTTTTTCGAGGGCCTTCCGGCTTTTTTCGCTCAGAACCCGCAGGTCGATGTTCTCGAGGCGCGGCGGGCGCATTTTGACGCGGCGCGCGGTGTCCGCGTCGAGACCGGTCCATCCGCCCGCCTCGTAAACCTGCGCGCTGTCCGGATCGGATGCCGGCGCCGAGATCGAGGCTTTCGGCCTGTCGGTTGCGGCATCGGATCGCGTGGCCGCAGCCGAAGCCGGCGCGAGCGGCATCGCGGGCGCGTCAGCCGCACAATGATGGTGCCCGACGCTGGCGTCGCCGGATGTCGAACCAACGGTGAGGCTTGCTTGCGTGTCTGTAGTGAATTCCATCGTTTTGTCCTTTCCTGATGGGGTGGGGTGTGATGCGGGCGCAGACGGCGCACCGCGTGTGAACTCTGCGAGGGGCGCCGCAACCGGTGCGGCTGCTGCGGGACCCATCGCGCTTCTGACTGGGGCAGGGGCCGCCGGCGCCGCGGCCATCCCGACCGGGGCATGCATGCCCTGCGCGCGCGGGGCGGTGGTGCGGGCCGAGATGAAGATGGGGCTGGGCGTTTCGAACTGTCCCAGTTCCTGGCGTTCGCGTTCCCGGCTTACATCGAGCAGGACCCGCGTGGCCTCGAACGCGAGGACGCGCCAGCTGTCACAGGATTCGTCGAGCGTGACATCGAGTTGCGCGGCCATGGCTCGAAGCGGGTCCCGCGCGATTTCGCAGTCGCCGGTCGCCAGCGCGCGGCGCAGGAGATCCTGCGTGGCCTGCTCGCACGCGGCGGCCTGTCGCGACGCCTGCTCCGACCGCGGGGCCGCGAGGGCCCGCGCGGCGGCGTGGGCCTCGACCTGAAACCGGGCCAGGTTTTCCAAAAGGCGGATCTCGGTGTCGCCCAGATGCTGCATGTCCGTCTCCATCGCCAGGGCGAAGGCGAAATCGCAGAGCGCCGTCAGGCGGCTTGCGAGAGCCTTCGCATCGGCGGGGACATGCGTTCGCAGGGACACACACAGGCAGGATCCCGGACTGGTGTTGCGTGACGGGAAAAACCTCGCGGAATTCCTGGCGGTTGGGTGTAACAGGCGCGCGGGGATGCGGCGCCGGTAGAGAAAGCTTGGCTTGCGGTGCTCGAGATAGGGGACATGTGCGATTCCGGTCATGGGCGGACGGCCTCCGATGCGATTTCAGGGCATCGTGGAGTCGGACGCGAACCGGGTCGTGCACGGATCTGTGCACCGATTTGTGCACCAATTCGTGCACTATCGGGGCAAACGAGGCGGAATCTGCGACTCCGCGTCGGTGATTTCCTTGGAAATCAGTAGCTTAGGGAAGTTTTGGCTCCGGCGGTAGGGATCGAACCTACGACCAATTGATTAACAGTCAACTGCTCTACCGCTGAGCTACGCCGGAACACGGGGGCGATATAGCAACAGGATTCTGTCGCGTCCAGTGCTATTGTGACAAAATTTTCATGAGGCTGCCGGGCTGTCTGCGCGGGTGGTGAAACGGGCCTCGGCGGATAGCGGGTCAAGTGCGGTGGCCATGTTTTTTCCTTGCAGGTCAATAAGATGCGCCAGAACGTTGCGCGTTGCGGCAGGAAGCAAGGCGGCGGGCGTGTCGGTATAGATGGCACGGGCCAGGCTGTGGGCGTCGGCGGGGCCGTTGCGCAACTGCTCCAGAATGGCCGACTCGCGCGCGCGACGGTGAGAGATCAGCCAGTCCAGGCGCGCATGGGGATCTTCGATCGGGGCACCGTGCCCCGAATGGAACAGGTCCGCAGGCAATTCGCGCAAGCGGGCGCAGGAGCGCATGAAATCGGTCAGGTCGCCATCGGGGGGCGAGATGAGCGAACTGGCCCAGCCCATGACCAGATCGCCGGTAAAGATCACGTCGCGAGCGGCGAAACACATGTGATTGCCCAGATGCCCCGGTGTCCAGTGGGCGGTGATCTGCCAGCCCTCGCCCTCGACGATCTGCGCGTCGGCCAATACCCGATCGGGGGCAAAGGCGTGGTCGATACCTTCTCCGCCGTCGCTGAGCCCCGAGGCCACCAGTTGTTCCATGACTGCGCTGCGCCCGGCGGTGGCGGGCCCGTAGGCCAGCACCGGGGCGCCCGTGGCGGTGGCAAGCCGTGCCGCCAGCGGCGAGTGATCCAGATGCGCATGGGTCACGAAGATATGCGTGATGCGCTGGCCAGGGCGGACCGCATCGAGAATCGCCCGAAGATGGGCATCATCGTCGGGGCCGGGGTCGATCACCGCCAACCCGGTTTCGCCCAGCAGGTAGGTATTGGTGCCCCGGAAGGTCATCGGCGAGGGGTTGGGCGCCAGGATGCGGCGGATGCCGCGCCCCATGTCTTCGGGTTGTCCGGGGGGCGGATCGAATCGGGATTCGGATGTCATGGGCCTTCCTTCCGTCGTGACGTGAGGCTAGGTTTAGCGCATGTCGTTCCGGTGGCTCAAATCATATACGCCGCGCAGCCTGTATGGGCGGGCCATCCTGATCCTGCTTTTGCCGGTTGTCAGCCTGTTTCTGGTGGTGGCGGTGGTCTTTACCCAACGCCATTTCGAGGGCGTGACCAGGCAGATGACCCATGCGGTCAGCCGTGAAGTCAATTTGATTCTCGACAGCGGCCTGTCCGCCGAGGAGGTGGCGCGCAGCCCGATGGCCAGAATCCTGCAGATCGGGGTGATGCCGGCTTCGCCGGCCGCGGTGCCCAGGGAAAATCTGCGCCGGTGGTACGATTTCACGGGGATCATCGTGATCCGGGAGTTGAGCAACCTGTTGCCGGAACTGGAGGTCATGGAACTACCGAACGATCATTTCGTGCATCTTTACATGCGCCAGCCCGACGGGCTCTGGCGGCTGACATTCGACCGCAAGAGGGTATCGGCCCCCAACGCGCACCAGATGTTCGTCAATATGGTGTTCTTCGGGGCGTTGATGACGGTGATCGCTTTTTTGTATCTACGCAATCAGTTGCGTCCGATCACGCGGCTGGCGCGCGCCGCCGAGGCCTTTGGCCGGGGGCGGCATGTCTCCTACCGGCCTGCCGGAGCGGTCGAGGTCCGGGCGGCGGGGCATGCGTTTCTGGACATGCGCGCCCGGATCGAGCGCCAGATCGAGCAGCGGACATTGATGCTCTCGGGGGTCAGCCATGACATGCGCACCCCGCTGACACGGCTGAAGCTGAGCCTGTCGATGCTGGAGGACGAGGATCGCGGCCCGATGGAGCAGGACGTGGCCGATATGGAGCGCCTGCTGGACGAATTCCTGGCCTTTGCGCGCGGCGCGCAGGAGGGGCAGGCCGAGCCTGTGGACCCGGCGGATCTGGTGCGCCGGATCGTCGAGGATTGCCAGCGCGCCAATATCGCCGCGGAACTGCGCGAGGTGAAGGGCGAGGGGACGGTGATGTTACGCGAGGGGGCCATTCGGCGCGCGGTGGAGAACCTGATCAACAATGCCGTGCGCTATGGCAGCCGGGCCGAGGTATCGGTTTTGCTGACGAACAAGACCCTGCGCATCCGCGTCGAGGATGACGGCCCCGGCATTCCCCCCGAGCGCCGCGAGGAGGCGACCAAGCCCTTTGCCCGGCTCGAACCCGCCCGCAACCAGAACAAGGGGACCGGCGTGGGGCTGGGCCTGTCGATCGCCCTCGATATCGCGCGGGCGCATGGCGGGACGCTGCGCCTTGGGGAAAGCACCCGTCTGGGCGGCCTGCGCGCCGATATCGTGATTGCGCGGTAAGCCGGGACGCTGAAACGGCACGACGTGATTTTCAGAAATCTGGTAGGCCCGGAGGGACTCGAACCCCCAACCAAAGCGTTATGAGCGCTCTGCTCTAACCAATTGAGCTACAGGCCCGACCTGAGACTGTCTCTAGCAGATGGTGGGGGGCGGTCAAGCGGGTGAGAGCCGTGCGCTTTGTTAACCGCGGTTCCGACCGACCGGCGCACCGATGCGATACCGACGTGATACCGACGCGCTGCCGAAGCCCGGTTTTCCCGCCGGATCAGGATTTTAAGCATGATTCGGGGGAGTCGGCGGCGCTAGGCGCTTTTCTTCGGTCTCCGGTTGGGGTAACTCCGCGCCAGCACGGCGCGGGAAAGGGCGATGGCATGAACAGCGGCAAGAACGGGATCACCTACTCGGATGCGGGGGTGGATATCGACGCGGGCAACGCTCTGGTCGAGCGGATCAAGCCAGCGGCCAAACGGACGACGCGTTCGGGGGTGATGTCGGGGCTTGGCGGGTTCGGGGCCTTGTTCGATCTCAAGGCCGCCGGATACAGCGATCCGATCCTCGTGGGCGCAACCGATGGCGTCGGCACCAAGCTGCGCATCGCGATCGACACCGGAAACGTCGACGGCGTGGGCATCGACCTTGTGGCGATGTGCGTCAACGATCTGGTATGCCAAGGCGCTGAGCCTTTGTTTTTCCTCGATTATTTCGCGACCGGCAAGCTCGAGACGGACACCGCCGCGCGTATCGTCGAAGGGATCGCCGAGGGGTGCGTTCGGGCCGGCTGTGCCCTGATCGGCGGCGAAACCGCCGAGATGCCGGGCATGTATCCCGAAGGCGATTTCGATCTGGCGGGCTTTGCCGTGGGCGCGATGGAACGCGGCACGGACTTGCCCGCAGATGTGACCGAGGGCGACGTTCTGCTGGGGCTGGCCAGTGACGGGGTGCATTCCAACGGATACAGCCTTGTGCGCAAGCTCGTCGAGATGTCGGGCCTCGATTGGCAGGCCGATTGCCCCTGGGCCGAAGGGACGCTTGGCGCCGCCCTGCTGACGCCCACGCGGCTCTATGTGCGCCAGTCGCTGGCGGCGGTTCGCGCCGGGGGCGTTCATGCGCTGGCCCATATCACCGGCGGCGGGCTGACCGAGAACCTACCGCGCGTCCTGCCCGAGGGCATGGGGGCCGAGGTCAACCTGGGGGCCTGGGAATTGCCACCTGTTTTCAAGTGGTTGCGCGAACAGGGTGGCATGGCCGAGGGTGAGTTGCTCAAGACGTTCAACTGCGGAATCGGCATGATCCTGTCGGTCGCTGCGGATCGCGCCGACGACCTGCAAGCCTTGCTTGAGGCCGAGGGCGAAACCGTCAGCCGCCTTGGCCATGTGGTGGCCGGGCAAGGGGTCAGCTATACGGGGTCGCTTGCGTGAGCAAACGCGTTGCCATCCTGATTTCCGGCAGCGGGTCCAACATGGTTTCGCTGCTGGACAGCATGACGGGCGATCACCCGGCACGGCCGGTTCTGGTGCTGTCGAACAATCCGCAGGCCGGCGGGCTTGAAAAGGCGCGCGCGCGCGGTGTCGCCACGGCGGTTGTCGATCACCGCCCGTTCAAGGGCGATCGCCCCGCGTTCGAGGCCGCCTTGCAGGCCGAACTGGAACGCCACGCGCCCGATATCATCTGTCTGGCAGGGTTCATGCGGGTTCTGACGGCGGGTTTCGTGCAGCATTGGCAGGGCCGTATGCTGAACATCCATCCGTCGCTTTTGCCGAAATACAAGGGGTTGAACACCCATGCCCGCGCCATCGAGGCGGGCGATGCCGAGGCCGGGTGCACCGTCCACGAAGTGACGGCGGAACTGGATGACGGTCCGATCCTCGGTCAGGCGCGGGTTCCGGTGTTGCCGGAGGACACGCCCGACCTTCTGGCCAAGCGCGTTCTGGTGCAGGAGCACCGGCTTTATCCCGCAGTCCTGCGGCGCTATGCCGGGGCTGACCGGCGGCCTGTCATGCTGCCCTGAACGGGCAAGCTGTTTGCATCAATGGCCTGTTTCCCCCATAGGGAATGGATCGCCGGAACAAGACTGAAGAAACTCTTTCATGAAAACCATCACGACCACCCAAGACCTTGACGCCTTTTGCTCTCGCGCCCGCAATTTCGATTATGTCACCGTGGACACCGAATTTCTGCGTGAGCGCACCTATTTTTCCAAGCTTTGCCTGATCCAGTTGGCCATACCTGGCGACGGGCCCGAGGATGCGGTTCTGGTCGATCCGCTGGAAAACGGTCTGGAGCTTGATCCGCTATACGATCTTTTCCGGGATACCTCTGTGGTCAAGGTACTGCATGCGGCGCGTCAGGACCTGGAGATTTTCTTTGTCGATGCGGGAGTCATTCCCGATCCGATGTTCGACACGCAGGTGGCGGCGATGGTCTGCGGCTTCGGCGAGCAGGTGGGTTACGAAACGCTGGTGCGCAAGATCGCCCGGCAGCCTCTGGACAAGACCTCGCGGTTTACCGACTGGTCCCGCCGTCCGCTGACCGAGGCGCAGAAAACCTATGCGCTGGCCGATGTGACGCATCTGCGGGATATCTACGAGTTCCTGTCGGCGAAACTGAAGGAAACGGGCCGCGAGCAGTGGGTCGCCGAGGAAGTCAGGACACTAACCGCGCCCGAAACCTATATCGTCAAACCCGAAGAGGCGTGGAAACGGGTCAAGACACGCAACGCGTCGGGACGGTTTCTTGCGGTCGTGCGGGAACTGGCGAAGTTTCGTGAAAGCTATGCGCAGGGGCGCGATATCCCGCGCAACAGGGTGTTCAAGGACGATGCGCTGGTCGAACTGGCCTCGACCAAACCGGCCACGCACAACGATCTCGGACGGTCGAGGCTTTTGCTGCGCGAGGCGCGCAAGGGGGATATCGCCGAAGGTATCCTCAAGGCCGTGCAGGACGGTCTGGACTGCCCTGCCGAGGACATGCCGAAAGTCGATAAATCCCGCTCGAAGACGCAGGTGAACCCCGCGTTGGCCGATCTGTTGCGCGTGCTTCTGAAAGCCAAGAGCGAATCTTTCGGTGTGGCCCCTAAACTGATCGCCTCGGCGGCCGATCTGGATTCGATCGCCTCCGGTGAGCGGGATTTGCCTGCGCTGGCGGGATGGCGGCGCGATGTTTTCGGTGGCGATGCCCTGCGCCTGTGCGATGGAAAGATCGCCCTGACGGCAAAGGGCAACGATATTCGCACCATCGACCTGTAACCGGCGCGCCCGCCATAGCGGGCGCGCATGCGATCAGCGGCGTGTCGAGTGCGCGTTGCGCGCCGCCAGAACGCGGATGGTTTGGATGCCGGCCAGATCCTGATTGGTTACGAAATACCCGGCTGTCGCCCGGCGCACCCGTTCAGCGCCCTGTGGCATGTTCACGGGCTGAACGGCCTTCATTTCAAGGGTCAGAACGCCATCCACAGGCTCGCCGTCCGTTTCCGATACGAGGCGCACGTCGAATGCGCCCTGTCGCACGGTCTGCCCTGTGGCCTTGATGATCGCGCCGGCCGAGGTGCGCTCGACGCTCATGGCGACGATCTGATCGACGGGCGTGCCGAGATAGACCTCTTCCTTCCGGCTACGGCGGAAGATGCTGGTCTCTTCGGGGATCAGCGGATTGGTCTGGGCCGGGGTTTGGGTTTGCGTGCGGGCTTCGGCGCGGCTTTTGCCGAACCAGTTCCCCGGATTCATTCGCGAGTCGCGCCAGCCGCCGCATCCCGCAAGAGTCATCGAAAGGATCACAAGAACCGCAACTGATTTCCGCATTTGGACCGCCCCTTTTCCTTTCTTCCCGGTTACCTTATCCGAACCGAGTTGAAAAGGTGCAAGCTGGGGCTGGACCTTCGGGATGCGCCCGCCTAGGTCATGGGCACAGCAGCAGGAGCAGATCATGGCAACTGAAGCCTTCGAGGATATCGTCGCGGATTTCGAGTTTCTGGACGAGTGGGAAGACCGCTATCGCTATGTCATCGACAAGGGACGCGCGATGGAGCCTCTGGACGATGCCCTGAAGGTGCCCGCGACCAAGGTGGATGGCTGCGCCAGTCAGGTGTGGCTGCATCCGCGGATCGAAGACGGACGGTTCGGCTTCGACGGCGACAGCGACGCCATGATCGTGCGCGGCCTGATCGCGGTGCTGCGCGCGCTGTATAACGATCTGCCGGTGGCACAGGTGGGGCAGGTCGATGCACAGGCGGAACTGGCCCGGCTGGGTCTGAATGATCACCTTTCGGCGCAGCGCTCGAACGGTGTGCGGGCGATGATCGAACGGATTCGCCTGGTCGCCTCCGAGGCGGCCTGAACGCGCGGGCCCTGAAGTGTGCGGCGTTGCCGCGCAGTATGGTTGAATGAGGGGCGCTGCCCCTCAAACTCCCCGGGATGTTTTGGGCAAGAAGAAGGGATCAGGCTCTGTCTGACTGGGCTTTCAGCGCGCCTTCCAGATCGCCATAGCCAGTGAAACGGTATTCGAACGCAAGGCCGAGACGCTCGGCGCAGTCTTGAGCCTTGGCTTTCAGGGCCGGGTCTTCGACCTGCGCCTGGTAGACCAGCTTGGTGTAATTGCCGAACAGCATGTCCCGCAATTCGGGGTGACGGTCCAGACCCATGGGTTTCCAGACGAAAGCGTCGAATTGTTTGACCAGAAAGTCGGTGAGGTAAAACGCGGTCGTTTCGTCATCGCCATGGGCGGCAAAGGCCGCATTGCCTTCGAAAAAGGAGTAGCAATGCGGGCCTTCAACCATTTCGACGCCCAGATCGGCGCATTTGGCCTGAAGTTGCCCGCCGGTTCCGCAATCGGCGTAGACCACGAATATCCGCTGATAGCGATCCCGGTTGCGTTCCACTGCCTGCTCGACCGCAGTAACGATCCGGTCAGGGTAGAGATGCAGATTGGCGGGCAGGCATTGCAGGTCCATGTGATCCCAGCCATTGGCCTTGATCAGGGCGAGGATTTCCCGCGCGAGCGCCCCGCAGGCAATCAGGAGAACGCGTTTCTGCCCGCTGCGCAGATCGAGACCGGATTCGGTGAGCGTGGTGTCACTGGGCAGGGTGGTCATCGTTTTCTTCCCGGGGTGGTCCCTTAAACGGCAAACGGCCCGCGATGCGGGCCGCTGCAAATCTGTCCCTGACGAAACGGATCAGGTTGCAACGCCCTGGTTGTGCTTGCGCTGGACGTAGTCCTTGGCCATTTCCACGGCAACGGCGGCATCGCGGCAATAGGCGTCGGCACCGATGGCCTTGCCGAACTCCTCGTTGAGCGGCGCGCCACCGACAAACACGATATAGTCGTCACGCAGGCCCTGTTCCACCATCGTGTCGATCACGACTTTCATATAGGGCATGGTCGTTGTCAGCAGGGCGGACATGCCAAGGATGTCGGGTTTGTGTTCTTCGAGGGCTTCGAGGTAATTCTCGACCGGGTTGTTGATTCCCAGATCGACGACTTCGAAACCGGCGCCCTCCATCATCATCGACACCAAGTTCTTGCCGATGTCGTGGATATCGCCCTTGACCGTGCCGATCACCATGGAGCCCATGCGCGGTGCGCCGGTTTCGGCCAGAAGCGGCTTGAGGATGGCCATGCCGCCCTTCATGGCGTTGGCCGCCAGAAGCACTTCGGGGACGAACAGGATGCCGTCGCGGAAATCCTTGCCCACGATGGTCATGCCGCCGACAAGGGCTTCGGTCAGGATCTTGTAGGGGGCCCATCCGCGTTCCAGCAGGATGTTGACGCCTTCTTCGATCTCTTCCTTCAGGCCGTCGTAAAGATCGTCCCACATTTGTTCGACGAGTTCTTCGTCGCTTAGGTCGGACAGGATGATGTCTTCTTCGTCGGACATTGCAGAGGTTCCCGAGCAAGGGCGCGTGTGCGCGATTTCTTTCATTCAGCTTTCGTCAATTTGTCGCATCGCCACTTTGCGAATTGCGACACTGACCGATCTTGTACCGACTTATAGCAACGATTTCGGTCGTTTGATGCTGAAAACATTGCATGAACTATATGGGGTTCTTGCAAGTGTTCCGTATTTGTACCAATCTTGAACCATGTGCGCGGATCAGACAATCGACAAAGGCGTGAAACTACGTGCGCGGGGCGCGTGCAGCAACGCGGCGGGAAGGTACGAACGTCATCGGCGCATGTATGAGTCCGATGGCTGGGACGATGAGAGGCCGGAGGAGCGTACGGCGGCGACGGTGGTGAGCGAGGAGCGACCGCGCCGGATGATCACCTATAATCGCTCACCCGATCTTCCTTTTGACAGGTCGATCAACCCGTATCGGGGATGCGAACACGGTTGTATTTATTGTTTTGCACGGCCCAGCCATGCCTGGCTGGGATTGTCGGCTGGGCTGGATTTCGAAACCCGGCTGATTGCGCGGCCGGATGCGCCTGCGATACTAGAGCGGGAACTGCGAAAGCCCGGCTATCGTGTCGCCCCGATCGCGATCGGAACCAACACCGACCCGTATCAGCCGATCGAACAGCGGCATGAAATCATGCGCGGCTGTTTACAGGTATTGCGCGCGTTTCGCCATCCCGTCGCCATCGTCACCAAAGGCACCCTGATCGAGCGGGATATCGACATCCTGTCGGATATGGCGGTCCATGGCTTGGTGCGAGTCGGTATTTCGGTGACGACACTGGATGCCGGGGTGTCGCGGAGAATGGAGCCGCGCGCGCCCGCGCCGCTCAGGCGGCTGGAGACGATCCGGCGTGTTGCGGGGGCGGGGGTGCCGGTACGGGTGATGGCCTCTCCTGTCGTTCCGGGGCTGACCGATCATGAACTCGAGACAATACTGACAGCCGGACAGGAGGCGGGTGCGCAGGCCGCAAGCTGGATCATGTTGAGACTGCCGCTCGAGGTTGCGCCGCTGTTTCGCGAATGGTTGGAGGCCCATTATCCGGCTCGTGCCGCGCGGGTGATGGGCCTCGTGCGACAGATGCAGGGCGGGCGCGACTACGATCCGCAATGGGGGCGCAGGATGCGGGGGCAGGGGCCTTATGCCCAGATGATCGCGCATCGCTTCGCCTTGGCTGCGCGCCGGTTAGGGCTGGATGCGAGGCAACCTGCGCTGCGTTGCGATCTGTTCGATCCCCCGGTGCGACCGGGGGATCAGTTGTCGCTGTTCTGAAGGCCGCCGGATGTCTTGTCAGCCGCGGCGGCGGCGTGTGCGGCGTTTGGGGGCGTCATCCTCGTCGCCGGTGCCGTCCGCTGCGGACGAGAACGGGCCGAGCGCCTCGGCAATCTGTTCCAGCGTCGGGCGTTCACCGCGTGGGCGGGTCGTCAATGCCGCGTGCATTTTCTCGAGGTGTTCGGGCGTGGTTCCGCAGCAACCGCCGATGATCGTGGCGCCGCAATCGCGGGCCAGAACGGCGTAATCCGCCATCAGGTCGGGGGTGCCGTCGTAATGGATATGCCCATCGACGTATTTGGGAATGCCGGCATTGCCCTTGGCGATGATCGGACGTTCCGCACCCTGCGCGGCAAACCCGAGAACGGTGCGCAGCAGATCAGAGGCCCCGACGCCGCAATTCGCGCCGAAGGCCAGCGGCGGATTGGCCAGACCATCGACCATGTTTACCATATCGGCCGAGGTCATACCCATCATGGTGCGCCCGGCGGTATCGAAACTCATGGTGCCGCACCATGGCATGCCTGCCAGTTCGAACGCCTCGGCGGCGGCCTTGTATTCTTCGGGGGCGGAAATGGTTTCAAGCCACAGCACATCTGCACCGCCTTCTTTCAGCCCGTCGGCTTGCTCGTGAAAGATTTCCACCGCCAGTTCATGGGTCAGCGCCCCCATCGGGGCCATGATCTCGCCCGTCGGGCCGACGGACCCGGCGACGACAATCGGGCGGTCCCGGCTGTCCGCCACGTCACGACCGATTTCGGCAGAGATGCGTGACAACTCGCGGGCGCGCTTTTCGGCGCCATGCAGTTTCAGGCGTGCGGCATTGCCGCCGAACGAATTGGTCAGAAAGATGTCGCTGCCGGCATCCACGGCCATCGAATAGAGTTTCGTGATCCGTTCCGGGTGCATGTCGTTCCAGAGTTCGGGCGCATCGCCCGATTCCAGGCCCATGTTGAACAGGTTGGTGCCCGTTGCGCCATCGGCCAGAAGCCAGTCACGGGTTTGCAGCAGTTTGGACAGGGCGTTGGTCATGGGAACTCCTTGGTCAGTCACGGGCCGATGTGGCATGTATAGCAGATGGGCGCAAATTCATATTGCTCAACTGTTTCGTGAAATTCATTCGCATTCACCGGCCGATTGGCAAAACCGCACAAGAAAAAGGCGCGCCCTGAGCGGACGCGCCTGCGATGAAACGGGTGGTCAGGCCGAAGCTCAGGCTTCGTTGACGAGTTGTTCCTTGGCGACGCGCAGCAGTTCGGCCATCTTGCCGCGGATCGTGTCGGCATCGGCCAGATCGCCCAGATCGTTCGCGACCTTGCGCACCACGTCCTCGTGGCCGGCTTCTTCGAAATCGGCGATCACGACTTCCTTTGCGTAGGTCTGGGCATCTTCGCCGGTTTTGCCAAGTAATTCGGCGGCCCACAGGCCGAGCAATTTGTTGCAGCGCGCCTGAGCGCGGAATTTCATTTCCTCGTCATGGGCGAATTTGTTTTCGAAAGCGTTTTCGCGATCGTCGAAGGTGGTCATCGGGCCTGTCCCCTCAGAATACGTTGCGTTTGACCCTGATATGCAACTCTGTGCCGCCAAGAGCAAGGCCTCAACGCGATCTTGCGACAATCGGGGGCATGATCTATGAGGACAGCACGACAAAAGGGGATTTGGCCCCGGTCGAGCGACGGAGGCTGCATGGCGCGGCGCAAAAAGATTTACGAAGGCAAGGCGAAAACCCTGTACGAAGGCCCCGAACCGGGCACCATCGTGCAGTATTTCAAGGATGATGCCACGGCTTTCAATGCCGAAAAGAAGGATGTGATCGAGGGCAAGGGTGTTCTCAACAATCTTCTGTCGGAATATTTCATGACCGGACTGACCAATATCGGCATTCCGAACCACTTCATGAAACGGCTGAACATGCGCGAGCAACTGGTGCGCGCCTGTGAAATCGTGCCGCTTGAGGTGATCGTGCGCAACTATGCCGCGGGCAGCATGGCCAAGCGGTTGGGCATCGACGAGGGCACGCAACTGCCGCGTCCGGTGGTCGAATATTGCCTGAAGGACGACAAGCTGGGCGATCCGCTGGTCACCGAGGAGCATATTGCCGCCTTTGGCTGGGCCAGCCAGCAGGACATGGACGATATCCTGAGCCTTGCATTGCGGGTGAACGATTTCCTGTCCGGTGTGATGTATGGCGTCGGCATCCGGCTGATCGATTTCAAGATAGAAATCGGCCGGGTTTACGACGGTGACTATCAGCGCCTGATCGTGGCCGATGAAATCAGCCCCGACAGTTGCCGCCTGTGGGATATCGAGACCGGCCAGAAACTGGACAAGGACGTATTCCGCCGGGATCTGGGCAGCCTGACCGATGCCTATACCGAAGTGGCCAACCGGCTGGGCGTCATGCCCAAGGGGGCCACACCGATGACACGGCCCACGCTGATCAACTGATCGCTGACATCATTCAAGGCGGCGAGTTGTGCCGCACAGGAAGACAGGAAAACGACTCATGAAGGCACGCGTTCACGTCATGCTTAAAAACGGCGTTCTGGACCCGCAGGGCGAGGCCGTTCGCCACGCGCTCGGATCGCTTGGATTCGACGGGGTCGAAGGTGTCCGGCAAGGCAAGGTGATCGAGCTCGATCTGGCCGAAACCGACGCCGAGAAGGCGCGCGCGAACGTGACCGAGATGTGTGAAAAGCTGCTGGCGAACACCGTTATCGAAAGCTACAGCGTGGAGATTGCCTGATGCATGCGGCGGTCATCGTCTTTCCGGGATCGAATTGCGACCGCGACCTTGCCGTCGCGTTCGAACGGGCAGGGGCTAGGGTGTCGATGGTCTGGCACAAGGATACCGCGTTGCCCGAAGGTGTCGATATCATCGGCGTGCCGGGAGGGTTTTCCTTTGGGGATTACCTGCGCTGCGGGGCCATCGCGGCCAATTCGCCGATTTGCCGGTCGGTGGTGGGGCATGCCGAAAAAGGCGGCTATGTCCTGGGGGTCTGCAACGGGTTCCAGATTCTGACGGAAACCGGGCTGTTACCCGGTGTCCTGCTGCGCAATGCCAACCTGAAATACATCTGCAAGCCGGTCGAACTGTGCGTCGAAACGGCGGACAGTCCCTTTACCGCAGGGTACGATGCGGGGCAGACCATCACGGTTCCGATCGCGCATCACGATGGCAACTACTTTGCGGATGCCGAGACGTTGAAGCGTCTGCATGGCGATGCGCGCGTGGCTTTTACCTATGCAGACAATCCCAATGGATCGGTGGACGATATCGCCGGGATCTTGTCCGGCAATCGCCGGGTGCTCGGCATGATGCCCCACCCCGAGCGGATGGCCGAAACGCTGCATGGCGGGTCTGATGGCGCGCCGATGTTCGACAGTCTCGTCGATCAGCTGGCCAACGCGTGATCGCTTGAGCCGCAGGGCGTGGCGGCGTAAATTGACAGAATGCTCAATGCGCAGAGGCCGCCGAAAGTGACACGTACCCGCACCACAAGTTGGCGCGCACGGCTGGCTTTCGCCTTTCTGGTCGTGGTGGCCATTGCCGTGGTGTTCGTCACCAACCGGCTGTTGACCGACCGTTTTACCGAAACCACCCGCAACCGGGCCGAATTGCGCCTTGTGCTGTATGGCGGCAACCTGCTGAGCGAGCTGCGGCAGAACGCCATCGTTCCCCAGCTTTTGGCGCGGGACCCGGCGCTGATTTCTGCGTTGAATACCGGGGATTACACGCAGTCCACGCAGCGCCTGATCTCCTTTGTCGACGAGATCGGCGCCGCCTCACTGACGCTTCTGGATCGGGATGGCCGCACGGTGGCGTCTACGGACCGGAATTCGCTGGGGCAATCGCACCGGCAAGCCCCTTATTACGTGGACGCCTTGCGCTCAAAGGACACGATTTTCAAGGTTTTGAGGGACGAAACCGGGCGATACCGCTTTTTCTATTCTCGACGTGTCGATAGCCAGAACCAGGTGGTCGGTGTGATCATGGTCGAGGTGGATCTGGGGAAATACGAACGAGCCTGGGCAGGGATTTCCGATGCGGTTCTGGTGACCAACAGCGAGGGTGAGATCATTCTTGCGACCGAACCGCGGTGGCGTGGTTTGAGCGAAGCCGAGGCGCTTCAGCGCGAACCGGTGGATAGCGCGATAGAGCGCGCAATTCAGGCCACGGCCGATTGGACGGCGCTGCCTGCCGACGCTTATTTGCGGGGTGAAGCGGTGATGCGGGTGGAAGGACGCGTCGCTTTCCGTGGCTGGCGCATCGCCAGTTTCACGACTTATGCCAGCGTTCGCGAGAAAGTGAACGGGTTCCTCGCGCTCGAGATCATGGGGTTTGCGATTCTTCTGGCGCTCGCCTTCTGGATACTGAATCGCAAAACGGCATTGCGCATGGCGCTGTTTCAGCGGGAATCGGCAGAGCTTCGCGCATTGAACGCGAGGCTGCAGCGGGAAATCGCCGAGCGTGAACGGGTGCAGGAGAACCTTGCCGTCGCCGAACAGACGCTTGCGCAAAGCTCGAAACTGGCGGCGTTGGGAGAGATGTCGGCAGCCGTCAGTCACGAGCTAAACCAGCCTCTGGCGGCGATGAAAACCTATCTGGCCGGGGCGCGATTGCTGCTCAACCGCAACCGCCCGGACGAGGCCCTGTCGTCGTTCCAGCGCATCGACGACTTGCTGGAAAGAATGGGGGCGATCACCAAGCAGCTCAAGTCCTATGCGCGGCAAAGCGGGGATACGTTTGAACCTGTAAATCTTGGCGATGCACTGTCCTCGGCCCTGGCTATGATGGAGCCGCAGTTGCGTCAGCGCCATGTCAACATCACCCGCACGCTGCCCAAGGACCCCGTGCAGGTGATGGGGGATCGGGTGCGGGTGGAACAGGTGATGATCAACCTCTTGCGCAATGCCATGGATGCGACCGAGGGCGTGGACGAGCCCACAATCGATATCCTTCTGGCCGTAGGCGAAACCGCCGTTCTGACGGTGCGCGATAACGGGCACGGTATCGACAATTTCGACAATCTGTTCGAGCCCTTCTACACCACCAAGCAGCCTGGCGACGGTGTCGGTCTGGGGCTTGCCATTTCATCCGGGATCGTGAACGACCTTGGAGGACGCCTGACGGCACGCAATGCGTCGGGCGGGGGGGCTGTATTTGAAGTACAGCTTCCTATTTTGACAGAAGAAACCCGTGCAGCGGAGTGATCTGATATGCCGAGCGCAATGAAAATCGCGATTGTCGATGACGAAAAAGACATGCGTCAGTCGATCAGCCAGTGGCTGGCCCTCTCGGGCTATGACACCGAAGCCTTTCCAAGCGCCGAAGAGGCGCTGAAGGTTCTGGGGCCGGATTATCCGGGAATCGTGGTGACCGACATCAAGATGCCGGGCATGGACGGGATGCAGTTCCTGAAAAAGCTGATGGGAACCGATTCCAGCCTGCCGGTGATCATGATCACGGGTCACGGCGATGTGCCCATGGCGGTCGAGGCGATGCGCATGGGGGCTTATGATTTCCTCGAAAAGCCGTTCAATCCCGACCGCATGAACGAACTGGCCAAAAAAGCCACCAATGCACGGCGTATGACGCTGGACAGCCGCGCGCTGCGCCGGGAACTCTCGGATGGCGGTCAGTTGATGAAGAAACTGATCGGCGCCAGCCCGGTCATGGAGCGTTTGAAGGAAGATATCCTGGATCTCGGGCAGGCCGACGGTCATGTGCTGATCGAGGGCGAGACCGGGACCGGCAAGACCTTGGTGGCGCATGCGCTTCATGCCGTGGGATCGCGCGCCGGCAAGAAGTTCGTGCTGTTGTCCTGTGCGGCGTTCGAGGAAGATGCGCTGATCAAGCGCCTGTTCGGCCCGATGCAGCCCGAGGACAGTCAATTGCCCGCGGTGGAAGAAGCGCGCGGCGGCACATTGGTGCTGGAGGATGTCGAATCCCTGTCCGAGGCGGTGCAGTCGCGGCTGCTGACATTCATCAATGACGAAGGGACGCCCCCTGAAACCCGGATCGTGGCGATTTCCAACATGCAGGAGCAGAACCGGACCTGCGAAGACGCGCTGCGCTCGGATTTGTTTTATCGTCTGGCCAGCCTGCGCATCACCGTCCCGCCGCTCCGCCAGCGAGGCGAGGACATTCTGACGCTCTTTACCCGTTTCGCCGAACAATTCGCCGATGATTATGGCTGCGACGCTCCTCAGGTGACCGCGCAGGAGGCCGCGCAGTTGTTGCAGGCCCCGTGGCCGGGGAATGTGCGACAGTTGTTCAATGTTGCGGAACGTGCGGTGTTGCAGTCACGGCGCGGCAGCGGAACGATCGCGTCGCTTTTGATGTCGGACCATCAGGAAATGCAGCCGGTGATGACGACCGAAGGCAAGCCGCTCAAGGAATATGTCGAGGCGTTCGAGAGAATGCTGATCGACAACACCATGCGACGTCACAAGGGCTCGATCGCCTCGGTGATGGAAGAGTTGTGTTTGCCGCGCCGTACCCTCAACGAAAAAATGGCCAAGTACGGTTTGCAGCGTTCGGATTATCTGGGCTGAATGCGAAATGCCCCCTTCTTTGGGGTGTTTTTTCAGATGTTTCAGCCACTTGTCCGTAGAATCCGTGCATCGGCGATCCACTTGAGGACGATTTGGCATTGTCACTTGGGGGCAAAACCCTCTATCAAGGAAGGTGGACACCCGCGAATTGATTTGCGGAGTGCTTCGAAAAGTTTCGCTGTTTCGGGCGTGTACGGCACAGGAATGCATCCGCCGCCCCGAACAGACCGATCTGGCCCCGCTTTGCCGGGCCGCATACATGCCTGCGCCGGCACAACCGGACGAGCAGGCTCTGAGTTGGCCCCTTTGCTGGGCCGGAGACCAAGAACCGCGATGCAAGGCGCTGAATACACATATCAAACCGGGGACCGCCTGACTGGCGCCCCTGACAGTGTCTGCGCCATCGCCACTAATACACATCCGCCACAGACAGCCGCCCCACCGGGGCGAGGTGTTCTGTCGCGGAGTAAACGGATCACATGGCTAAGAAAATGCTTATCGATGCCACCCACGCGGAAGAAACCCGCGTCGTGGTGGTCGACGGAAACAAGGTCGAGGAATTTGACTTTGAGTCCGAAAACAAACGGCAACTCGCCGGTAATATCTATCTCGCAAAAGTAACACGGGTCGAACCGTCACTTCAGGCAGCGTTCGTCGATTATGGCGGAAATCGCCACGGATTTCTGGCGTTCTCGGAGATTCATCCCGATTACTATCAAATCCCGGTCGCTGACCGTGAAAAGTTGCTGGAAGAAGAGCGCGCCTATGCAGAGGCGATGCGTGCCCGCGACGAAGACGAGGAAAAGCCCAAGCGCCGCAGTCGGTCGCGGTCCCGCGCCGCCAAGGTCGAGGACAGGGACGCCATTGTAACCGACGATGGTGAGACCGGTGCCGATCAGGTGTCCGGAATGGAGATGATCGATCTCGACGACGATGTGCCCGAGGGGACGTCTCCGGCCGATACCGTTGCAGAAACGCCGGTGGAAGAGCCTTCCGATGATGTTGCAGAGGGCGGCGAGAGCACGGAAACGTCTGCGGATGACGAAAGCGGTGAAGCATCGGAAACGTCTGGGCGAACCGACAACGTCGAAAATCACGACATTGATGACAGCGACACCCGTTCTGATGCCACAGTCAAGGATGCCTCTATCGAATCCGTGGCCGATGAGGATGACAGCGAAGATATTCGCCCGGTGCGCAAACCGCGACCGCGCAAGTACAAAATTCAGGAAGTCATCAAGGTGCGCCAGATTCTTCTGGTGCAGGTCGTCAAGGAAGAACGCGGCAACAAGGGCGCGGCGCTGACCACCTATCTGTCACTGGCCGGGCGGTATTGCGTGTTGATGCCGAATACGGCGCGTGGCGGTGGCATTTCACGCAAGATCACTAACGCCGCCGATCGCAAGAAGCTCAAGCAGATCGCAGCCGAAATCGACGTGCCGCAGGGTGCGGGGCTGATCGTGCGAACCGCAGGCGCCAAGCGCACCAAATCCGAGATCAAGCGCGATTACGAATACCTGCAGCGGCTGTGGGAACAGATCAGGGAACTGACGCTGAAATCCATCGCACCGGCGAAGATCTATGAAGAGGGCGACTTGGTCAAACGCTCGATCCGCGATTTGTACAACCGTGAGATCGACGAAGTCCTGGTCGAGGGCGAGCGGGGCTACCGTATCGCCAAGGACTTCATGAAAATGATCATGCCGTCCCACGCCAAGAACGTGAAGCATTACGCCGACGCGATGCCGCTTTTCGCGCGTTATCAGGTGGAAAGCTACCTGAGTTCGATGTTCAACCCGACGGTTCAGCTGAAATCGGGGGGATATATCGTGATCGGTGTCACCGAGGCGCTTGTCGCGATCGACGTGAACTCGGGCCGGGCCACCAAGGAGGGCTCAATCGAGGAAACGGCACTCAAGACCAATCTGGAAGCCGCTGAAGAGGTGGCCCGCCAGTTGCGCCTGCGCGATCTGGCCGGTCTGATCGTGATCGACTTCATCGACATGGACGAGCGCAAGAACAACAATGCCGTTGAAAAGAGACTGAAAGACAAGCTGAAGTCCGACCGCGCGCGTATTCAGGTGGGCCGCATTTCCGGTTTTGGCCTGTTGGAAATGAGCCGTCAGCGATTGCGCCCCGGCATGATCGAGGCGACGACTCAGCCTTGTCCGGCGTGCCACGGGACGGGTCTGATCCGCTCGGACGATAATCTGGCGCTGTCGATCCTGCGTCAGATCGAGGAAGAGGGCGTGCGCCGCCGGTCGCGTGAAGTGCTGGTGAAATGCCCGGTGGGCATCGCCAACTTCCTGATGAACCAGAAACGCGAGCATGTCGCCCAGATCGAGGCGCGCTATGGATTGTCGGTACGGATTGAAGGCGATCCGATGCTGATCAGTCCGGATTTCGCACTTGAAAAATTCAAGACCGCAACCCGCAGCGTGCCCGAAGTGGCCGCGCCTGTGGTCTCGGTCGACAGCTCACTGATGGATGCCATCGAAGACGAGGCGGTTGAAGATCAGGATGACACGTCGGACGATGGCAACGCAGAGGCAGAGAATGGCGACGGCAAGCCCAAGAAGCGCCGCCGCCGCCGCCGTCGTCGTTCGAAATCGAAGGGGAACGGTGGCGACGATCAGTCTGTTCAGGACAATGATGCCGAAGAGGGCAACGATACGGAGGCCGAGGTAAATGCCGGAGAAGCGCCGGATATGTCTGAGGAAGGCGCCAAGGCTGATGATTTGACCGAAGCCGCCCCTGAAGAAAAACCCAAGCCCAAACGGACCCGAAAGCCGCGTAAGCCAGCGGGTGAAGCAAAGGCGGAGACGGCGGAAGAGGAAACTCCCGCCGAAGCCGACGCAGATCCCGAGGAAAAGCCCAAACCCAAGCGGACCCGGAAACCGCGCAAAAAGGCCGAATCCGTAGCTGAGCCGGAGAGCGTTGCCGAGGCGGTGACGGAAGCAGAAAACCCGGCTGTTGCCGCGGAAGAGGTCAAACCGGCGCGGAAAACCACGCGACGCAAGAGTCCGACCAAGAAAGTGGAAGCCGCCGACGCCGAAGTCGTTAATATCCAAAGCGAGGCTCCCGTGGCAGAGGAGGCGGTGACCGAGGTGTCGCAATCCGAGCCCGAGCCTGTCACGGCCGAGCCAGATTCTGCGACGGAAGAATCGGCAGAGGCCAAGCCGAAACGCCGGGGATGGTGGTCAATCGGGCGCTGACCCGGTTTGCGAGACTTGAACAGGAAAATGCCGCGCCACTTGAAGGCGCGGCATTTTGCATTGTGCTTCAGCCCCGAGCGGTTTTGCGCAGCAGGTACACCTGCGCGCCGTCAGTCTCGGTAATCGAAATCAGTTCATGACCGGATTCGTTGCAGAAATGGGGCACGTCCACCACGGCGGCGGGGTCGTCTGCGCGCATCTCGATATACTGGCCCGCGGCAAGTGCGGTGAGGCGCTTGCGCAGCTTCAGAACGGGCAGGGGGCACAGCAGCCCGGTTGCATCTATGCGGTCGGCAATGTCCATGGCTGCGACATAGTCGCCTTGTTACAGCCTGTCCACAAGGTTGTGACCGACCAGTGCGTGACCTTGCCCCGTGAATTGACTATGTGATCGGCATGTTCGGAATCGAGATCATCGACGCGGGGCTGTTCCCCGCCATGGCCGTCGCCCTGTTTGCCGGGGTGATTTCCTTTCTCAGCCCTTGTGTTCTACCCATCGTGCCGCCCTATCTGGCGTATATCAGCGGTGTGGCGCTGAGCGATCTGACCGACAAGGCCCAAGGACGGGCGCGGGCCTTCATGCCGGCGGTGTTCTTCGTTCTGGGGCTCAGCACCGTGTTCCTGTTCCTGGGTTTTACGGCATCGGCCATCGGATCGCTTTTCCTGCAGTATCAGGATTGGTTCAACACCATCGCCGGGGTCGTGGTCATGGTGTTCGGGGCGCATTTCGTGGGCGTTTACAGGATCGGCTTTCTGGATCGCGAAGCGCGCATGGATGTGGGCGACAGGGGAGGCTCGTCCTTTGGGGCTTATGTGCTGGGGTTGGCCTTCGCCTTTGGCTGGACCCCGTGCATCGGGCCGCAACTGGGGGCGATCCTGTCATTGGCCGCGTCCGAGGCGAACGTGGCGCGAGGGACGGTTCTGTTGGCGGTTTATGCGCTTGGACTCGGGGTGCCATTTCTGCTGGTGGCGGCCTTTCTGCCCCGCTTGGGCGGGCTGATGAACTGGATGAAACGCCACATGGAGCGGATCGAGCGGATCATGGGGCTGCTTTTGTGGACAATCGGTTTGCTGATGCTGACCGGCGGTTTTTCAGCCTTTTCATTCTGGCTGCTTGAAAGGTTCCCGTCGCTGGCTTTGCTCGGATAAGTCTTACTCTCGCCAGACTGCCGCGCTAATGTGGGCTGGCAATAGGCAAGGTATGAGCAGCAGCGTCGTGAAACCCGTTCAGCGCAGGCGCGTTTTCTATATTCCCGGCTACGATCCCATTCACCCGCGCCGCTATCGTGAACTCTATCGCAAGGAGGGCGCGGCGCAGGCGGCTGTATCGGGCTATGAACTGGCTTTGTCTGCCAAGGCGGCAGGGGGGCAGGGCCGTTATGGATGGCATGTGGATGCGGTGATTGACGGCGGGACGATCCAGACGGATTTCGAGGTTCTGGTCTGGTCCGACATCGTGCGTGACAGCATGGATCAGGGGATCGTTTCGACCTACGCCCAACTGGTGCGCACGGCCTGGGCCTATATCGCTTCGGGTGCGCTGCTGCGCCTGATGCGGTTGCGAAAGGGACCGGTGATTGCGGCGCTTTATCCGGTTGGGATGCTGCTGATCCAGTTGCTCGTTGCGCTGTTGCTTGGCCATGGGGTTGGCACCGCGTTGACGTGGAGCGCGCGATATCTTCCATTGGGACAGGAAGGCACGGCTCTTTCTGCGCGCCTGATGGTCGAGGGATTGCTTTACTGGGGCGGCCTGTTTGGCACCGCTTGGGCGCTTTTGACCTGGTTCAAGTCCAGGGACAACAAACTGTTCGCCTATTACCTGATGCACGACTACGCCTATTCGGCGCGCTACAAGGGGGCAAACCCGCCCGAGTTGGAGGCGCGGATTGCGCAATTTACCGACGAGATCGCCGCGGCGCTGCTCGATGATGTCGACGAGGTTCTGGTGGTCGGTCATTCCTCGGGTGCACATCTGGCGGTGTCGATCCTGTCGGATATCATTCGTCAGGGTCGTGTGCCTGCGAACGGGCCTGTCCTGTCCTTTCTGTCCCTGGGGCAGGTCGTGCCGATGGTGTCCTTTTTGCCAAAAGCCTATCGCCTGCGGGGCGATCTGAGGTTTCTCAGCACACGGGACGAACTGAGCTGGATCGACGTGACCGCGCCGGGCGATGGCTGCGCCTTTGCGCTGTGCGATCCGGTGTCGGTCAGCGGCGTTGCGCCTGATGGCAAATGCTGGCCGCTGGTGGTGTCTGCGGCCTTCACTCAAACGCTCAGCCCCGAGCGTTGGCGCGCGCTGCGCTGGCGTTTCTTCCGGCTGCATTTTCAGTATCTCTGCGCGTTCGACAGGCCCGGAGACTATGATTATTTCCAGATCACGGCCGGGCCGCAAACTCTTGGGCAGAGATACGAAGGGCGCGTGCCGTCACCCAGCCGGATAGATGTGGCCGTGTCGAAATATACGGATGTTGCCGCGTGATGCTGCCGCCCAAACCTCCTGCGCGATCCGGGCGCGTGTCGCTCTGGCGCTATATGCGGCTGTTTCGCCAGGACATCCTGTCGGCACAACCGGCGCATCTATATCGCGCGTGGATGGCCGAATTCCGCACTCCGTTTTTCAGATCGTACCTGTGCAATCAGCCCGACCTTGTCGATCTGGTGCTGAAGGAACGCCCCGACGATTTCCCGAAATCCGACCGGATACGTGAAGGGTTGGCGCCGTTGTTGGGAAATTCGGTATTCGTGACCAACGGCGAAACATGGAAACGACAACGCCGGATCATTGATCCGGCTTTTGAGGGGGGGCGGCTGCGCGATGTGTTTCCCGCGATGCTGGAGGCCGGACAGGCGGCAGTGGCGCGATTGGCAAGCACTGCCGATGGCGCGCCGCAGGAGATCGAGGCACAGGCCAGTCACGCAGCGGCGGACGTGATCTTTCGCACCTTGTTTTCGATCCCTATCGAACATGAGGTGGCGGCGCAGGTTTTCGACAAGTTCCGCGAACATCAGCGCGCGCAGCCGGTGTTGAATCTGGGTGCATTTATGCCTTTGCCCAACTGGTTTCCCCGGTTTCACAAGCGTCGGGCCAGACAGACCGCAGCGGATATTCGTGCGTTGATCACCCGCCTTACCGCCGAACGAATGGCCCGGATCACGGACGGCACGGCACCGGACGATCTGGCGACCAAGATCATGACGACAGCCGATCCGCAGACCGGGCAGACATTCGATACCGAAGAGATGGTCGATCAGGTGGCGATCTTTTTCCTGGCGGGGCATGAAACCAGTGCCTCGGCTTTGGCGTGGGCCCTTTATCTGTTGGCGCTTTATCCCGACTGGCAAGAAAGGGTGGCCAAGGAAGCCCGGCAGGTAATGTCGGACGGCGCGCCGGAATTTTCCGATATCGGCAAGCTCAGGCTGACGCGGGATATATTCCGCGAAACCTTGCGGCTTTACCCGCCTGTGCCGATGATGGTGCGCGAGGCGGCCTGCCCGGAACGGTTCCGTGATCGCGAGGTTCCCAAAGGCGCGCAGATCGTGCTGAGCCCCTGGCATCAGCAACGCCACGAAAGATTGTGGGATAATCCCGACGCCTTCGATCCCGTACGTTTCCAGACCGAGAACGGGCGCGAGGGGCTGCGTTGTGCCTATATGCCGTTTTCAGCAGGGCAGCGGGTTTGTCCGGGCGCCGGGTTTGCCATGATCGAAGGGCCTTTGCTGCTTGCGCTACTTGTGCGGGCGTATCGGTTCGATACCGTGACCGACCGTCCGGCCATGCCGGTCGCGCATCTGACGGTGCGGGGGCGGGACGGTATCTGGCTCAGGGTAAGGCCTCGCACATGAAAAGGCCCTTGCCGGGGCGGGGGCCTTTGGACCGCCGCTTCTCCGTAGAGCCTGATCAGTTCCTGTTTGGCTGATCTTTCGATCCAAAACAGAGAACCACGCCTTGAAACCGACAAATCACGACCCGAGCATCCTCGGGGCGACGCATGGCCAGTTATGGCGGGCCACACCGAGGCATGCGTTCTCAGATACCGCGCGACAGGGCGGCAACCCCGGTGCGGGCGATCTCGACCAAACCCAGAGGACGCATCAGGTTGGCAAAGGCGTCGATCTTGTCCGGTGTGCCGGTGATTTCGAAAACAAAGCTGTTGAGCGTGCTGTCGACGGCATTGGCACGGAAGATATCTGCAAGGCGCAGCGCCTCGACCCGCTTGTCACCTTCTCCTTCGACTTTCAGCAGGGCCAGTTCGCGTTCGACGGCGTGGCCTTCGACAGTCAGGTCGTGCACGTCGTGAACGGGCACGATACGGCCTAGCTGCGCCTTGATCTGTTCGATGACCTGCGGCGTGCCGGTGGTGACAATGGTGATGCGGCTGGTATGGCCGGTATGATCGACCTCGGCCACGGTCAGGCTGTCGATGTTGTACCCCCGCCCCGAGAACAGGCCGATCACGCGGGCCAGAACACCCGGTTCGTTGTCGACGATCACGGCCAAGGTGTGAGTTTCGCTCACGTCCGAGAAATTGGGACGCAGGTTATAGGCCGAATGCTTGGACGAGCCTTTTTTGATTTTCAGTGCAGACATTGGTTGAACTTTCTTTTGTCATCCGGGTTGGCGGATTTTCCCACCTCCGGCGACTGCAGGAGGCGGGACAGGACATCGTTGTTACACCAGAACCGCGCCCTTGGAGCCGATGGCGTCCTTGGTCGAGGCCTCGCCAAGCAGCATCTTGTTGTGCGGCTCGCCCGAAGGGATCATCGGGAAGCAGTTTTCGTGCTTTTCGACGAGGCAGTCAAAGATCACCGGCCCGTCATGGTTGATCATTTCCATGATCGCATCGTCCAGGTCATCGGGGTTGTTGCACATGATGCCTTTGGCGCCGAACGCCTCGGCCAGTTTCACGAAATCGGGCAGGGCCTCGGACCAGGAATGCGAATAGCGCTCGCCGTGCAGCAGTTCCTGCCACTGGCGCACCATGCCGAGCCGTTCGTTGTTCAGGATGAACTGCTTGACCGGCAGGCGGAATTGCACCGCGGTGCCCATTTCCTGCATGTTCATCAGCCAGCTCGCTTCGCCCGCGACGTTGATCACCAGGGACTCGGGGTGCGCCATCTGCACGCCGATGGAGGCCGGGAAGCCATAGCCCATCGTGCCCAACCCCCCGGAGGTCATCCAGCGGTTGGGATCGTTGAAGCCAAGGTATTGCGCCGCCCACATCTGATGTTGCCCGACTTCGGTACAGACGTAGCGGTCATGGTCCTTGGTCAGGGCCTCAAGGCGTTGCAGCGCGTATTGTGGTTTGATCGACTTGCCGCTTTGGGTGAAGGCCAGGCAATCGACCTTGCGCCATTCCTCGATTTGCGCCCACCATTTCTGTATCGCTTCACGGTTTATCTTGCGACCGCGCGACTTCCAGACCTTCAATACGTCTTCCAGAACATGGGCGATATCGCCGATGATCGGGATGTCGGTCTTGATGACCTTGTTGATCGAACTGGGGTCGATGTCGATATGAGCCTTTTTCGAATGCGGACTGAAGGCATCGACCCGGCCCGTGATCCGGTCATCGAAGCGGGCCCCGACATTGATCATCAGGTCACAGCCGTGCATGGCCATGTTGGCCTCGTAGAGGCCGTGCATTCCCAACATCCCCAGCCAATGCTCGCCATTCGCCGGGTAGGCGCCAAGGCCCATCAGGGTCGAGGTGATGGGAACGCCGCTGGCCTCGACCAGTTCGCGCAACAGCTGGCTGGCCGCAGGGCCCGAGTTGATCACGCCACCGCCGGTATAGAAAATCGGGCGCTCGGCCTTTTCAAGGGCTTCGACCAGTTCTGTGATCTCTTCCATGTCGCCCTTGACCTGGGGTTGATAGTGATCGGTCTTGGCCTTCTGGGGCGAGGTATACTCGGCGCTGGCGAACTGCACGTCCTTGGGCAGATCGACCAGAACCGGGCCGGGGCGGCCCGAAGTCGCGACATGAAACGCCTGATGGATCGTGCCCGAGAGGGTCTTGGTGTCGCTGACCAGCCAGTTATGCTTGGTGCAGGGGCGGGTGATGCCCACGGTGTCGGCCTCCTGAAAGGCATCGTTGCCGATCATGAAGGTGGGAACCTGACCCGACAGCACGACGATCGGGATCGAATCCATCAGCGCATCGGTCAGGCCGGTGACCGCATTGGTCGCGCCCGGCCCCGACGTTACCAGAGCCACACCGGGTTTGCCGGTGGACCGTGCGTATCCTTCCGCGGCATGCACGGCACCCTGTTCATGGCGGACAAGGATGTGACGGATGTCGTTTTGCTGAAAAATCTCGTCATAAATCGGTAGAACGGCGCCACCGGGGTATCCGAATACGACGTCCACACCCTGATCCTTGAGGGCCTGAACCACCATTCTCGCTCCGGTCATCTGACGTGTCATCGCTTTGCTCCGTTCATGACGTCATTGTTGTTTGCACAAAAAAGCCCCCGTTCGGGCGGGGGCGCATGGGGTACCGTTATGGTGTCCGTTACCGGCCCATGCGCCATTTTCCTACCAGTACGATCAGCATGCCCATTCTCGGGGACTCCTAAAGTGCGTGCGCGCGACATTATGAGGAGCGACGAGGGGCGTCAACCGCATTTTCCGGCATTAATGTCGCAAGGCGGGGTGATTTCTTTGCATTTGTTGCGCAATCGTGTCTTCGCGCGAAATGCGACGGGCTTTCCTCTACAGCCGATGCGCTGTGCCACCCTGCAAAACCCCATGCTCCATTGCATAGCGCGTCAAGCCCGCGGTCGAACTGATCCCCAGCTTGCGTTTGATGTTCTTGCGGTGCGTCTCCACCGTGCGCACCGAGATATCCAGCGCCTGCGCAACCGCCTTGTTCGACTTGCCCTGCGCGATTTGCAAAAGGATTGTCTGCTCGCGGTTGGTCAGTTGTTCGCGTTCGGGCCTATCATAAGGTTTCAGAGACCCTTGTGCGCCGGTGCAAAGATATCGCTGACCGGCCATGATGGCGTCGATGGCGCGTTTTATTTCGTCGGTTGGCACATCCTTAAGAACATAGCCGACTGCGCCGTGATTGAGGGCCGAGAAGATATATTCCGGGCTGTCATGCATCGACAGGATCAGGATGCGCGTTTCCGGGCGGTTTTCCAGGATGATCTCGGTGGTCGACAGCCCGCCGATGCCTGGCATGTTGAGGTCCAGCAGGATCACATCGGGGTTCAGCGCCTCGACGCGGTCGATGATTTCCTGCCCGTTGGACAGTGTCGCCAGAACCTCGATATCGTCATAGCTTTCCAGGATGGACTGAATCCCTTCGGCCACCATCGGGTGGTCATCAACGATTACGATGCGGGTCGGAGAGGATGTCATGCGGAGGCCTTGGTGTCTGTGTCCGAACGATCTTGCGGTGGCAGGAGGTGTATCAGGGGAACGGTGGCTTCGATCATGGTGCCCGTGTTAGAGGATACGATGCGCAGAGTGCCGTCGAGTTGTTCAACCCGTTCCTGCATGTTGCGCAGACCCAGCCCGGCGGTCGGCGTCGCCGGTTGCCGCATCTGTTCGATGCCATGTCCATTGTCCGATATTCGCATGGTCGCGCCTTTGCTGTGTCCTCGGATATCAATGGAAACATGGGTCGCGCCCGAGTGGCGTTCGACATTGGTCAATGCCTCTTGTGCGACGCGGTAGAGAGCGATCTTGGCGTCATCGTCCAGCCGGTTGCGGAAGACGGCCGTGGTGATCTCGGTCGTTATGCCGGTGCGTTGTTCGAAATCCTCGGCCAGCGCCTTGAGCGCGGGACCGAGCCCCAGGTCGTCCAAAGCACCGGGCCTCAGGTCTCGGCTGATGCGACGAACCTCCTGAATTGCCCCCGAGAGATGTTCTAGGCCCTTGTCCAGATTCTCGGTGCCCCGTGTGTCTCCATTGGCCAACCGGCGTCTGGCGATGTCCAGAGCATACCGGACGCCGACAAGAATCTGGCTGATCCCGTCATGCAGTTCGCGCGCTACGCGGCCGCGTTCTTCTTCCTGTGCATCGAACACGCGTTGCGTGAGCTTCTTGAGCTTGGCGTCGGCCAGGCGGCGTTCACGGATGTTGATGAACAGGCCACTGGTAAACACCAGCAGAAGTGCTGCCAGCGTTATGCCCCCGATATAAAAAAACGTGCGCTGCACGCGCGCTTCGACCTGTTCGCGCGATGCCGTGACGGCGGCCAGAACGTCATCGACGAAAATACCTGTGCCGACAGCCCATTGCCAATCCTGGAACCCGATCACGTATGTGATCATGCGCGCCATCTGCCCGGTCGAGGGTTTGGGCCAGTCATAGCTGTGATAGCCGCCACCTGACCGGGCAAGGCGGATCAATTCATCCGTGACGGGAATTCCATTAGGGTCCGTCATGCCCGACCAATTGGTCCCGATCAGATCGGTTTCGCGCGGGCTGACAAGGTTGTTCCCGTCATAGTCATACACGAAAAAATACCCGTCCTGCCCATAGAGCATTGCCGACAGGGTTTGTGTGACGGCCAGTTTCGCATCGGCATCATCGGGCCCTGCGCGCCCGTAGATGTTGATCACGGCATTGCGGGCGATGGACAGATAATTCTTCAGTTCGGCGCGCTTGGCGGCGATCAGCTGTTGTTCGAGTTGCTGGATTTCACGTTCGGCCAACTGCCTCGATTGCAGCGTGACCAGAACCGAAATGACCACCGCTGCCAGGATGAGGGGCAGGGTGGCGGTCAGGAACAGTTTCTGTCCGTAGTTCAGTCGAATTAGGTTGCCCGGAAACCTCATGGACATGAATTACGGCGAATCAAAACCGAATCCCAGAGATTCCTGCCTGTCATGGCAAGCCATACGGGGTGCTGGCCCGTTTTGAGAACAATCATCGCGCATCTAAGTAGTTATAGGTATTTTCACGCATGTCTTGTCACGATATCTTAACGCCACTTGTATCGATCCGTGCGCGTAATCCTTGAGGAGAGGGCGCACTTTAATCATTCTGGGAGGAACAACTCTATGGATCGTCGCTCATTTCTGAAAAACTCCGCACTCGGGGGCACTGCTGCAGCTGCGACGACGCTTGCGGCGCCTGCTTATG
Organism: Roseovarius sp. PS-C2; assembly: GCF_018862045.1. Lineage (NCBI taxonomy): Bacteria > Pseudomonadati > Pseudomonadota > Alphaproteobacteria > Rhodobacterales > Roseobacteraceae > Roseovarius > Roseovarius sp. PS-C2. The sequence continues at coordinate 32,401 of NZ_JAHKSQ010000003.1, forward strand.
CCCAAGGTAAACGCACACTGACCATGGTAACCACCTGGGGGCGTGGCTTGGCGGGTGTGCACGACAGCGCGCAATATGCTGCTGACGCCATCACCGAAATGACCGACGGTGCATTGACGGTCGATCTGAAGGCAGCCGGCGAACTGGTCGGTGCATTCGAGGTGTTCGATGCCGTGACGGCCGGTCAGGCCGATTTGTACCATGGCGTCGATTACTACTTCCTCAGCCAGCACCCCGCGCTGTCGTTCTTCAGCCAGGTGCCGTTCGGCATGACATTCCAGGAATTCAACAACTGGTTCGATCATGACGGTGGCCGTGAACTTGCCGACGAAGTGTATTCGATCTTCGGCATCAAAAGTTTCCCCGTTGGCAACACCGGGCCGCAATCGGGTGGCTGGTTCGCCAAGGAAATGAACGGCGTCGAAGATTTTCAGGGGCTGCGCTTCCGTATGCCGGGGCAAGGGGGCCAGGTTCTCGGCAAGCTGGGCGCGTCGGTTCAGAACCTTCCCGGTGCAGAAGTGTATCAGGCGCTTGCGTCGGGTGCGATTGACGGCACGGAATGGATCGGGCCTTGGGCCGATGAAAAGGCCGGGTTCCAGGAGATCACCAAGTTCTACTACACCGCTGGTTTCCACGAGCCGGGCCCGAACCTCAACCTGAACATGAACCTCGACGTTTATGAAAGCCTGACGCCTGCACAGCAGAGCATCGTTGAAAATGCCGCGCGCGCGTCGAACCTGTGGACCATGTCCTTGTTCATGGCGAACAACTCGGCCGCATTGCAGCGTTTGCAATCCAGTGGCGTCAAGCTGTTGAGCTTCTCCGACGAGATCTGGGATGCCTTTGGCGCAGGGGCCAAGGAAGTTGTCGAAGAGTCTCTGGGCGACGACCTCTACAAGTCCTGCTATGACAGCTACATGGCATCGCTGAACAGTTCCGCCGCCTGGGGCAGCCGCTCGGAAGGTGCATTTGCCACACAGCGTAACCGTGTGATGGGTCTGTAACGCGAGAGCCGTCATCATATCCCGTGTCCCGTTTTCAAAACCGGGGCACGGGAACTTTCAGGAGGCACTAAGCGCCATGCCTGAAGCATTACTCTATCAAGCAGCCAAGGACTCACCTCATGGATGAAACAGCTTCGACCGGAGCAGTCGGTGCCGTGGTTGAAATGATCGTCTGGGTGTTCAGCAATATCGGATACGCCTTTTACAACCTGGGCTACGCTCTGAGTCATCCTCAACAATGGCTCGATTGGTCCGACAAAGAAGCAATCATGCGCTTCGTGTATTATGGCGGTTCGGTTGAATTCTTTTTCATCGTTTTCACGGCTTTCCTCGTGATCACGGGTGTCGGATTCTGGAAACATGGTTTCATGTGGGGATGCGTGCGTGTCCTTGAAGGATTTGCCAATACGGTTGGACGCTTCTTCGCATGGGCCGGGCTGTTGATGGTGATCCAGCAGATCATCATCGTTTTCATTCAGCGCATATTTGCCCGGCCGGATATCGTGATCGGTCTGGGCATCCCGATTGAGATGGATATCAGTTGGTGGGCTGAAGAACTGAAACTGTACAATGCGATGGTGGTCGCCCTGTGTGCCACCTACACCTTTGTGCAAGGCGGGCATGTCCGTGTGGACCTGATCTATGCGACGGTCCAGTTTCGCACCAAGAAAATCATCGATATGGTCGGGTCGCTTCTGTTCATGATGCCGATGGCGATCCTGATCTGGATGTATGGCTGGTTCTTCATGTGGCGCCACCTGATCGTCCCGAAACCGTCGGCCAGTGACACCCTCGACCGGTTGCTGTCGAAATCCCGTGCGCTGCGATGGAATGTCGAAACCATCGGGTTTTCACCAAACGGGTTCAACGGGTATTTCCTGTTCAAAATTCTGCTTGTGGCCTTTGCCGCGATGATCTTTCTGCATTCGATCGCGTTTTTCTACAGATCCTATCTGGAATGGTGCGAAGGCGAAGACAGTGAAAACAAATACCTCGACAAGGATAGCCTTGGCGAAGGTGAAGAAGCCTATGAAGGCACACATTAAGGGGGCAGGAACACATGCTATTCGGACTTGATGGCGTTGAAATCGGCCTGATCATCGTCTTTCTGTGCCTTTTCGGGGGCATTCTTTCGGGCTTTCCGGTGGCGTTTGCCATCGGCGGCGCGGGGGTGATCTCTTTCGGGATCATTGCTGCGCTGGATAGCGCCGGGTTGTTGATCCACCAGGCTATCGACACCTCCAGCGAGGCTTATAACACGCTTGTCGGTTCGGGCGTGCGGCCCGAAACGATATCCGTTTTCCGATATCCCGACCTGCCAAGGATCGGGCAATCCGTTTTTCCGCTGGGTTGGGAAACGGCATTGGATCGCAACGTCAGTTTCATTGTGAACCGTATCAACGAACGCGTGCTGGCGGGGCAGTCTATCGAAACGCTGCTGGCGGTGCTGATGTTCGTGCTGATGGGGATCACGCTGGAGCGGTCGAAAATCGCCAACGACCTTTTGACCACCATGGCGCGGGTCTTTGGCCCGCTGCCGGGCGGTCTGGCCGTTTCGGTGGTGGTTGTCGGAGCCTTCCTGGCGGCCTCGACCGGGATCGTCGGGGCCACGGTGGTTACGATGGGTCTGCTCAGCCTGCCGACCATGCTACGCAACAACTACAGTCCCGAAATCGCCACGGGCGTGATTGCGGCCAGCGGGACGTTGGGGCAGATCATTCCACCGTCCATCGTGATCGTCCTGCTGGGGACGCTGGCAGGTGATCTTTATTCCGCTGCACAGGAGACCCGTGCGCAGGAAGCCGGGTGTTCGGACGCGTTGACCTATCTCGGTGAACCGGCGGTGGTGTCCGTGGGCACGTTGTTTCAGGCGGCGTTGTTGCCCGGCATCCTGTTGGCGTTGCTCTATGCGCTTTATGCCTTCGGCTATGCGCTGTTCAATCCCAAGAGGGCGCCTGCCGTGGAACTGGGAGGGTCTGGCGGAGAAGCGATCACGCGGGGAGAGGCCTTTACCTGGTATCTCGGTGTACCGGTCGCCCTTATCGCGGGCATGATGCTGTTGAGCCAGATGCACATCATCGGATCGCAAAGCCTTCAGGTCGATAGCTATACCGACCGAGGCGAAGCCGCCGAACTGCGTACCAATGTCGGTGAGCAGTGCAAGGCGGCGATGATCGAGTTGCATGGGCAAGAGGCCTGGGACGCCGCTGTGGCCCAGCAACAGGCGATCGACGAGTCCGGCGGGCTGGAGGAAAGCCATCGCTTGTCCCCCGAAGAAATCGCCGAACTGGTCGCCGAGAAAGAAGCGAACGCCGCGCCCATCGGGACGGGCGTTGCGATGATCTTCCTGCTTTTGGCTCTGGTTCTGACTGTTGCGCGCGGGGTTCGGCCGTCGGCCACGCCTGTGCCGCTACTGATCGGGGCCCTGGGGATCGTGCTGGGGCTGTTGGCGGATATCCTGTTGATCGCGCCATCCACCAGTTCCGGGCTGTCGCTGGTCATTCTTGCGATCCCGCTGGGTATGGCCCTTTATGGGTGTTCCCATGCGGTTGGCCGGTTGGCGCAGAACGAACTGATCCGCGTGGTCTTTCCGCCGCTGGTGCTGATCGTTGCCGTTCTGGGCTCGATCCTGGGCGGGATCACCAATCCGACTCCGGCCGCCGCGCTTGGGGCAGGGGGCGCGATCATGCTGGCTGCCTATCGGCGCCTGAGAGATCTGGATCGCTCGGGTATGGTGATCATCTGGTCGACCTTCGCGATCGGTGTGGCGATTTTGCTGGGGGTCAATTTCGATCTGCGCATCAATCAGGAAGATGTGCCGTTTGAAAGCTGGCTGGCCTTCATCGGCGCGTATGCTGCGTATCTCTATGCGGCGTTCGGGTTGCTGTATTCCTGCTGGGTGCTGTTGTCGGGAGGGATACTGACGCCAGTGGTTCGTGAAACGGCCAAGGTTACCTCGATGGTGTTTACCATCCTGATCGGATCGCAGCTCTTGAACTTGGTGGTGATTTCCTTTGGAGGGGAACACTATATCCAGCAATTCCTGAAAAGTTTCGACAATGAATACACCGTGTTCCTGATCGTGATGCTGGTGTTGTTCATCCTGGGGTTCGTTCTGGATTTTCTGGAGATCATCTACATCGTCATTCCGATTGTCGGACCGGTCATCTATGGGGGCACGTTCGATCCGAAATGGGTGACGATCATGATTGCCGTGAACCTTCAGACCAGTTTCCTGACGCCGCCGTTCGGATTTGCGTTGTTCTACCTGCGTGGGGTTGCGCCCAAAGAGGTGACGACCGGCCATATCTATCGGGGTGTGGCGCCGTTCGTGCTGATTCAGGTGGTGGGGCTGGCGATCCTGTGGTTGTTCCCGGCCATCGTGACCATCGTGCCCGCTTTGGTCGGGTCGTGAGGAAACCGTTATCGTGATGTCGGGGCCGCCTTTCGGGGCGGCCTTGATTTTGGGGGCAGGGCCCCGAACGGGTTTTGTACGAAACGTACGAAGTGTACGCGGGTTTTGTACGAAATTCGGGGGTGGTTTGGAGATATGTGTCCATCATGGGCGCATATGACGATGATTTCGGCCATGCCGCGACGATCGGGGAGGCCGCATCGCGCGAGCTTCGAACCGGCCCCGACCGATCCCGGCGAGGGCCTCTGGCCGGTGTCTCTTGCGACCTGGCCGGAACTAGCGGATCAACTCGCGCACCCCGCGATCCAGACCTTCGAGGGTCATCGGGACCATGCGGTTTTCGAAAATCTCGGAGATCATGTTGATGGAATGGGTATAGCCCCAGTATTGCTCGGGGACGGGATTGATCCAGAGATGTGAGGGCCATTGTTCGCGGGCGCGTTGCAGCCAGACCTGTCCGGCCTCGGCATTCCAGTGTTCGTTGGCCCCGCCGGGATAGGCGATTTCGTAGGGCGACATGCTGGCGTCACCGACGAAGATGCATTTGTAATCCGAGCCGTAGGTATGCAGGACATCCAAGGTGGGGGTCTGCTGATCGTAGCGGCGGCGGTTGTCGCGCCAGACACCTTCGTACAGGCAGTTATGGAAATAGTAATATTCCAGGTGTTTGAATTCGGCACGCGCCGCACTGAACAATTCTTCGACCACCTTGATATGAGGGTCCATTGAACCACCCACATCCAGAAACAACAGCACCTTCACCGCATTGCGCCGCTCGGGGCGGGTTTGCACATCGAGATAGCCATGTTCGGCGGTGGCGCGGATCGTCCCGTCGAGGTCCAGTTCGTCATGCGCCCCGTCACGGGCCCATTGGCGCAGGCGTTTCAGGGCGACCTTGATGTTGCGGGTGCCCAGTTCGACACTGTCGTCGAGATTGCGAAACTCGCGCTTGTCCCAGACCTTGACCGCACGGCGATGGCGCGATTTGTCCTGTCCGATGCGCACGCCTTCGGGATTGTAGCCATAGGCCCCGAAGGGCGAGGTGCCGGCGGTGCCGATCCACTTGTTGCCCCCCTGATGGCGCCCCTCTTGTTCGCGAAGCCGTTCCCTGAGGGTTTCCATGAGCTTGTCGAACCCGCCAAGGGCTTCGATTTCGGCTTTTTCCTCTTCGCTCAGATGCTTTTCGGCCAGTTTTTCAAGCCACTCGGCGGGCAGGTCGACGGCGTTCAGCACGTCCTCGGCTGAAATATCTTCCAGCCCGTCGAAACTGGCGGCGAAGGCGCGGTCGAAGCGGTCGATCATGCGCTCGTCCTTCACCATCGCCGCGCGCGCCAGATAGTAGAACCCTTCGATGTCGTAGGTCACCAGATTGGCGCGCATCGCTTCGAGAAAGGTCAGGTATTCACGCAGGGAGACCGGAACGCCAGCGTTGCGCAGGTTTTCGAAGAAGGGCAGGAACATGCGCGCCCCCTCAGACGGAGGCGCGGTGAATGATCAGGGTGGCGAACAGGCCGATCAACGTGAAGATCAGCGCGTAGACAAAGGCGTATTGCAGGATATCGGCCAAGCGCCCCTTGCGGCGTTTGGCGATCACGCCGCCGATGACTGCGCCCAGAATGGCCCCGATGATGACGATCATATGCGTTGTTTACCCGTTCGATCCCTTTAGCGGGTTGAGCGCTGAAATCTCGCGCAGCTTGGCGCGCACGGCCCAATCCTCTCCGAACCCGTAGCGTGCCCAGCCCAGACTGTCCAGACGCACGGCGTTGGCTTCGGAGGTGCGCCCGTTCAGATCCATCGCCTCGGCGCGCAGCATCATCAGGGTAGAGAGCAGGGCGGCGTTTTCGTGGCGTTCCGCCGTGGCAAGATGGGGATTGAGCAGCACCAGCGCATCCGCGCCGCGCCCCTGGCTGATGGCGTAGGCCGCAAGTTGCGCCGCGGTGTAGGCGCGGTGCAGATCGCTGCCCGGTGTCCGGCGGTAGAACTGATCGGCAATGACGAACTGATCCTGCGCGAAATCGGGGTCCGTGGCCTGTGTCAGCCGCCCAAGTGCGAAATGGCTGAAGGCCCGCCGATGGTCGCGCCAGCCCACGGCCTCGGCGATGCGCACCGCGCTCAGCGCCGCGTCGCGACGTTGCGCGGGGCGTGCGCCCGGGCCTAGGGCGGTCTGGATGGCCTCGATCCATTCGCGGGGTGTGGAGGACGCGAAATGCGGTGCGCGACGGTCCCCGGCGGGGTTGAGCCGGCTCAGGATCGCGGGCATCCGTGCGGCCACCTGCGCGCGGGTCATGCCGGAGCGCAGTTCCGGGGCGTAATAGGCCCGCAGGATCAGCATGTCGAACCCGGTCAGGACGGTGTGCACATTGTCGTCGTTGAACACCGAATCGGGCAGGCGATACAGATCGTTGAGCGGGCCGAGGGCCTGGGCCAGCTCTTCGTGCAGGCAATCGCGCACTTCCTGCGGGGACGAGTCGTTGGGCAGGAAGATCGCCAGTTTCTTGCGGGTGGTCAGCAGGCTCCAGTTGGTGGCGCGGCTGTGTCGGGCCGCGCGGTACTGCGACAGGCGAGAGATATTGGGAACGACAAAGCACGCCGCCTTGGGCAGGTTGCGGCGGATTTCCGAGCGCGGCACGGCCTCGATCGTGATATTGGCGTTGCCGTTTCGGATACGGGCAACGTCGATACCGGCCTCGGTGCGCAGCCGGTGGACGAGCCTGTTCAGGTCGGGAATCAGCGTCGGCGGCGGGGTGCCGGTAACGGCGATGCTGATCGGTTCCTCGAAGCGGGAAAAATACTGAAGGGTTCGCCCCGATTCCAACTGGAAGGACAGTTCGAGAAAGTCCCTCTGAATATCGCGGTTGGAGCGCATGGGAGGAACCGGGCGCGGCGACGAAAACGACTTGATCGCCGGCATGGTCGAAATTTCATGGGTGGCCGCGCGCGAGGGCATATCGACGGACGGGCCGGGCACGCAAGCGCCGAGCATGAGGCAGAAAGGTAGAATGACGCGGCGCATGTGCCCCCCGAAGCCAGTGTTCCCAGTGATGCGGCCGGGGCTGAGTGGACCCCGAAAGCCTGACCTGTCCTGGCGCGGATGCATCTGCGACGGTGCCGTGAAGCGCAGCCGCCGGACGATCTGACCGATGCCTTTGCAGGACGATATGAACACTGCCCGCCCATCCTGTCGCCGATAAGGATCATTCGGGGCGAAACTATGACTCTTTGCGCACACCCCCGGCGTGGTCCGCGCAAAGCCGTGTTTCGAAGTCGATGTCATAGCGTCGCCCAAATCGTTTCAGCGGGATCGCCGCGCCATGAAGGCGAGACGCTCGAAAAGATGCACGTCCTGTTCGTTTTTCAAAAGCGCGCCGTGCAATCTGGGCAGCGCATCGGCGCCATCCCGCTTGAGGTCCTCCGCCGCCAGGTCTTCGGCCAGAAGCAGTTTGAGCCAGTCCAGAACCTCGGAGGTGGAGGGTTTTTTCCGGAGCCCCGACTGGTCGCGGATTTCATAGAACTGCGTCAGCGCGGTGGTCAGAAGCTGTTCCTTGATGCCGGGGTGGTGGACTTCGACGATCCGTTTCATGGTGTCCAGATCGGGAAAGCGGATATAATGGAAGAAACAGCGCCGCAGGAAGGCGTCGGGCAGTTCCTTTTCGTTGTTCGAGGTGATGATCACGATGGGGCGATGCCGGGCGCGCACGGTTTCGCCGGTTTCGTAGACGAAGAACTCCATCCGGTCGAGTTCCTGCAGCAGGTCGTTGGGAAATTCGATATCGGCCTTGTCGATCTCGTCGATCAGAAGCACCACTTTCTCGTCGGCCTCGAAGGCCTGCCAGAGTTTGCCCTTGCGGATGTAGTTGCGCACGTCATGCACGCGCTCGTCGCCCAATTGGCTGTCGCGCAGGCGTGAAACGGCATCGTATTCATATAGCCCCTGCTGGGCCTTGGTGGTGGACTTGATGTTCCACTCGATCATCTTCAGGCCAAGCGCCTGCGCCACCTGCCGGGCCAGTTCCGTCTTGCCCGTTCCCGGTTCGCCCTTGACCAGCAGCGGGCGTTCCAGAGTGACCGCGGCATTGACCGCGACGGTCAGGTCGTCCGTTGCGACGTAAGAGTCGGTTCCCTCGAATTTCATATCTTTTTCAGTCCTTTTTGCAGCTTTTACGGGCAGCGTTGCACAGCACAGTAGGCTGATCGGCAAAACACATCAATGCAGCGTGATTGGCTAGTGACATTCCCTTTCACCGGGTGTAATTGCAGCCCGAGGAAGCGCCACGATCTTAGGAGACGACGAATGTCGGACGTTGGCCTTGATGAGGGGAAAACGATGAAAGCCGAAGTCTTTCTGCCCAATGATTACCAACCGGCCGAAGACGAACCGTTTATGAATGAACGTCAGTTGGAGTATTTCCGGCGCAAGCTGGTCAATTGGAAAAACGAACTTCTGGAAGGGACTCGCGACACGATCGAGGGCCTGCAGGACGGGACACGGGCAATTCCCGATGTCGCCGACCGCGCCAGCGAGGAAACCGACCGCGCCATCGAACTGCGCACCAGAGACCGTCAGCGCAAACTGGTTGCCAAGATCGATTCCGCCCTGCGCCGCATCGAAGAGGGCGAATACGGGTATTGCGAAGTGACCGGTGAGCAGATCAGCCTCAAGCGGCTGGATGCGCGCCCGATCGCGACCATGACCCTCGAAGCACAGGAACGTCATGAGCGCCGCGAGAAAGTCCATCGCGACGATTGAGCATGATCTTCATGAAATATCATCGACGCCGGGGCTTTCGCTCCGGCGTTTTTCGTTTCAATAGGGGCACATGAGTCTCGATGGATTGAAAACGCTGGTCATCGGCGGCGGTATCGGAGGGTTGGCCACGGCGCGTGCGCTGGCCCTTCGTGGTGCGGATGTCACCGTATTGGAGCAGGCCCCGGAAATTGCCGAGGTCGGAGCCGGTTTGCAGATCAGCCCGAACGGGTTTGCCGTTCTGAATGCGCTTGGCCTGGGGCAGGCGCTTTGCGATCTGTCGGTCCGGGCGCGGGGCGTCAGCCTGCGGGACTATCGCGGGGCGCGTGTTCTGTCGCTGGATTTGGGGCAGCTGGAAAGTGACGATTACTTTTTCGTTCACCGCGCGGACCTGATCGACATTCTGGCGCAGGGCGCGCGGCAGGCCGGGGTCAAGCTGCGCCTGTTGCAAAATATCACATCCGTAGAGCCCGGTGCGGACGGGGGCAGGCCGCGCGTGGGGCTGGCCAATGGCGCGATACTGAGTGCGGATCTGGTGATCGGGGCCGATGGGCTGCATTCGGTGGCGCGGCAAGCCCTGAACGGGCGTGTCGCTCCGTTTTTCACCGGACAGGTGGCCTGGCGGGCCGTGGTGCCCGACACTGGCAATGCCCCGGCGGAGGCCTGCGTGCACATGGGGCCACACCGGCATCTGGTCAGCTACCCGTTGCGGCAGGGCCGCATGTTGAACCTTGTCGCGGTTCAGGAACGCGCGGCATGGAGCGAGGAAAGCTGGAGCCAGGAGGACGATCCCATCGCCCTGCAGGCCGCATTTTCCGATTTCGGACCGGAGGTGCAGGCCATGCTTTCACGGGTTGAAACGGTCAATCTGTGGGGGCTGTTTCGTCATCCGGTGGCGGCGCGGTGGCATGGCGGCGGTGTGGCGCTTGTCGGCGATGCGGCGCATCCGACCTTGCCGTTCATGGCGCAAGGGGCCTGCATGGCGCTGGAGGATTCCTGGGCGCTGGCCGAATGCCTGGATGGGGCAGGGGCGCTCGAGGATCGTCTGGTCGCCTATCAGGAGTGCCGCCGTGCGCGGGTTTGCAAGGTGGTCGAAACGGCCAATGGTAACGCCTGGAAATATCACCTGTCGTTTTCGCCGCTCAGATGGGCCGCGCATACGGCCCTGCGCGTGGGCGGAGCGGTGGCGCCGGGGCGGTTGATGCGGCAGTTCGACTGGATCTACGGCTATGACGTGACCAAGGCGGCGCTTAGGGTCAGGACCCATTAATCCCGCACCACCGGCGCGCGAAGGGCAATAAAGCAGAGGATTTGAACGCGCCGGGACTGGTTGAGTCAATTCCAAGCGGTCAAAGCCGCTGCTTTTCAGCGCTCCGCGCGTCCGAAGGATTTCCCTGATTTTCCCTCTGATCTGCGTTACATCTCCTTGAAATAGAACCACTATTCCTGCGGAGCTGTGCCTTGTCAGTGGAAAAATCAGGGAAACCGGTGGTGCAGGATTAATGGGTCCTGACCCTAGGCGTCCAGCATAATCCAGATCGGCACATGGTCCGAGGGCTTTTCGCGCCCGCGCACGGCCTTGTCGATCTGGCAGTCGGTCAGAAGGTCCGCCGCCTGTGGGGTCAGCAGGAAATGGTCGATGCGGATGCCGTCATCGCGATTCCATGCCCCGGCCTGATAATCCCAGAACGTGTAATGCCCCGGCCCGTGATGGCGGGCGCGGAAGGCATCGGTAAAGCCCAGATTGACGATCCGGCGAAACGCGGCGCGGCTTTCGGGCAGGGCCAGCGCGTCCTTGGCCCAGGCTTCGGGGCGTTTTGCATCCTCATCCTGCGGGATGATGTTGTAATCCCCGGCCATCAGCGCGGGTTCTTCCGATTTCAGCAGATCGGCGGCGCGGGCCTTGAGCCGCTCCATCCATGCCAGTTTGTAGTCGTATTTCGGCCCCGGCGCGGGGTTCCCGTTGGGCAGGTAGAGCCCGCAAACCCGCACGGCGGTCTTGTCGCCGATGACCGTGGCCTCGATCCAGCGGGCCTGTTCGTCCTCGTCATCGCCGGGCAGGCCGCGGCTGATATCCTCGAGCGGCAGTTTCGACAGAATCGCGACGCCGTTGAAACTTTTCTGGCCGTGGGTTTCGACGGTATATCCCTTGTCCTCGAACAGCTCGCGCGGGAAATTTTCGTCGATGGATTTGATTTCCTGCAAGACAACGACATCGGGCTGCGCCTCGTCCAGCCAATCGGGCAGGGCCTGAACGCGCGCCTTGATTCCGTTGATGTTGAAGCTGGCAATCTTCATGTGTCGCGCCTTTCCGATATCCCTGGCCCTCTATCGCGCAGGAGCGGTGGCAAGACAAGGGCAAGGCTGAGAACGGCGCGGTTTCGGTGTTGATGTGTTACGCGAGATTTGTCGTATAAGGCATTGATTACATGGAGAATGATGTGCCGCAACCACAGGAACTACTGGCGTTGGGGTTGTCGATCGTGAATCGTGCGCCGATCAGTTCTTCGGTAAAGTCGATGGTGGCGCCGGACAGAAACGGCAGCGAGACACTGTCGACCACGACCTTTTCGCCCTGGCCTTCGAGCACCAGATCGTCCTCGGCGGGGGTGTCGAGGCGGATATCGTATTGAAACCCGGAACAGCCCCCGCCTTCGACGGCGATGCGCAATGCCTGACCTTCGGTTCCGGCGCCGATTTCGGCCAGCCGGGCAAAGGCGCGCTCGGTGACTTTCGGGGGCAATTGCATCGGTGGGCTCCTGATGGTTTCGTTGTTCCGTGCTTTCCAATATATGGAGCAGGAAAACGGGCGACAAGGATAGCCGACATGCATGTTCTCTATGCCTCGACACCGGCGCAGACCCAGGGGCGTCTGGTGGCCGAGGAGGAAAGCGCGTTTCGCTCCTGTTATCAACGGGATCGCGACCGCATCATCCATTCCAGCGCCTTTCGCCGCCTCAAGCACAAGACGCAGGTGTTCGTCGAGCACGAGGGCGATTATTTCCGCACCCGCCTGACCCATTCCATCGAGGTGGCGCAGGTGGCGCGCACCATCGCCGGGGCGCTTGGGCTCAATCAGGAACTGACCGAGGCGGTGGCGCTGGCGCACGATCTGGGGCACACGCCCTTCGGGCATACGGGCGAGGATGCGCTGAACGCCTTGATGCAGCCCTATGGCGGGTTCGATCACAATGCGCAGGCGGTGCGGATCGTCACCGCGCTGGAGCGTCATTACGCGGAATTCGACGGGCTGAACCTGACATGGGACACGCTGGAAGGGATCGCCAAGCATAACGGCCCGGTGACGGGCGATCTGCCCTATGCGCTGGCCGATTACAATGCGCGTCACGATCTGGAGCTTCACACCCATGCGAGCGCCGAGGCGCAGGTTGCCGCGCTGGCCGATGACGTGGCTTACAACAATCACGACCTGCATGACGGGCTGCGTGCGGGGCTGTTCAGCGAGGACGACATTCGCCGGTTGCCCATTGTCGGGCCGTGTTACGACGAGGTGGATGCGGCCTATCCCGGTCTCGATCCGTATAGGCGCAGGCACGAGGCCTTGCGCCGGGTGTTCGGGGTGATGGTGGCGGATGTGATCGAAACCTCGCGCGCGATCCTGCAGGAGGCCGCGCCGCAAAGCGCCGCAGAGGTGCGCCATCTGGGGCGTCCGGTGATCCGGTTTTCAATCGGGATGTGGCAGGCGCTGCGCGAAATCCGCGCGTTCCTGTTCTCGCGGATGTATCGCGCGCCGTCGGTCATGGAAATGCGCGCGCAGGTGACGCATGTGGTCGAGGACCTGTTCCCGTTTTACCTTGCGAAGCCGGAGCTTTTGCCCGACCGTTGGCGGCAGGATGTCGAGGCGGCGCAGGATGAAACGACGCTGGCCCGTCTGGTGAGCGATTACATTGCCGGTATGACCGACCGTTTCGCGTTGCAGGAGCACGCGCGCCTTTTGGGGGGCGCGGGCGGGTCCGGTGCATGGGGGGGCGCTTGAGGAATGGCGATAGAAGCGGCGGCGAACGGGGCATTGGCCCCGGTGATGAGTTTTGCGCTGGTCGGGGCGCTTGGCGTCGGTGCGCAATGGGCCGCGTGGCGGTTGCGGATGCCGGCCATCGTCCTGATGCTGGTGGCGGGGTTGCTGATCGGGCCGGTTCTGGGCGTTTTCGATCCGGCCCGTGATATCGGCCCGCTGATGGGGCCGATGATCGCCATTGCGGTGGCCATCATCCTGTTCGAGGGCGGTCTGACCCTGAACGTGCACAGCCTGCGCGGCGCTGCCGAAGGGGTCCGGCGGCTGATTTTTCCGGGCGCGCCGCTCGGGTGGTTGTTCTCTGCCTTGGCGTTGCACTATGTGGCGGGGCTCAGCTGGGCGTCGTCGGCGGTGTTCGGCGGTATCATGATCGTGACCGGCCCGACGGTGATCGCGCCGCTGTTGCGGCAGGCGCGGCTCAATCGCAGGCCCGCGCAATTGCTGCAATGGGAGGCGATCGTCAACGACCCGATCGGCGCTCTGGCGGCGGTTCTGGCCTTCGAGGTGGTGCTGGTTCTCAATACGTCGGAAACCATGGGCACCGCGATCTGGGACATGACGCGCGGGATCGTCGTGGCGGCGGTCATGGGGGTTGCCGCGGGCTGGATCGTGGCGGAGGCCTTCCGCCGGGCCTGGGTGCCGGAATACATGAAGGTTCCGGTGCTGTTCGCCACCTTGCTGATGGTGTTCGCCCTGTCGGATGCGGTGTTGCACGAAAGCGGGCTGCTGGCGGTGACGGTGATGGGCATCTGGATCGCCAATGCCGACCTGCCCAGCTATACCGAGATGCGCCGTTTCAAGGAGCATGCCACGATCTTGCTGGTCTCGGGGGTGTTCATCCTGCTGGCCGCCAACATGGATTTCGACCGGCTGGCGATGCTGGACTGGCGCGCGCTGATTTTCATTCTGAGCGTGATCTTCATCGTTCGCCCGCTGACTGTCCTGTTGTCGCTGGCGGGCACGCGACTGCCGTTCAGGGAGCGGCTGCTGGTCGGGCTGACCGGCCCGCGCGGCGTGGTTCTGGTGGCGGTCGCGGGGCTATTTGCCGAGCGCCTGGTGGCGTCGGGCGTCGAGGATGCGGCCCTGCTGGGACCGCTGGCCTTTGCGCTGGTGGCGGCGACGGTTGTCTTGCACGGGTTTTCTCTGCGCCCGCTGGCGGCGGCGTTGGGGCTGGCGGGCAAGGGCAATCCCGGTGTGATCATCGTGGGCGGGTCGCGTTTTGCCGCCGCCTTTGCCGAGGCGCTGCAGAAACGCGAGGTGCCGGTGCTGATCGCCGATGCGAACCGCGCCCGGCTGCGCAGCGCCCGCGAGGCGGGATTGCCGGTGTTTTTCGGCGACATCCTGTCGGAGGCCGCGGAACATGGCGTTGAAATCATGAGCTATGGCCGCATCATGGCGGTCAGCGACAACGATGCCTACAATACCCTTGTCGCGACGGACCTTGCGCCTGAATTCGGGCGCGACAACGTCTTTCAGTTGCGGCGCGCAAAACAGGAGAGCCGCCGTCATGCCTTGCCAAGCACCCTTGGCGGACGGGTGGTTGCGGGCGGGCTGACCTATCTCGAACTGGCCTCGAAGATGAGTGCGGGCTGGAAGGTGCGCGCGACGAACCTGACCGAAGAGTTCACCTTCGAGGATTGGCGCAACCGCAATCCCGAGGCGGTGGCCCTTGCCGAGCATGACGAAGGGGGCGAACTGCGGCTTGTTCCCGACGATGGCGAGCCGCGCAAGACCAAGGGAATCACCCTGCTTTCACTTGCGCCGAAGAGCGAGGCGGTGAAGGAAGGGGCCGAGGGTGAAAACGAGGAAAAGGCAGGCTGAGAGCGATGCGTTGCTCTTGGTGGAGCGCTTGCCATCCCGAATGCCGCATGGGCGAGTATAGGCGTGCAAAATCTGGACTTCATGGGGAAAACCGTACTGATCGCCGGGGCCGATTGCCCGGCGGGGTCCGAAATCTGCGCCGCATTCGTGGCGGCGGGGGCGCGGGTTGTTCTGTGTGGCCGCGATGAACGGGCGCTTCGCGAGGCAGCGGCAGGCAACCCCGAGCGGGTCGATCATCTGGTGATGGATCTATTGCGCCCGCGCCCGTGCCATGCCTTCGGGGCAGGGTGGGGGAACGAGCCGCTGGATGTTCTCGTGCTTTTGCAGTCGCTCGCGGCGCCCGAGCGGCCCGGTGCGGTCATCGCGGCGATCCCCGCATTTTGCCGTGCCTTCGCGCAAGGGCTGGCGGCGGCGCGGAGTCCACGCGTGGTGAGCGTCTTTGCGGCGCCGTCGCAAGAGGCGTTGGCGGAACACAGGGCCTATGACAGGGCAATGCAGGAATTGCCTGCTGCACTGGCGCACGATCTGCGAGGTGCTGGCGGAAATATTCGGGTTCATGCGCTGCGCATTTCCAACGCCGGGGGTTTGAAATCGGTGCAAGGTCTGGCAGAGCTTGCGCGGACGGTGCTGTGGCTTTGCGCCCCGCAGGCCCCGGCGATTGGCGGGGCGGTATGGCCCGTGCTGCTGCCTTGCGATTGACGCGCGCAATTGCAGTGATAAACCCACGTCCAACGAGCAAGGGATGATCCGATGAATCTGTTCACCGAAATTCACGCGTTGGTTCTGGACGAACTGGCCGTGCTTCAGGACGAGGGCAAGCTGCCTGCGGAGCTTGATCTTTCAAATGTCACCGTAGAGCCGCCGCGCGACCCGGCGCATGGCGATATGGCGACGAATGCCGCGATGGTGCTGGCCAAGCCTGCGGGCAAGAAACCGCGCGATATCGCCGTGGACCTGGCCGCGCGCCTGTTGGGGAGCGAGCGGATAGAAACCGCCGAGGTCGCTGGTCCGGGCTTTCTGAACCTGCGCCTGGCGCCCGGTGTCTGGCAGGATGTCCTGCGCGCCGCGCTGGAACGCGGAGACGATTTCGGGCGCTCGGATATGGGCGCGGGCAAGCGCGTGAACGTGGAATATGTCAGCGCCAACCCCACGGGGCCGCTGCATGTGGGCCATACGCGGGGCGCGGTGTTCGGCGATGCGCTGGCCAGCCTGCTGGATTTCGTGGGCTACGATGTGACGCGCGAATATTATATCAACGATGGCGGCGCGCAGGTCGATGTATTGGCGCGCTCGGTCTACCTGCGCTACCTCGAAGCGCACGGGCAGGCGGTGGCGTTCGAGGACGGAACCTATCCCGGCGATTACCTGATTGCCGTCGGTGAGGCCCTCAAGGCGCAGGTGGGCGAGGCCTATGTCGACCAGCCCGAGGCTGTCTGGCTGGCCGAGATACGCGCCTTTGCCACCGAGGCCATGATGGATCTGATCCGCGACGACCTGAAAGCGCTTGGCGTCGAGATGGACGTGTTCTTTTCGGAAAAGTCGCTCTATGGCACGGGCCGCATCGAAGAGGCGCTGAAGGCGCTCGAAGACAAGGGGCTGATCTATGAGGGCGTGCTCGAGCCGCCCAAGGGCAAGACGCCCGAGGATTGGGAGCCGCGCGAGCAGACGCTGTTCCGCTCGACCGAGCATGGCGACGATGTGGATCGTCCGGTCAAGAAATCCGACGGAAGCTGGACCTATTTCGCGCCCGACATCGCCTATCACTATGACAAGGTGGAGCGCGGGTTCGACATGCTGATTGACGTTTTCGGTGCCGATCATGGCGGCTATGTCAAACGGATGAAAGCCGCCGTATCGGCCCTGACCGACGGGCGCGTGCCGCTGGATATCAAGCTGACCCAGCTTGTAAAGCTGTTCAAGAACGGCGAGCCGTTCAAGATGTCCAAGCGGGCCGGGACATTCGTGACCCTGCGCGATGTGGTCGATCAGGTGGGCCCGGACGTGACGCGCTTTGTCATGCTGACGCGCAAGAACGACGCGCCGCTGGATTTCGATTTCGACAAGGTGCTGGAGCAATCCAAGGACAACCCGGTTTTCTATGTGCAATATGCCAATGCGCGCGTGAACTCGGTGCTGCGCAAGGCGCGCGAGGCGGGGATCGACGTGGAGGACGCCACGCTGGCCGGGGCCGATCTGTCGATCCTGACGCATGAGGCCGAAACCGCCGTCGCCAAGAAGCTGGCGGAGTGGCCGCGGATGGTCGAGATCGCGGGCCGTACGAACGAGCCGCATCGCGTGGCGTTCTACCTCTATGATCTGGCGTCCGAGTTGCATGCGCTGTGGAACCGGGGCAATGACGACCCGTCGCTGCGCTTCCTGCAGGAGGGCGATCCGGCCACAAGCCAGGCCAAAATCGCCCTCGCGCGGGCCGTGACCGTTGTTATTTCCGCAGGTCTTGGTATTCTTGGGGTAACTCCGGCCGAAGAGATGCGGTAACAGCCGCGCAAATGCGCCGGGGATCAGGCAAGTCAAAATGACCCCCGGCGGCCAAGTATCGCTGGCGGTAGAACGAGGCGAGACATGGCAGACATGCAGGGCATGCAGCATATGGCTGCGGCAGAGCAGGGTAATACCGTAAGGAAATTCACCAATCTGGCGGGGGCGGCTGTATCGCTGGCGCTGATCGCCGGTGTGGGGGTCTGGGGCTACAAGATCATGGTTCGCGATGTCAGCGGCGTTCCGGTGGTGCGCGCCGCCGAGGGGCCGATGCGCGTTCAGCCCGACGATCCCGGTGGGCGGCAGGCGCTGAACCAGGGCCTGGCGGTGAACGAGGTGGCCGCCGAAGGCACCGCGGCCAAACCCGCCGACCGGTTGATCCTGGCGCCCAAACCGCTGGACCTGACGTTGGAAGATCAACCGTCCGAACAGATGGCGCAGGCCGCCACCGAAGAGGCCGAGATCAGCCCCGCCGCCGAGGCCGGGGAACCGCCGCTTACCGATCCCGAGTCGGTTCAACTGGCGGCTGCCGAAGCCTTGGCCACGCAACTGGCGACGGGCTCTGCGACGTTTGAAGACGACAACGAAGATGCTGCAGTGACTGCGCCAGACGCCGAACCCGAAGCGGAGGAAGCGCAACCTGTAACGGTGAGCGGGGGGCTTGGCCGGTCGTTGCGCCCGCAGGTGCGCCCGGCGTCGCTGGCGAAGGTCGAGCGGGTGGCGGCGGTTGCCGAACCCGAGGCACAGCGCAATGTCGATCCCGAGTCCATTCCCGCGGGCACACGCATGGCGCAGCTTGGGGCGTTCGAATCCGCGGAAATCGCGCAAAAGGAATGGGAGCGCCTGAACGGCAAGTTCTCGGAATACCTGGCGGACAAGGATCGCGTCGTGCAAAAGGCGCAAAGCGGCGGGCGGACCTTTTACCGGTTGCGCGCCATGGGCTTTTCCGACCTCAGCGATGCGCGGCGGTTCTGTTCGGCGCTTGTTGCCGAGAACACCGATTGCATTCCGGTGGTCACACGGTGAGTGCGCCGTTCGGGGCCTGCATCCTCGATGCGGAAGGGCTGCGGCTGACGCCGGATGAAAAGCGGTTGTTCGCGCGCGCCAATCCTTTCGGCTTCATCCTGTTTGCGCGCAATATCGACACGCCGGATCAGGTGCGCGCCCTGTGTGCGGACCTGCGCGATGCCGTGGGCCGCGATGCGCCGATCACCATTGATCAGGAAGGCGGGCGCGTGCAGCGCTTGCGCGCGCCGCAATGGCGTGAATGGCTGCCGCCGCTGGAGCATGTGGCCGAGGCGGGCAAAAACGCCGCTGAGGCGATGTATGTGCGGTATCGCCTGATCGCGGCTGAACTGCACGATCTGGGGATCGACAGCAATTGTGCGCCGCTGGTCGATGTGGCGGGGCCGCAGACCCATGATTTTCTCAAGAATCGTTGCTATGGTTTTGACGCGGGCACGGTGGCGCGCATGGGCCGCGCGGTGGCGGACGGGCTGCTGGATGGCGGGGTGTTGCCGGTGCTCAAGCATATTCCCGGACATGGCCGGGCGGTGGTGGACAGTCACCTCGATCTGCCGGTGGTCGATGCGCCGCATGCCGAGTTGAGCAGCATCGACTTTGCCCCGTTCCATGCGCTGAACGACCTGCCGATGGGGATGACGGCGCATCTGGTCTATTCCGCGCTCGACGCGCGGCCTGCAACCTTGTCGCCGGTGATGATGGGGCTGATCCGCGAGGAAATCGGGTTTGACGGGCTGATCATGACCGACGATATCTCGATGAAGGCGCTGAACGGTTCGCTGCCGGATATTGCACACGGATCGCTGGAGGCGGGGTGTGACGTGGTGTTGTTGTGCAATGCCTCGCTTGACGAGCGCCGTGCGGTTGCCGAAGCGTCTGGCCAGCTGTCGGAGGCGGGGCAGGCGCGCGCGGAAAGGGCGCTTGCCGCCCGGAAAACACCCGATGAGGTTGACATTCCCGCCCTTGAAGCAAAGCTTGACGCGTTGCTAAACGGGCGCGGTGATGGCTGACGACGAATTCGACGAAAATCAGGGAAGCGTGACCAGCGTTGCCGACCGCATGGCGGCGGAGGCGCTGATTGTCGATGTCGACGGATTCGAGGGGCCTCTGGACCTTCTGCTGACGCTCAGCCGCACGCAGAAGGTCGATTTGCGCAAGATCTCGGTTCTGCAACTGGCGCATCAATACCTGGCCTTCGTGGAGAAGGCCAAGCAGCTGCGGATCGAACTGGCTGCCGATTACCTTGTCATGGCCGCCTGGCTGGCCTTTCTGAAATCCCGCCTGTTGCTGCCCCCCGACCCGACCGAAGAGGGCCCGTCGGGCGAGGAACTGGCCGCGCATCTGGCGTTCCAGCTGGAGCGCCTGCAGGCCATGCGCGAACAGGCGGCCCGGCTGATGGCGCGCGATCAGTTGGGGCGCGATTTCTTTGCGCGCGGCATTCCCGAAGACGTGATGCGCGTCAAGCGCGTGACCTATACGGCCAGCCTGCTGGACCTGATGCAGGGCTATGCGCGTATCCGAACCAAGGAAGAGTTTCGCCCCTATGTGATGGACCGCGACGCGGTGTTCACACTGGAGCAGGCGCTGGAGCGTATGCGGCCCCTGATCGGGTTCGCGGCGACCTGGACGGATATTTCAACCTATCTTCCCGAGGGCTTTACCTCGGACCCCGCGCGCATCCGCTCGGCCACTGCATCGACCTTTGCCGCCTCTCTGGAACTGGTCAAGGAAGGCAAGGCGGAGATCCGGCAGGAGGACACATTCGCGCCGATCCAGTTGCGGCGCAAGGATTAAGAACATGTCAGACGAAGTTGAAAACAAAGAAGAAAGCCTGTTCGAGGCCCCGCCCATAGCCGAGCAGGAACGCATGTGCGAGGCGATTCTGTTTGCCAGTGCCGAGCCGATCACCGTCAGGGAGATGGAGGCACGGATGCCGCATGGCTGCGATGCCGCCGATGCGTTGGTGCATCTGCGCAAACGCTATGACGGGCGTGGGGTGCATGTGGTCAAGGTGGGGGATGCCTGGGCGATGCGCACGGCGTCGGACCTGGGGTTCCTGATGCAGAAGGAAACCGTGGAGACCCGCAAACTCAGCCGTGCGGCGATCGAGACATTGGCGATCATCGCCTATCACCAACCGGTCACCCGCGCCGAGATCGAAGAGATTCGCGGGGTTTCGGTGAGCCGGGGAACGGTCGATCAGTTGCTGGAAATGGAATGGGTTCGCTTTGGGCGGCGCAAGATGACGCCGGGGCGTCCGGTGACCTTTGTTGTCACGCAGACGTTTCTGGATCATTTCGGGCTGGAATCGGCGCGCGACCTGCCGGGGCTAAAAGAGTTGCGGTCCGCTGGCCTGCTTGAAAGCCGACCGCCGCCGGGGGCCATGCCGCAATCGCCGGAGGAGGGCGACGAGGGCGAGGACACCGATCAAAGCGAGATGTTCGAAGAATAATCCCGCAAAAACCGGCCAGATGCCCTGAAATCTGCATTGTTTGATGTTATGTCCCGCTCAGAGGCAGACCAGGAGGGCGTCATGAACGTCAATCAGCTAGTCAACATGTTCGTTCGGATCGTCGTCCGGCGGCTGATGAACGGCGGTGTGAATGCCGGGATCAACGCGGTCAGCAAACGCAGGTCGCGCGGTGAGGCGGGTGCGCCCGAACAGGCGCGAAATCAGGGCCCCGATAGCCGGAAAACACAGCAACGGGCCCGGCAGGCGATGCGCATCACGCGCCGTTTCGGAAAGTTCTGAGCGCGGGCGCTCAGACGGCGCGGAAATGCTTGCTGAGCTTCAGGCCTTGCCCCTGATAGTTCGATTTCAGGTCCGCCCCATAGAGGTGCTGCGGCACCTGATCCATCTTCTCGTAGACCAGCCGCCCCACGACCTGCCCGTGTTCCAGAACGAACGGGGCCTCGTGGCAGCGCACTTCCAGCACGCCGCGCGAACCGGCACCGCCGGCGGCGTCATGGCCGAAACCGGGGTCGAAGAAGCCCGCGTAATGCACCCGGAATTCCCCGACCATCGCCAGGTAGGGCGCCATTTCGGCGGCATAGGCGGGGGGGATATGCACCGCCTCGCGGCTGACGAGGATGTAGAACGCGCCGGGGTCGAGGATGATGCGCCCGGAATCGGAGTGGACCTCTTCCCAATATTCCGCCGGATCGTAGCCGCCGATATTGTCGAGGTCGATCACCCCGGTATGCGGTTTGGCGCGATACCCGACGAGCGTTCCGCTGGCGGGTTTCAGATCCACGGAAAAGCCCAGCCCGTCACCGATCACCGCCTCGCCGTCGACAAGCGGCGTTTCGGCGTTGAGCGCGCGCAGGGCCGCATCGTCGAGAATCGCCTGGCCTTCGCGAAAGCGAATCTGATTGAGTCGCATGCCGGGACGCACCAGGACCGAGAAGGAGCGCGGACAGATCTCGGCGTAGAGCGGGCCGGAATAGCCCGGTGGAACGCGGTCGAACTCGGTTCCGCCATCGGTGATCATCCGCGTCAGAAGATCGAGCCGCCCGGTCGAGGATTTGGCATTGGCGACCGCCTGCAACCCTGCCGGAAGGTCGAGATGTTCCATCAGGGGCACGACATAGACACAGCCCTTTTCCAGAACCGCGCCCTGGCTGAGGTCGATCCGGTGCATTTCCAGTTCGGCCAGACGGTCGGCGACGCTGCGGCCATGTCCCGACAGGAAAGAGGCGCGCACACGGTAGGCCACCTTGCCCAATCTCAGGTCGAGGCTGGCGGGCTGGATCTGTTCGGGAATGATTGCGGGTTGCGCCGAAATGCGCCCGTCGGCGATCAGGGCCGAAATCTGCTGGCTGGCAAGAACACCGGTCATGTCATCCCCCGTTTCCTCCGGGCATACCCGTTGCCGGGACATACCCCGCGTCGGGTGCCGGTGATGGGGGCGGTTTCATGGTCGGGCTAGCAGGATTCGAACCTGCGACCTCCCGTCCCCCAGACGGACGCGCTACCAGACTGCGCTATAGCCCGACATGTGGCCGTTACATACCGGTTTTGGCAGGGGGAACAAGAGGGAAATCCGATTTTTCGTGTCGGAGTTCGTGCAATTATCCATCCGGGCGGATCGCTGCATGCAGACGTTCGGCCAGCGCGGCGATCCGTTTTGACGTTTTGCTGTCGGGGACCGAGGAAAGGCGGCTCAAACGGGCCAATACACCGGAGTCGGCTGCAATCGTATCGGGCGGGTCGTCGGGCAGGTCGATATTGTCCGGGGCAGGGGCGGGAGGGCTTTCCGCGACCGGTTCCTGTTCGGACTCGACGGTCTCGGCCGTGGTGGCTTCGGATCTGTCTTCTGTGAGCGGGGCAGCCGTTTCGGCGGGCTCTTCGGGGCTGTGGTCAAACCCCGTGCTGTCGTCGGGCTGCACAGGCGCGGCATGCGAAACATCGGGGTCCGTTTCGTCGGTGCTGGCTTCGACGCTTTCAGTAACTGGCGGCGCTTCGGGAGGGGGGGCAGGGGTCTCTTGCACCGGTGGTGTTGTCAGCGCATCGGACTCGTCGCTGAAGATTGTTGCATCCGCGTCTTGCGGGGGCTGTTCGGTTTCGGACGGGGGGATGTCCTCGAAATCGAGCTTGCCCTGTCCGGCATCCTTTTCGGTGGGGGCCGTTTTCGCGTCCGGGGCGGCGCTGCCACGGGAAAAATCCAACACGGTGGCCCCTTCGGGTCGGGAGGTTTCCTGAGCGTCGATGGTGATTCCCGCATCCCCGTCCAGATCGTCCAGCGGTGGCGAGAGGTGCGCCACGTGTTTGACGCCTTGTTCGCGGAGCAGCTTTTGCACGCCCTTGATCGTCATGCCGTCGTCATGCAGCAGTTTCTTGATTCCGCCGAGAAGGAGCATGTCGGCAGGACGGTAATACCGCCTACCGCCCGCGCGCTTGACCGGTTTGACCTGACTGAACTTGCTTTCCCAGAATCTCAATACATGGGCCGGGGTTTCAAGCCAATCGGCCACCTCGCTGATTGTCCGGAAGGCGTCGGCGGATTTGCCCATGATCGACGGATATCCTAGCGTTTATTGCCGACCGCAACCCGATCCTTCATCAGATGCGAGGGACGAAATGTCAAAACACGGCGCGGATTGATCGGAACCTCTTCGCCGGTTTTGGGGTTGCGGCCCACGCGGGCCGATTTCTCGCGGACCGAGAAGGTACCGAACGACGAAATCTTTACCTGCTCACCGCTTACAAGAGCATCGGACATATGTGCCAGGACACTTTCGACAAGCTGTGCCGAGTCGTTGCGCGACAGGCCGACCTCGCGAAAGACCGCTTCGCTCAGATCCATTCTGGTGATTGTTTTCTCGGTCATTTCTTTCCCTCTTTGCTTGGCAGACTTTAGGGCGGAAGGATTTTCCGAGTCAATGTCAACGACTTGGCGGTATCTCTTTAAGCGAAAAACGGACCTACCAGCGCAGGACGACCGCCCCCCAGGCCAGCCCGCCGCCAATGGCCTCGGACAGGACGAGGTCGCCTTTCCGGATGCGGCCCTGTTCGACTCCGACCGACAGGGCGAGCGGGATCGACGCGGCAGAGGTGTTGCCGTGATCCTGCACGGTGACGATGACCTTGTCCATCGACAGGCCCATTTTCCTGGCGGTGCCCTGAATGATGCGGATATTGGCCTGATGCGGCACGATCCAGTCGACATCGCTGCCTTTCAGGCCGATCTTGTCCAGGGCCGCATCGGCGGTGGAGGTCAGCTTTTCGACAGCCTGACGGAACAGGGGATTGCCCTGCATGCGCAGCTTGCCCGCCGTCCCGGTCGAGGAGACCCCGCCATCGACATAAAGCATCTCGCGATAGCGTCCGTCCGAGTTCAGGTCGGCCGAGAGCACGCCGCGATCATCGGTGCTCCCGTTTCCGTCCTGCGCGCCGAGAATCAGGGCGCCTGCGCCGTCGCCGAACAGAACGCAGGTCGATCGGTCGGTCCAGTCCATGATCCGGCTGAAGGTTTCCGCGCCGATGACCAGAAGGCGCCGGGCCTGACCGGCCACGATCAGCGCATGGGCGTTGGTCAGCGCATAGACGAACCCGGCACAGACCGCCTGCACGTCAAAGCCGAACCCCCGTGTCATGCCCAGATCGCGCTGCACCATGGTGGCGACAGAGGGAAAAGTCAGATCGGGGGTCGAGGTGGCCACGATGATTCCGTCGATATCGTCGATGCTCAGCCCGGCGTTTTCCAGCGCCGCGCGCGAGGCGCGCACGGCCAGATCGGAGGTGGTCTGTCCTTCGGCCGCGAAATGCCGCCGTTCGATCCCAGAGCGCGTGCGAATCCATTCGTCCGACGTATCGAGGGTTTTTTCGAACTCAGAGTTCGGAACGATCCGGTCAGGCAGGTAATGCCCGACGCCTTCCACGACGGCACGCAGAGTCATACAGTGTCACCATTATCCGAGTTTTCAGTTGCACCATCTTGGTCAAGCATCGTGGCGGATGCAACCCGCGCGGCCAGCTTTTGGGTAAAGCCCGACTGCGCCAGTTCAAAGGCCAGTTTCACGGCTGCGGAAACGCCGGTGGAATCCGCCGCCCCGTGCGATTTCACGACCGTGCCGTTCAGCCCGAGGAAAACGCCACCGTTGGCGCGGCGCGGGTCGATTCGCTTTTGCAGCCGCCGGAGCGATGTATAGGCCAGAACCGAAGCCAGCCGCGACAGGGGGGAATAGCGAAACGCCTCGCGCAGCAATTCGGAGATCAGCCCGGCGATCCCTTCGCCCGTCTTCAGCGCCACGTTGCCGGTGAACCCGTCGGTCACGATCACGTCGCAGACGGTGCCGGGCAGGTCGCGCCCCTCGACGAAGCCGACGAATTCGAAATCCGAATGCGCCGCGTTGGCGGCGATCAGGTCATAGGCCTCTTTCAGTTCGGCGCGTCCCTTGTGCTCTTCGGTGCCGACGTTCAGCAGCCCGACTCGCGGACGCGACAGACCGAAACCGTTGCGCGCATAGGACGTGCCCATCAGGGCGTATTGCATCAGATCCTTAGCGTCGGCGCGAATATCGCCGCCGCCATCCAGCATGATGTTGAATCTCTGCGGGTTGTTCGACGGCCAAAGCACGGCGATGGCGGGGCGGTAGATGCCTGTCAGCTTGCGCAGCCGCACCACCGACAACAGCATCAGCGCCCCGGTATTGCCGCAGGACACGCAAACCGTCGCCTCACCGTTGCGCACCGATTCCAGCGCCGACCACATCGAGGTCTCGCGCCCGTTGCGCAGCACGTGGCTGGGCTTGTCCTCCATCTTGACGATGTCGGTCGCATGCCGGATTTCACAGCGTCCGGCCAGGTGCCTGCG
Source organism: Roseovarius sp. PS-C2 (assembly GCF_018862045.1). Classification (NCBI taxonomy): domain Bacteria; kingdom Pseudomonadati; phylum Pseudomonadota; class Alphaproteobacteria; order Rhodobacterales; family Roseobacteraceae; genus Roseovarius; species Roseovarius sp. PS-C2. Next base: position 58,256 of record NZ_JAHKSQ010000003.1, read on the forward strand.
CTTGGCAACCAATGGTTCCAGCGTTTCACGGGGACCGTGCAGGATGAAGGCGATATCCGGATTCTTCTTGGCCGAATGCGCGATGCCGGCAACAACGGTTGCCGGCCCCTTGTCGCCACCCATGGCGTCTATAGAAATGATGGTGCGTCCGGCACCCGCGTTAGAATTTTCCATTCCTGCGGTCATGCGGACGCCCGCCCTTCAGATATTCAGGCCGCGTCTTCGTCCAGATCGACTTCGTCAACCATGGCGACGACTTCGCGGTCGGCGTAATGACCGCAAGCCGAGCAAACATGATGCGGACGCTTCAGTTCGCCACAGTTGGGGCATTCATTCGGGTTGGCCGCAACCAGCGCGTCATGGGCGCGGCGGTTGTTGCGGCGCGATTTCGAGACTTTGTTCTGTTGGACAGCCATGTCGCAACCTCAATTTCCTGTGGGCCAAAGCGGCCCGGTTTCACGAGTGTCCGCGGCTCTTAATCCGTACAGAGCCGCCGGTTCAACCCCAAATTCCGGTGAGAGCGCGAAAATACAGCGAATTCGGGTCAGGGCAAGCGGTTTTTTCGCGGCTCAGCCCTTGCCGTCCAATTTGTCCCTGAGCGAAGCGAGGGCGGCAAAGGGTTTGGTTTCTTCCTCGCGGATCGGGTCGGCTCCGGGCGGGGTAAACTCGGTTCGTTCCAGAGCGGCCTCGTCGCGGCGGGGATAGTCGGGCAGGGCCAGTGTCAGCGCTTCGATCATCACGGCGGTCAGGTCGATGGACTCGGGGAGCGGTTCTGTCGAGTCGTCTTCGGGCATTTCGATGTCGTCACCGTCCGGCGTGCCCGGCATATCGGCGACGAACACGCGTTCCACCGGCGTATCCAGTCGCGTGGTGACCGGCTCGAGCGAGACGACACAGGGTTGTATCACCGTCGCGCCGAGCGTGGCATCGAGCCGCCAGTCGTGTTTGCCTTGGGAGGCCAGTGTGCCGGTGAACGAAACCTTGCGCAGCCCCGAAAGGCCCAGCCGTTCCGCGATGCGTTCCATCTCGGGTTTGCCGGGACGCAGGGCAAAGCGAACCGGACGCCCCGCAGACAACTCTGCGATGCGGTAAACGGTCTTGGCCGAAGTGCTGTCCTGGGTCAAAGCGCTGTCTTCCTTTCTTGAACCTGTGCCCCACCTTGTTGTAAGCGGGATAAAAGGCATATCGGGCCAATATCAAGAGGGTGGACATGTTTGGTATCATAAAGCGGACGCGCGGCGCCATGGTCGTGCTTGGCCTGATCGCCCTTACTGCCTGTTCCGCCACCTACAGGAATCACGGATACGTCCCTCTTGAAGAAGACCTTCAGCAACTGGTTGTCGGCGTGGATACCCGTGCCACGGTTGACGATGTGATCGGTGCGCCCTCGACGGCCGGGATGCTGGATCAGGGCGATTACTACTATGTGCGCAGCCGCGTTCGCGAATTTGGCATGTACCGCCCCGAGGTCGTCGAACGGCAGGTGCTGGCCATCAGTTTCGCCGAAGACGACACCATCGCCAATATCGAACGATTCGGTCTCGAGGACGGGCATATCGTGCCGTTGTCGCGCCGTGTCACCGACTCGTCGGTCATCGATAACGGCTTCCTTCGTCAGATTCTGGGCAATATCGGCAATATCGATCCGTCGCAGATGTTCAACTGATCCGCGTCAAGCCTTTGTCATATCTTGCGTGCCATTGTGCCCACGCTTACCGTTTTCGAACGGTCGACAGAGGTGGATGACATGGCGGCATTGTGCAAAGGGCGCTATCGGGCGCGCATCGCGCAAGACGGTAGTGATGTGATCGCGGCGCAGCGTCTTCGGGCGCTGGCGTTTCTGGACGGGGCCGGACATGACGACAGCATCCTGGATCGCGATGGGTTCGACGACATCTGCACGCATGTTCTGGTGGAAGAGGTCGCGGGCGAACGCCTTGTGTGCTGTTTCCGCCTTCTGCCGCTGAGCGGCGGTGCGGATATCGGGCGCAGCTATTCGGCACAGTTCTACGAGCTTTCGGCGCTCAGGGCGTTCGAGGGGCCGATGGTGGAGATGGGGCGGTTTTGCATCCACCCCGACCTGCATGACCCGGATGTGATACGCGTGGCCTGGGGCGCCATGACGCGCTACGTGGATGAAAACGGGGTCGAGATGCTGTTTGGCTGTTCGTCCTTCAAGGGGACCGACGCCGAGCGCTATCTGGACGCCTTCGCCATGCTGGCCGAGCGCCATATCGCGCCGCGCCGCTGGTTGCCGCGGGTCAAGGCGCCTTCGGTCTTTCGTTTTGCCCAACGGCTGCGGCTACGCTCGCCCGATGCCAGACGGGCGATGCTGGGGATGCCGCCGCTGCTGCGCACCTATCTGCTGATGGGGGGGTGGGTCAGCGATCATGCGGTGGTCGACCGGCAGTTGAACACGCTGCATGTGTTCACGGGGCTGGAGATCGCCGCCATTCCCCCGGCGCGAAAGCGGCTGTTGCGGGCGGTTGCGCAATAGGCCGGCGCGCCGACGAAATACCGACACGATACCGACGTTTTACCGATGCCGCGTTTCAGGCCGCTTGACGCCTGCCGGGGCGCGGGATAGCCCGCTGTCATGGCACGTATTCCGCTTATGCAACTCTCCGATATTTCGCTGACCTTCGGCGGCGATCCGATCTTCGACAAGGTGTCTCTGGTCGTCCAGCCGGGGGACCGGGTGGCGCTTGTCGGGCGCAACGGGTCGGGCAAGTCGACCTTGATGAAGGTCATGGCCGGGCTGGTCGAGGCCGATAGCGGCGATCGGGTCATCCCGCCCGGAACCAGCGTGGGATACATGGAACAACACCCTGATATGTCGGGATTTTCCACGCTCGGGGAATTTGCCTCCAGCGCCCTTGAGCCGGGCGAGATGTATCGTGTCGAGATAGCCGCCGAAGGGTTGAAGTTCGATCCGGCGACGCCGGTCGCGACGGCCTCGGGGGGCGAGCGGCGCCGTGCGGCACTGGCCAAGCTGATGGCCGAAGCGCCCGATCTGATGTTGCTGGACGAGCCGACGAACCATCTGGATATCGAGGCCATCGCGTGGCTGGAGGCGGAGCTGAAGCAGACCCGTGCGGGGTTTGTCCTGATCAGCCACGACCGCGCGTTCCTGCGTGAACTTACCCGTGCAACCCTCTGGATAGACAGGGGAATTGTGCGCCGACAGGAGAAGGGCTTCGGCGATTTCGAGACGTGGCGCGACAAGGTTTGGGACGAAGAAGACCAGGCCCGCCACAAGCTGAACCGCAAGATCAAGGCCGAGGCCCGGTGGGCCGTCGAAGGGATCAGCGCACGCCGCAAGCGCAATCAGGGCCGGGTGCGTGCCCTGCAGGATATGCGTGCCGAACGCGCGGCCCAGATCCGGCGTCAGGGCACGGCGGCGATGGCGTTGGACGCCGGGCCGAAATCGGGCAAGAAAGTGATCGAGGCGAATGGAATTTCAAAGGCTTACGGTGACACCCTCATCCTGCGCGATTTTTCGATTCGCATTCAGCGCGGCGAGCGGGTGGCCTTTGTCGGCCCCAACGGTGTCGGCAAGACGACGCTTTTGAAACTTCTGATGAAAGAGGTGGAGCCGGATCAGGGAACCGTGCAGCACGGGACCAACCTTATTCCGGCGGTGTTCGATCAGTCCCGCGCGAACCTGGACCCGGAAATGACCCTGTGGGACAGTCTGACCGGGGATAAGGACATGCGCGTGTCGGGGCAGGCGGATCAGGTCATGGTGCGCGGACAGCCGCGCCATGTGGTGGGGTATCTCAAGGATTTCCTGTTTGACGAGCGGCAGGCAAGAGCGCCCGTCAGGTCCTTGTCGGGCGGGGAAAAAGCGCGGTTGCTGCTGGCCAAGCTGATGGCGCGGGAAAGCAACCTGTTGGTGCTGGACGAACCGACCAACGATCTGGATATCGAGACACTGGACCTGTTGCAGGAGTTGCTGGACGATTTTGACGGTACGGTTCTGCTGGTCAGTCACGACCGCGATTTCCTGGATCGCGTGGCGACCACGACGATCGCGATGGAAGGCGACGGGCGGGCGACTGTCTATGCCGGGGGCTGGAGCGATTATCAGGCGCAGCGCGGGGATGTTCCTGGTCGGGCGCCGTCGCCCGGTGCCGGAAAAAAACAAGTTAATTCAGGCGCTAAAGAGGCCGATGCCAAGCCGCGCAAACCCGCGAGGTTCGGCTTGTCCTTTACCGAAAAACACCGGCTGGAGGCCTTGCCTGGGGAAATCGGGAAGCTGGAAGCGGAGATTTCCAAGCTCGAAGAGCTTATGGCCGACCCCGACTTGTTCACCCGCGAGCCGGTCAAGTTTCAGAAGGCGAGCGAGGCGCTGAGCACCCGTCAGGCGGCCTTGCAACAGGCCGAAGACGAGTGGCTGATGCTGGCGGAAAAGGCCGAGGCCGATGGCTGAATTTGCATGTCGGTGCGACGTCGGTATCGTGTCGGTAAACCATCGGTGCGAACATGGCTGAAGACAGACCGCTGAAAGACAGGATCAGGCTGCTCTACGAAGGGCGCAGCAAACGGGCGACGCGATTTCGCTATGGGCTGCTGATCTTCGATGCGCTTACCATCGTCTTTTTCCTGGCGACGGCCACGATGAAGCTGACACCGGCGATCATGATCATGGATGCGCTGATCGCGTTCCTGATCCTGCTGGACCTGGTCTTGCGTTTCTGGATCGCCTCCAACCGCAAGTGGCTGATGCGCCGGGCCTATGTGTGGGTGGATATCGTGGTCCTCGCATCGCTGCTGGCGGCGCCGTTCATCGGGCAGGGGCTGGCGGTGCTCAGGGTCTTGCGGTCGCTGCGGCTGATTCATTCCTATCATCTGATGCGCGATCTGCGGCGCGATGCGCTGTTCTTTCGCAGGCATGAGGATGCCATCCTTGCGGCGGTAAATCTGCTCGTCTTCATTTTTGCCATGACGGCATTGGTCGACGTGCTGCGCGGCGGGCAGGAGCCGGGGCTGACCAACTATATCGACGCGCTGTATTTTACCGTCGCAACCCTGACGACCACGGGGTTTGGCGACATCACCATGACAACGCCTTTGGGCCGATTGCTGTCAGTCGGGATCATGGTGGTGGGCGTGGGCTTGTTCCTGCAACTGGTGCGGGCGATTTTTTCGCCGGCCAAGGTCAAGCACAAGTGCCCCGAATGCGGATTGATCAAACACGATCAGGACGCGATCTATTGCAAGCATTGCGGGCATGATCTGAAGATCGAAACCGAAGGCGCGACCTGATCCGGCTGAGCGCAGATCCGGGGCCGCGTTGACATGGTGAATGGCTTGTGCATGGTTCGACACCGATGCCGGGCAATCTGGAGAGTGGGTGGGTGCAAAGCTACGACGACGTGATCGCTTCGCCGGCGTTTCTGGAAGACCTGAACGCGCTGAACGCGGTGATTGTCCAATCTCTGGAGGATGCGGGCGAAGCTGCCGTGATAAACGGCAATGTTCTTTACACGAACAAGCTGAAGGATTTCCACAAGGCGGAGTTCTCCGAGGACATGGAGCCCAAGCGCCGTGCCCTTGTCGCGATGGCGCAGCGATCACGCTGTTTCGTCGAGGTGGGCGTGGCCGGAGGGCATGCGGTGTTGCTGGCGTTGCATGCCAATCCCGACCTGAAAGCCGTGGGAATCGATATGGCGGTGCGGGTCAAACCGTTCTGGCCGCCGGTGGACATATTCGTTCCCGCGGCGGCGGCGTGGATGGAAAAGCGATTTCCCGAGCGTTTCAGGCTGATCCGCAAGGATGCCGTCGAGGGGCTGAAAGACGTGGCGCAAACCCGCCCGTTCGGGCCGGTGGACATGCTGCATCTGGACGGTGGCAAGAAGGGCCGTATTCAGGAACTGGAGGCCATCTGGCCCGCATTGGCCGAGCACGGATACCTGATGCAGGGGGACTATCCCAACGGCCATGTGCAGGCCGACACAGCCATGATGATCGAGCGCGGTCTGGCGCGCGAGATTACCGATGCCGATTTCCCTCCGGCCGAAAGCAAGCTGTTCAAGGCCGTCGAGACAGGGCAGCGCGTGTTGTCCGAAAGCGTGGTCCTGAAGGACTTCAAGGGCAAACGCATTTTGATCTGCACGGCGCATCAGGACGATGAGGTTCTTTTTGCCGGTGGTTTGCTGGGAAAAGTCGCAAGGGACGCCGAGGTAACCGTGGCGTGTTTCTTTCGCCCCGCCGAAGGGCGCAAGGATACCGATACGCGGATCGGCGCCATGCGGCAGGTTTGCGAGTCACTGGGGGTCGGGTGCGTTCAGTATCCCTTTGCCGTCGAATCCCATCACCGTCCGCTCAGGCGATTTGTCGTGCTGCACAGCGAGCCCGAAGAAAATCGCGGCCGCAAGGTGCGCCCGATCGAGAGACATGGGCTGTATCCGGTGTTGAGGGACACCGCCTTTGCCGCGATCCGGCAATACAGGCCGGATATCGTGTTTACCCATAACCGCGAGGGCGAATACGGTCATCGTGAGCATGTGCTGTTGCATCACGCGGTGGTCGAGGCCGCGCGCCACGCCGATACGCCGATGCTGCTGAGTTTCGGGGTCGGGCAGGAAGGGCGGCCCGGTTTGACCGTGACCTATGACAAGCGCCGCAAGAAGAAGCTGTTTGACGTTTACATGCCTCAGTGGGACGGCCCGCGCCTGTATGATTTTGCGCTGGAGCCCGAGACCTATGTGCGCGAGGCGCTGTTTCCGATCTCGGGCTGAAACGGACCCATCACTGCATGCGCAGGGCGCCGTCGAGGCGGATCACCTCACCATTCAGGTAATCGCATTCGACGATGAAGCGCGCCAGCGCGGCGTATTCCCCCGGATCGCCGAGGCGCTTGGGAAAGGTAACATCCTGAGCCAGTTGATCCTGCACCTCTTGCGGCAGGCTTTGCATCATCGGGGTCATGAAGATGCCCGGCGCGATGGCCATGACACGGATACCTTCGCGCGACAGGTCCCGCGCCATCGGCAGGGACAGGCCGACGATCCCCCCTTTGGAGGCGGCATAGGCGGTTTGCCCTTTCTGCCCGTCGAAGGCCGCGACCGACGAGGTGTTGACGATCACGCCGCGCTCGCCGTTGGGGCCGGGGGCGTTCTGTGCGATCTCGGCAGCGGCCAGACGGGCCACGTTGAAGCTGCCGATCAGGTTGATGTCGATGGTGCGTCGGAAGGTGGCCAGATCGTGCGGGCCGGTCTTGCCAAGGGTTTTCTCCCCGGCGACGATTCCGGCGCAGTTCACGGCGGCGGTGATCTTGCCCATGTGGGATTTCGCCGTTGCGATGGCGTGCTGGACCGATGCCTCGTCGGTAACGTCGGTTTCCACGAAGGTTGCGCCGATCTCGCGGGCAACGGTTTCGCCACGGGTGCTGTCGCGGTCGAGGATGGTGACCTGCGCGCCCTGATCGCGGAAATGGCGGGCCGTGGCCTCGCCCAGTCCCGAGGCGCCTCCGGTGATGATCGCGGCGGTGTCTGTCATGCGCATGGCGGGTCTCCGATCCGTTAAATGAACGTGTGTTCAGATAACGCAGTGCGGGCCTTGTGTCAAAGGTGGCGGCGCAGCAAGCGAGAGGACAGGCTGAGGCTGAGGACGGTAATCAGGATGCGCCAGATATGGTGCAGCGTGACCAGCGCCGGATTGGCCTGCAACGACAGGGCGACCAGCGCCATTTCGGTCACACCGCCGGGGGCAAAGCTGATCAGCATGACGTCGAAAGGTTCGTTCACAAGCAGATACAAGGCTTCGGCAAAGCAGGCGGCGAGGATCAGCATGCCGCCGACCGAGAGAAGCGACAGGCCCATACCCCGCAGAATCAGGTGGCGGGACAAGCCGGTGAAGCGCATTCCGAGCGCGGTGCCGACGACGATCTGGGCGACATTGACCAGCCATTGGGGAATGTCGAGGTGATAGACCCCGCTGACCGACAGAAGCGCGGCGACCGCCATCGGCCCTGTCAATTGTCCGGCGGGCAGGCGCAACCAGCGTCCGGCCGCATATCCGGCGATCCCGGCCAGCACGATCACAGGAAGAGCGGACCACGGCACGCCGTCGCGCGCCAGCGTCGCGCCGCCCGCACTGCCCACCGGCTGGCCCAGCCAGAGCGACAACCCGATCGGCAGGATCGTCACGACCAGGATGACGCGCATGAACTGCTGCAGGGTCAGCCGCGCCAGATCGGCGCCGGCCTTCTCGCCCATGGCCAGGGATTCGAACAGCCCGCCCGGTGTGGCGGAATAAAAGGCCGTCGCGGGGTCATAGCCGCCGATGCGGCGGAAGATGGTGTAGTTGAAGGCGTGCGCCACGGGGACAAACAGGACCATGGCGGAAAAGCTTAGGGCCAGTTGCGGCGCGGAGGCCAATAGCTCGGGCGAGACCCGAGCGCCGATCATCAGCCCGATGACGGAAATGAAGGCCAGTCTCAACCAGGCAGGAAAGTTGTATCCGGCAGGTAGGTGCTGCGGCAGGGCCGTGGCGAGCGCGGCACTGACGACAAGCGGACCCAGAAGGAATGGCAGCGGCAGGCCAAGCAGCAGTGCAAGCCCCCCGGCGAGAGAGGAAAGTGCGAGCAGGGCAAGCGTGACGATCAGATGCGGCATGGCCCTAACAAGCACCCTGCGCGGTCAGAGGCAAGGGGGTGGAGTCATACGAAATCCATATGCTTGCTGAAGGGCATTTCGCGCAGGCGTTTTCCCGTGGCGGCAAAGATGGCGTTGGCAAGGGCAGGGGCGGCGGGCGGCACCGGCGGTTCGCCCACGCCGCGCACGGTGTCGGCGTTCTCCAGACCGCGCACGGTGATGTCGGGGCATTGGTACAGCCGCATGAAGGGGAAGCTGTCGAAGTTCCGCTGTTCGGCCTGACCGTCGGCATAGGTGATTTCGGCCATGATGGCGTGGCCCAGTCCCCAGATGACGCCGCCCTGCACCTGATTTTCAAAGTTCACAGGGTCCACGATGCGCCCGACCTCGGCGGCGACGAACACCTTGTCGATGCGGAGGCCGCCGGGGGTGTCGGTGACCTCGACCACCTCGGCGCAGGGGGTGCCGAAGGACAGGCAATAGGCCACGCCCCGGCCTTTGCCCTGTGGCAGGCGCGCGCCCCAGTTCGACATGTCGCCCACCGCCTCGAGCACTTTGCGCGAGGGGGCGTGGGTGCACAGACGCAGGCGCTCTTCCAGCGGGTCGGCCCCGGCGGCGTGGATCAGCTCGTCAAGGAAACTGTCGTGGAAGAACCCGTTCGAGGACGCGCCGACAGACCGCCAGGAACTGACCGGGGCCAGCCCTTTGGCGCGATAGCCGGTGACGCGGTAATCGGGAATGGCAAAGGGCTGATCCCACGCCCCGGCCACGATCTGCAGATCGGGTCCGGCAATGGGAAGGCCCTGCCGCCCCATCTGCGAGGTGATGACCGACGGCATGGCGATCCCGAGGTCACAGGCCGTTACCTGCCCATTCGCCACCGCCCCCCGCCCACGCGCCATCGCGATCTGGCGGGGGTAATCATGCGCCATGTCCTCTTCGCGCGAGAGGGTCAGCTTGACCGGCGTGCCCTTGACCGCCAGGGCCAGTTCCGCCGCCTGCCGCACGACCGTGTCCTCCAGCCGATGGCCGAAACTGCCGCCCATCATCTGCACATGGACATGCACGTCGTCTGTATCGTGCCCGGTGATATCGGCCACGTTCTGCTGAACGAAGCGCGGAATCTGGGTGCCGGTCCAGACATCGACACGGGTGTCGGTGACCAGAACGGTGGCGTTCACCGGCTCAAGCGGGGCATGGGCCAGATAGGGCGCGCGGTATTCGGCCTGCACGGTATCGGTGCCTTGCAGGGCGGTCCCTACATCTCCGTCATCCCTGAAGCGGCTGTCGCGGTTGGCCTCGGTAAAGCTGTCGGAGAGGGCTTGCCAATGGGCCTCCATGTTTGCGGGGTAGGTGGCGTCGGAGTCCCAGTCGATCCCGATGGCATTCACGGCCTGCATGGCGCGCCAAGTGTTGTCGGCCAGAACACCCACGCCGCCGGTGATCAGCACGATCCTGTGTACGCCGCGCATGGTTTCGGCCTGCGCGGCGTCATGACTGCGCATCGCGCCGCCCTGACGGGGATTGGTGCGCACGGCGGCGTGCAGCATGCCGTCGAGGCGGGTGTCGATCCCGTAGGCCTGCGTGCCGGTGGATTTCGCGACGATATCGAGCCGTTGCATATCCTGGCCGATCAGCCGCCAATCCGCGGGATCGCGCAGGGCGACATCCTCGACCGGGGCAATCTGCGCTGCGGCGGCGGCGAGATCCGTATAGGGCAGGCGGGTGCCGTCGGGCAGGATCACGGCCCCGTTCTCGGTGCGCAGCTCAGCGGTGTTCACGCCGGTTTGCGAGGCGGCGGCGGCCTTGAGCGTTTCGCGTGCCACGGCCCCGGCGTGGCGCAGTTTTTCCCAGCCATCCGGCACGGTGGTCGAACCGCCGGTAATCTGGATGCCCAGGAATTTCATCGGCGCGTCCAGAACGGCGCGGGTGGTTTTGGCCAAGAAACTGTCATCGGTGGACGCAAAGGGCGCCGAGTCATGCGACAGGGCGGTGTTGTAATAGGCGGGGCTTGGAGGGCCGGGATCGACATCGACCTGATCCAGCGCCACGTCCAGTTCCTCGGCGATCAGAAGGGCCTGCACGTTATAGGCCCCCTGGCCCAGATCGGCGCGCGGGGTGATCAGGGTGATCCCTTGCGGGGTGATCCGCACGTATGGGGTGAGCGCCGCCTCGCCCTCGGCCAGACCGGACAGCAAGGGGTTTTCATGCGGGCGTTTATACATCACCACACCAAAGGCGACGCCCCCGGCGATGGCGGCCGAACCGATCAGAAAGGTGCGGCGAGCGATCTTTCCGGCGCGGCTCATTCCGAGGTCTCCTGCAATTTGGCGGCGGCTGATTTCACGGCGGCGCGGATGCGCGGGTAGGTGCCGCAGCGGCACAGGTTGCCGCTGAGCGCGTCGTCGATCTGTTCGTCGGTCGGAGCGGGGGTTTCCGCCAGAAGCGCGGCGGCCTGCATGATCTGGCCCGACTGGCAATAACCGCATTGCGCGACCTGATGCTCGATCCATGCGGCTTGCACCGCATGCAATGCGTCAGGTGTGCCAAGGCCGTGGATCGTGGTGACCGGCCCCCAGACATCGCCGGCCAGCGTCTGACAGGAGCGCACGGCGACCCCGTCGATCTGGACGGTGCAGGCCCCGCATTGCGCGATGCCGCAGCCGTATTTCACACCGGTAAGCCCAAGTTCGTCCCGAAGAACCCACAGAAGGGGCATCTCCGGTTCGATATCGAGATCGTGCAGGGTGCCATCGACGGTCAGTTTCATGCCAGACCCCTTTGCCTGTTTAAACTTGGGAGCAGGGTAAACCGATCAGTTCAGATGTCCAGCGAAAGCGTCGCTTCGGGCCTGGCGATGATGCGGCGTATCAGGCGCAGGCCGCCAGCACCCGTTCCACCCGCTCGGCATTGTCGCGCGCAAGGCTGCCATCGGAATGCCAGAGCGAGTTTTCAAATCCGACGCGCAGTTTGCCGCCATGTTCATGGGCCTCGACCAGACAGGCGGTTTCGCTGCTGCCAAAGGCGCAAACCGCCCAATCCGGGGACAGGGCGCGCGTCTCAAGTTGTGCCAGAAAAGGGTGCAGGTCGGCAGGGTCGCTTTGTTGCCCTTCGCTGTAGCGGCCAAGCACGAAGATCAGTTGCAGGGCGGGCGTGTGCATCAGGTCGGGCGGCAGGATGCGCGCCAGCAGGTCGAATTCCTGCGGATCGTAGAGGATATGCTGGATCGCGATGTCGCGCGCGGCGCAGTCTTCGTAAAAGGCGCGGGCGGTCGTATCGGGCGTGTCGGTGGTCATTTCGCGGATCGAGGCCGAAACGAGGCTTGCGTTCGAGGTCAGGGCGACCTCTCGCTGATGGGCGGCGTCATAGAGGCCGACAGCCTCGGTGGTGATCTGCAGGGCCATGTCGGGGACGGCGCTGCGCAGTTCGGCAAGTGCCTCGCGGTAGAGGCCCGCGTCCAGAATGTGCCGCCCCTCGGCATTGCGCAGGTGCAGGTGCAACCCGTCCGCCCCGGCCTGTTGGCAGGCACGGGCGGTTTCGACGATCTCGGGCAGGGTCATGGGCAGGGCCGGATGGTCGGCCTTGGTGCGGCGCGCGCCGTTGGGGGCGACCATCACGCGGGGCAGGGCGGTCATGCGAAAACCTTTCCGAAGGCGGTATCGAGTTTGTCCACCAGTTCGCCGATCTGGTCCTCGGTGATGATGAAGGGTGGGGCCAGCAAAACGTGATCGCCGTGCTGCCCATCGATGGTGCCGCCCATCGGGTAACAGATCAGCCCGGCCTCGAACGCTGCCGCCTTGAGGGCTTTGTGGACGGCGCGGGACGGCGGGAAGGGATCTTTCGTGGCACGGTCGGCCACGATTTCGAGCCCGCGAAACAGCCCGCGCCCGCGAATGTCGCCGATATGCGGGTGTTGGCCGAAGCGATCCTTCAGGGCCGTGTCCAGAACCTCGCCCATCTGGGCCGAGCGCGCCGTAAGCCCGCCATCGGTCAGCTTGTCGACCACCACATCGGCTGCGGCGCAGGCCAGCGGGTGACCCATATAGGTGTGCCCGTGCTGGAAAAAGCCCGAGCCGTCGCGGATCGCGTCGTAGATGCGTGCCGAGCACAGCATCGCGCCGACGGGCTGATACCCCGCGCCGAGGCCCTTGGCGATGGTGACAATGTCCGGCGTCACGTCGTCCTGTTCGCTGGCGAACAGCGTGCCGGTGCGGCCCATGCCGCACATGACCTCGTCAAGGATCAACAGGATACCGTGGCGATCACAAATCTCGCGGATGCGTTTGAAATAACCGGGAACGGCGGGAACCGCCCCGGCGGTGGCGCCGACCACGGGTTCGGCCACGAAGGCGATCACGGTGTCGGGGCCGACCCGTTGCAGCTCGGCCTCCAGCTCATCGGCGACGCGCAGGCCATAGGCCTCGGGGGTTTCGCTGTCCTGCCGTCCGCGATACTCGTAACAGGGCGAGATATGGCTCGTTTCGATCATCAGCGGCGCGAAGGGCTCGCGACGCCACGCGTTGCCGCCGGTGGCCAGGGCGCCAAGGGTATTGCCGTGATAGCTTTGCCGACGGGCGATGAAGCGGGTGCGCTGTGGCTGGCCGGTTTCGAGGAAATACTGGCGCGCGAGTTTCAACGCGGCCTCCACGGCCTCGGACCCGCCGGATACCAGATAAACCCGGTCGATTCCCTCGGGCGCATGGGCGATCAGGCGATCCGCCAGCCGTTCTGCGGGCTCGGAGGTGAAAAAGCCGGTATGGGCGAAGGCGATCCTGTCGGCCTGATCCTTGAGCGCGGCGGTCACGTCCGGGTCGGAATGGCCGAGGCAGGACACCGCCGCGCCGCCCGATCCGTCAAGGTATTGCTTGCCGCTTTGATCATAAATGTAAGGCCCTTCGCCACGCGCGGCGAGGGGCAGGCTGGCCTTGGTGTGGCGGGGGAAAATGTGGCTCATGGCGCGACTCCGGATGGGTTGACGTGACTGAAACAGATGAATCGCGTATTGACAATATGTGAAACAGGTGAAACGAATTTGAGTTAAAAAATAAATCAACGGGGAGAAGACGGCTTGTCGGAGTCGTTCGAACAGAGACTGGCCCAACGGTTCAACGGCCTCAGCGAAAAGCTGCGTCTGGCCGGTGAATATGTGGCCAGCAACCCCGTGGACACCGCCACACGATCCCTGCGCGCCGTGGCCCATGACAGCGGGCTGGCGCCTGCCACGTTCTCGCGTATGGCGAGGGCCGTCGGCTATCGCAGTTTCGAAGACCTGCGCGAGGAAATGCGCACCAAGATCGACCGGCGGGTGAACAGTTTCGCGGACCGGGCAGAGCGATTGCAAACGGCCCATGCCGCAGGTGAAACGGCATTTTTCGATGCCCATATCGGGGCCTGTCAGGCCAACCTTTCCAACCTGTTGCATGACATCGACCGCGACCTTCTGGAGCATTGTATCGACAAGCTGCACGATGCGCGGCAGGTGCAGTTGCTGGGGGCTCTGGGATCGACGGGGGTGGTGGAATATCTTGCCTACATGGCGAATTTCTGCGACACCAACTGGTCGATGGCGAGCCGCATGGGATCGTCGCTGGGGGCCGGTTTGACGGGGCTCGACGAGCGCGATGCATTGATCATCGTGACGAAGCCGCCGTTTTCCACCCGTTCGATCGCTGCCGCCGAACTGGCCGCCCGTCAGGGGGCGTTCGTGATGGTGATCACCGACACGCATTCCTGCCCGGCGTTGCGCCACGCCTCTGCGGGATTCGTCGTGCCGACGGACAGCCCGCATTTCTATTCGTCCTACGTGGCCACGCTGGCCTTTGTGGAAACCATGATCGGGATGCTGGTCAGCCGGGCCGGTCCTGCCGCCCGCGAGCGGATCGCGAAGGTCGAAGAGAGCAACCGTCGTCTTGGAGAAGTCTGGGACGGCTGAATCGTCACCAAGCATCAAACAAAGGGAGACCATGATGTTTTCGAAGTTCAAATTCTCAATTGCCGGTGCGGCGCTTGCCACGATGATGGCTCCGGCGGCTCAGGCCGAAGAGTTCATCACCATCGGCACCGGCGGCGTGACCGGGGTGTATTATCCCACGGGCGGCGCGATCTGCCGTCTGGTCAACAAGGGCCGCAAGGAACACGGCATTCGCTGCTCGGTCGAATCCACGGGCGGGTCGATCTATAACATCAAGACCATTCGCGCGGGCGAACTGGAATTCGGCGTTGCGCAGTCGGACTGGCAGTACCACGCCTATAACGGCACCTCGAAATTCGAGGATGACGGCGCGTTCGAAGGCCTGCGCGCGGTATTTTCGGTTCATCCCGAGCCCTTTACCGTGGTGGCGCGTGCCGATGCCGGTGTGGTCAATTTCGAAGACCTCAAGGGCAAGCGCGTGAATATCGGCAACCCCGGTTCGGGTCAGCGCGGCACGATGGAAGTGCTGATGGGCGCGCTTGGCTGGACCACCGACGATTTTGCCCTGGCGACCGAATTGAAGGCCGCCGAGCAGAGCCAAGCCCTGTGCGACAACCAGATCGACGCGATGGTCTATACGGTGGGCCACCCGTCGGGCTCGATCCAGGAGGCCACCACGGCCTGTGACAGCGTGCTGGTGAATGTCAGCGGCGACGCGGTGCAGGGCCTTGTGGACGAGAACTCGTACTATCGTCTGGCGACCATTCCGGGCGGGATGTATCGCGGCAATGACGGTGACACGCAGACCTTTGGTGTCGGCGCGACCTTCGTGACCTCGGATGCCGTCAGCGAAGAGGCGGTTTACACGGTCGTGAAATCGGTCTTCGAAAACTTCGAGGATTTCAAGAAACTGCACCCGGCTTTCGCTAACCTCAAGCCCGAGGAAATGGCCACCGCGGGCTTGTCGGCCCCGCTGCATGCCGGTGCCGCCAAGTATTACAAAGAGCAGGGCTGGATCGAATAATCCGGCTTTGCCATCGGAAAGGGGCCCTCGGCGGCCCCTTTCCCGCCCCTAATTAACGAGAATGAATAGACCGACGCGCCAAGCGCAGTCAGGGACAGGGAGTTGACCGGTATGACCGATAATACAGGTGGAAAAGGGCCGCTGAGTGAATCCGAACTGCAGGAGCTCGTCTCCTCGACCGATGGCGGGGCGCGCAACCCGGTCGGGGCGGTTGGACTGTTCCTGGCGGTGGTGGCTGTTGTCTGGTCACTGTTTCAGGTGCTGTTAGCATCCCCTGTCTCGAACTACATCCTGCCCGGCGACCTGATCAACAACTCGCGCCAGATTCACCTGGCGTTCGCGATTTTCCTGGCCTTCATGGCCTACCCGATGTTCAAGACCAGCCCGCGCAGCTATGTGCCTGTTTACGACTGGGTGCTTGCGCTCGCGGGGACTTTCATTTCGCTTTATGGCTATTTCTTCTATCAGAAGATCGTCGATAACGGCGGTTTGGCCGATCACACGGACAAGTGGTTCGCGCTGGCCGGCCTGATCATTCTGTTCGAAGGCGCACGCCGCGCGCTTGGCCCGGCGATGGCGATCATCGCCACGATTTTCCTGGCCTATGTCTTCTTCGGCGCGTCCGCCTGGATTCCCGAAGTGATCCGCTGGAAGGGGGCCAGCCTGCAAAAGGCGATGAGCCATATGTGGATCACCTCCGAAGGGGTGTTCGGAATCGCGCTTGGGGTGTCGACCAAGTTCGTCTTCCTCTTCGTGCTGTTCGGCGCGCTTTTGGACAAGGCGGGCGCGGGCAATTATTTCATCAAGATGGCCTTCGGTGCGCTTGGCCACCTGCGGGGCGGTCCGGCGAAGGCCGCCGTTGTCGGCTCGGCGGCCACCGGTCTCATCTCGGGCTCGTCCATCGCCAACGTCGTGACGACCGGCACCTTCACCATCCCGCTGATGAAGCGCGTGGGCTTTAGCAGTGAAAAGGGCGGCGCGGTCGAAGTGGCCAGTTCGGTCAACGGTCAGATCATGCCGCCCGTGATGGGGGCCGCGGCCTTCCTGATGGTGGAATATGTCGGGATTTCCTATGTCGAGGTGATCACCCACGCCTTCCTGCCCGCGACGATCAGCTATATCGCGCTGGTTTATATCGTCCATCTGGAGGCGGTGAAAAACAACATGCCCACGCTCGGGGACCGGGTGGTCAGCCTCGGCCGCACCATCGTCGGCATGGCCGTCTTTTTCGCGGGGTTTGCGCTGTTGTGCTATGGTGTCCAGTATCCCGTGGGCTGGATCGTATCGCTGTTCGCGGAAGGGTCGGGCGCGATCCTGTCGGCGCTGCTCGTTCTGGCCTATGTCGCACTTTTGTGGCTGGCCGCCGGTGTGCCGGATCTTGAGCCCGACGACCCCGAGGCCGAGGACGTCAGGCTGCCCGTGGTGGGGGAAATCTACAAGGCGGGGCTGTATTTCCTGCTGCCGATCATCGTGTTGGTCTACTTCCTGATGATCGAACAGAAATCCCCCGGCCTGTCGGCCTTCTGGGCGACGGCGCTGCTGTTCGTGATCCTGCTGACGCAACGCCCGCTCAAGGCCATGTTCCGCGGCGAGGGCACAGCAGGCAATGCGAGCCGCGAAGGGCTGCTCGATCTGGTGCAGGGTCTGATCGCGGGGGCGAGCAACATGATCGGCATCGGCCTGGCCACGGCCACGGCAGGTGTGATCGTGGGCACTGTGACCCTGACCGGTGTGGGGCAGGTGATGGCCAATCTGGTCGAGTTCCTGTCGGGCGGTAACCTGATCCTGATGCTGGTAATGGTCGGCCTGCTGAGCCTGATCCTGGGGATGGGCCTGCCGACCACGGCCAACTATATCGTGGTCAGTTCGCTGATGGCGGGTGTGGTCGTGGAACTGGGTGCGCAATCTGGGCTCATCGTGCCGCTGATCGCGGTGCACCTGTTCGTGTTCTATTTCGGCATCATGGCGGATGTGACGCCGCCGGTAGGGCTGGCCAGTTTCGCCGCCGCCGCCGTGTCGGGGGGCGATGCGATCCGCACGGGTTTCACCGCGTTTTTCTATTCCCTGCGCACCGTTGCGCTGCCGTTCGTATTCATCTTCAACACCAACCTGTTGTTGATCGATGTGACCTGGGTGCAGGGAATCATAACCTTTGTCGTGGCGACCATAGCGATTCTGGTATTCACCGCCGGGACGATGGGCTGGTTCCTGACGAAGAGCCGGATTTACGAGAGCGTGGCACTTGTGTTGATCGCCTTTGCGCTGTTCCGGCCCGATTTCTTCATGGACCGCATCCAGCCCCCGTTCCAGATGGTCGAACCCGCGCAACTGGGGCAAGCCCTTGGGTCGACAGGGGCCGGGCAGGATTTGCGTGTGGTCGTGTCGGGGCCCGATTTCATTACCGGTGAGCCCAAGGACACCACGCTCGTTCTGACTGTCGCAGAAGAAGGTGACGGCGCGGCGTTGTTGGAGAGTTTCGGGCTGAGCCTGATGGAAGAAGACGGCAAGGTGCTGTTGGAGGAACCGATGTTCGGCACGCCGTTCTCGGACACGATGCAGGGGTTCGATTTCTACGGCGATACGCCGGTGGTGATCGACTCCGTCAAGGCGCCTTCCAAGCAGATGCCGCAAGAATTGATCTTTATTCCGGCGCTGGTGTTGCTGGGGCTTGTGGCCCTGATGCAGCGTGCGCGCATGACCAAGCAAGGAGTTCCCGCATGACCGGTCCTGTTCTTTGTGCTGTCGATGTCAGCAACCCGCATCGGGATGACAATGTGCTGCGCGCTGCGGCCCGTCTGGCCGCGTTGGACGATGCGCAACTGGATGTCATCACCGTGGTTCCCGATTACGGCATGAGCGTCGTGGGCAGCTATTTCGAGAAAGGCCACCATGAGAAGGCCGTGGAAGAGGCCCGGAGCCTGTTGCGCGAGCTGGTGGCCGATGTCCTGGGGGCCGAGGCCAATGAAACGGTGCGCCACATCGTGGCGACGGGCAACGCCTATGACGAGATCCTGCGCGTGGCCGGGGCAGACAAGGCCTCGCTTATCGTGATCGGTGCGCACAAGCCCGATTTCAAGGATTACCTGCTGGGCCCCAACGCGGCGCGCGTGGTGCGCCATTCGGATTGCTCGGTTTTCGTGGTGCGCTGACAAGAGCGGCAGGCGAGAGTGCCGGGAGTATATTGCTTATGTGTTCCCGGCCGTTCGCGGCGGGGTTCCCCGTGTTGAAAACGGCGGGATTATCATGAGTGTGCGGTGGATTTACCTTGCACCTTCAACAGGTTGCCTGAGGTAAGTGGCGGACCGAGGAGGATTCGAACCCCCGACCCCCTGATTCGTAGTCAGGTACTCTATCCAGCTGAGCTATCGGTCCGTGAGGGCGGGATTTAGACTTTGCCGCCGGGCAATGCAAGGGGTGTTTGAGAAAAATCTCAAACTTCTTCAACACCGCCGCGGGGCAGGGTGATCACAAAGACCGTGCCCTGTTCGTCACTGCGTTCCAGCGCAAGTTCGCCACCATGTCCGCGCACCAGTTCCGCCGCGATCGTCAGGCCAAGGCCGGTTCCGCCCTTGGTCGCACCGCCCTGAAAAGGTTGGAAAAGATGCTGCCGTGCCTTTTCCGGCAGGCCGGGGCCGGTGTCGGTGATGCGGATGATCCAGTTGTCGTCGGTATCGCGGGCGGCGATGTTGATTTCACCCGGTTTTCCGGAATTCACGATGGCCTGCCGCGCATTGCGCACGAGATTGGCGATCACGCGGTAAAGCTGTTCGGCATCCGCGCGCAGGGTCAGCGAGGCGGGGATGTCCTCGGAAAAGCTGACCTGGCCATCGCCGACCGACAGGCGCTCGCTGTCGATGACGTCGCTGACCACGTCGGCCAGTTGCACGCGGGCCAGTATCGGGCCCGGTTCTTCGGCCTTGCCATAGGCCAGCGTCGCCTCGCACAGGTGAACGGCGCGGGTGATGGAGTTGACCAGCTTGGGCGCCATGCGCTTGACGGCTGGGTCCTCGCTCATCTCGATGCGGTCGGTGAATAGTTGCGCCGAGGTCAGGATATTGCGCAAATCATGGCTGACCTTGGCAACGGCCCCGCCCAGTTGGGCCAGCCGGTCCTTTTGTTTCAGGGCGCTGGTGAGCTGGGTTTGCATCAGTTGCAGGGTTTCCTCGGCTTCGCGCAACTCGGTGACACCGGCAGAGGGTTTGATCACGCGCCGCACGTCCTCGGGGGCGGCGGCGTAGGATTGCATATGCCCCACGACCCGCTTGATCGGTTTGACGAGAAAGCGCCGGACCGCGAGGAACAGCAGCAGCGCCGTAATGCCCGAGATCACCGCCGACAGAATCAGAATGCGCAGCCCGTAATCTATCATGGCCATGCGCAGGTCGGCGGTATCCAACGTGACTTCGATCAGCAATCCGGCCATGCGCACAGGCTCGCCAATGACACGGATCACCTGCAGATCGGGTGTGGCCAGACGCGCCATCGCGTCGCGGATCAGCTCGAACGGGGTGGCGTCGCGCATGTCGAAGGTGGCCGAAATCGGCGCGGGAATCGGGGAGGACAGGATCAGTTGGCGCGCCTCGTCCCGGCGAAGCACGACGTTGAAAACCCCCGCGTTGTGCAGCAGTTCGTCTTGCAATTCGGGGCTGATATCCTCGCTGGCCAGCAGCGCAAGAGAGGCGATCTGCGCCCGTTCCAGCCGCGACATCAGGAAATCCTCGCGGAAGCGCGCGATGGAGGGCACGAAAATAAGGATCTCGGCCAGCATCACGAACACGACCGTCAGGATCAGGAAGCGTCCGGAAAGAGAGTTCAGCACCCGCATATGTTTTGTGCCCGTTCAGGGAAGCCAGCGCTGCACCAGCCCCACGATTGTTTTCACCTTAGAGTTATCAAACAGCCGGGGCGAGAAATAGGCCCCTGCGACACGCTTGTTCAATTCTCCCATCGTGGGATAGGGCGCGACCATGTTGGCGACGTGTTTCATCTTCAATCCGTTGGCCAGCGCAAGCGCCCAGAGATTGATCAACTCCCCGGCCTGCGCCCCGGCAATCGACACACCTATGGGGCGCCCGCGCAACACCATGACCTTGATCAGGCCCGTCGTCTGGCGTTCGGCTGTCGCGCGGTCGTTCTGGCTGTAGGGAAAGCGCACGATCTCGATCTTGTCGCCATGCGCCTCGCGCGCCTGCGCCTCGGTCAGGCCGATCTGCGCCAGTTCGGGGGCGGTATAGGTGACCCAGGGGATATGCGCTGTTCCCGCCTTGGCGGGCAGGCCGAACAGGGCCGAACGGATGACGATCCCCGCGTGATATCCCGCCACATGGGTGAATTGCAGCCCCCCGGCCACGTCGCCGATGGCGTACACCCGGCGATTGGTGGATTTCAGGGCATTGTCCACCTCGATCCCGTTGCGGGTGGTTTCAATTCCGGCGACGTCAAGGTTCAGCCGGTCGATATTGGGTTTACGCCCCACGGCGATCAGAAGGTGGCTGCCCTTGAACAGGCGGCCATCCTTGACCTCGACCTCGATCGCGCCCTTCGCGCCCCGGATTTCACGGGCCATGGCGTCTTCGGCAATCTCGATCCCTTCGCCGCGCAGGGCGTCCAGGATCACGCCTGCGGTTTCCGGGTCGTCCTTGCCAAGGGCTTTTGCGCCTTCGATGACGGTAACCTTGCAACCGAGGCGGCGGTGTGCCTGCGCCATTTCCATACCGATGGGGCCGCCACCGACGATCAACAGGTGATCGGGTTTTTCGCGCAGGTCGAACAGGGTTTCGTTGGTTTCGTATGGAACGCTGTCGAGCCCCGGAATGGGCGGCACCAGCGGCGAGGACCCGGTGGCGATGACGATGCGGCGGGCGGTGATGACATGATCGCCCGCCTGTACCTCGGTTCGTGAAATGAAACGGCCGTATTCGCGGATCACGCGCACGCCAAGCCCCTGAAAACGCTCCTGACTGTCATGCGGTTCGATCTGCGAAACGATGTCGTGCACATGGTCCTTGGCGGCGGCATAGTCGACCTGTGGCACGACATCCGCGATGCCATAGGGGCTGGCGTGGGCCTGGGCATGGGCCGCCTTGCCGCTGGCGATCAGCGCCTTTGACGGGATGCAGCCGTAGTTCAGGCAATCGCCGCCCATCTTGCCGCCTTCCAGCAGCGTGACATCGGCCCCCATCTGCGCGGCCCCGGCCGCAACGGACAGCCCTCCCGAGCCCGCGCCGATCACCAGCAAATCCGTTTTGATCCTGTTCATGGGTCAGATGTCCTTGTTGCCGCGCAGGGCCTTGATCAGAATGGGAAGGGCGGCCAGAACGCACAGGCCCAGAATGGGGCCGATGACCTGCGGTTCCCACAGCAGAGACAGGTCGGGGCGCTCGCCACGGTCAAAAACTTCGCCGACGCCGACGCCGATCCACGTAAACACGACAGCGCCGGGAATGATCCCCAAGACCGTGGTTATCGCGAAATTGACAAAGCCGACGCCGACCAGTGCGGGGACCAGATTGGCCACGAAAAACGGTACGGCGGGCACGAGTCGCATCAGAAAAAGAAAGGAAATTTCATTGTCATGCAGGCCGTTTTTCAACCGCTTTAATGTGCCGTCCGAAGCCTCGATCCGGGTGGATAGTGCTTGCCCCAGGCCCCATCGCGCCGCCAGAAAAATCGCACAAGCGCCGATGGAGGCGGCGATCACGTTGAACGTGGTGCCAAGGGCGAGGCCGAACAGGAAACCGCCGGTCACCGAGGCGACGGCGGCGCCGGGCAGGGAAAACGCGACGATCACGATGTAAACGAGGATAAAGATCATCGCCATCGCAAGATAATTGGCATCGCGAAAGGCCAGCAACGCCTCGCGATTGGCCTGCAATGTGTCAAACGTCAGATAATCGCTCAGGGTGAAGGCGCCGATGAGGGCGACGATGGCGATGATCGCCAGCGGTGCGTGTCGCCACCAGGTGGGCTTGTGGGTTCGCGGCGTGTATTTCATCGAACGATCATGTCTCATGGGACGGGGTGCCGCCAAGATGCGGGGCGAAGGGAGCTTTGACCAGAGGCCTCACGCGGGGGTGATGGCGAGTGATGCATTCAGGGTGAAAGTTACAAGTTTTCCGGGTTTTGTTGCATGGCTGCGCTGACAGGATGCGGAATTTGTTGCAAAAGGCGTGCAGTGGGTTTGACTTGGTTGAGCAGGGCCTCTATAGACCGGGCTTCGAACAGATATCGGGCTGGCCGCGATTCCAAAGCGGTGCCGCCCCGCCAAGACCGGAGACGGAGCGATGAAACGCACCTACCAACCCTCGAACCTGGTTCGCAAGCGCCGCCACGGGTTCCGTGCGCGTATGGCCACCAAGGCAGGCCGCAAGATCCTGAACGCACGTCGTGCGCGTGGCCGCAAGTCGCTGAGCGCGTAAGCCGCGATTTCAGGTTAACGGACATGATGCCGCCGGAGGCCCCCGCACATGAGCCGGGGACAACGCCCCCGGCGGTTTCCGTTTGTCTTCAGATACTTAACAAGCGGTCTGACTTCCTGCGGGCGGCGCGGGCGCGTCGGCAAGGGACCAGGTCCATGATGGTGCAGGCCCTTGACCGGGGCGATGAGGATCCGGCGATCCGGGTCGGGTTCACCTGCTCCAAGAAGGTCGGCAATGCCGTGGCGCGCAACCGGGCCAAGCGGCGGTTGCGCGAAGCCGCGCGTGCGGTGCTGCCCGAGGCCGGGCGCGAAGGCTGGGATTATGTCCTGATCGGACGTGCCGAGGTGACGGCCTCGCGGCCTTTCGAGGCGTTGAAAGACGACCTGAGATTCGCGCTAAGCCGTTTGCATGACACCGAAAAATGACACCGCTCGCACATATCCTGTCCTGGCCGATCCGGGCCTATCGGCTGATCCTGTCGCCCTGGGTGGGGTATCATTGCCGCTACCATCCGACCTGCAGCCAGTATGCGCTCGAGGCGCTGGAAAAGCATGGCGGGATCAAGGGTGGCTGGCTTGCGGCGAAGCGGATCGCGCGGTGCAATCCGTGGGGACAATGCGGGCACGATCCGGTGCCCGAGCCGAAACCGTCACCGAACTCCCGAACCGCAGACTCCGAGTAGGCGTTTCGTACAAAACGTACGATGTGTACGCGGGTTTTGTACGAAATTCGGGGCTCATGGGGAAAGTCGTGTCCATGATGGACGCAAAAGCGGCTGTCGGGGCCGGGCAGGTCAGATCGGGCCGCGCCGAGGGACGGCCCCTTAACCGGATGGCAAGGATGCGCGGGCAGGGTGGCGGAGTTCGGCGCACCCATGCCCGTCGGACGGGGTGCTGTCCCAAAACCGCGGCAATCGTTCGCGACCCCTTTCCATTCGGGCGTATGCGTGTAATAGGGACGTGCCAAACGATCTGTCCATGGAGAAACGCGATGGAGATTCGTGAGGCGCTGACCTTCGATGATGTTCTGCTTGTTCCCGCCAAGTCCAGTGTGCTGCCCAACACCGCAGATACAAGGACACGCGTGACGCAGTCGATTGACCTCAATATTCCGCTGCTGAGTTCGGCCATGGATACCGTGACCGAAAGCGACATGGCGATCTGCATGGCGCAGTCCGGCGGTATCGGTGTGGTGCATCGCAACCTGACCGCCGAACAGCAGGCGCAGGAAATCCGGCGCGTGAAACGGTTTGAATCGGGCATCGTCTATAACCCGATCACCCTGCGCGCCGATCAGACGCTGGCCGATGCCAAGGCCCTGCAGGAGCGCTACAGCGTGACCGGGTTTCCGGTGGTGGACGATAACGGGCGCGTGGTGGGGATCGTGACCAACCGAGACATGCGCTTTGCCGAGGATGACAAGACCCCGGTGCGGGTCATGATGACCAGCAAGGATCTGGCGATCCTGCAGGAACCCGCCGACCGGGAAGAGGCGAAATCGCTGATGAAGGCCCGGCGGATCGAAAAGCTGCTGGTGACCGACAGCAAGGGCAAGCTGACCGGCCTTCTGACGCTCAGGGATACCGAACAGGCGGTGCTGAACCCGACGGCCTGCAAGGATGCGCTTGGCCGGTTGCGGGTGGCTGCGGCCTCGACCGTGGGCGATGCCGGGTTCGAGCGCACGCAGGCTCTGGTCGATGCGGGGGTGGACATGGTGGTGATCGACACCGCGCATGGCCATTCCGAAGGCGTGGCACAGGCGGTGGAACGGGCCAAGTCGCTGTCCAACGAGGTGCAGATCGTGGCCGGGAACGTCGCCACGGCCGAGGCCACGCGGGCGCTGATCGGTGCGGGGGCGGACGCGATCAAGGTCGGCATCGGGCCGGGCAGCATCTGCACCACGCGGATGGTGGCCGGGGTCGGCGTGCCGCAGCTGACGGCGATCATGGATTGCGCCGCGGCGGCGGGCGATGTGCCGGTGATCGCCGATGGCGGCATCAAGTTCTCGGGCGATTTCGCCAAGGCGATCGCGGCGGGCGCGTCCTGTGCGATGGTCGGCTCGATGCTGGCGGGCACCGATGAAAGCCCCGGCGAGGTGATCCTGTATCAGGGCCGGTCCTTCAAATCCTATCGCGGCATGGGCAGCCTCGGGGCGATGGCGCGGGGCAGTGCCGACCGTTATTTCCAGAAGGATGCCGCCAGTGACAAGCTGGTGCCGGAAGGGATCGAGGGGCAGGTGCCTTACAAGGGCGCGGCGGGCCATGTGATTCACCAGTTGGTCGGCGGGCTGCGCGCGGCCATGGGCTATACCGGCTGCGCGACGGTCGATGAAATGCGCCGCGATTGCAACTTCGTGCGGATCACCGGGGCGGGCCTGAAGGAAAGCCATGTGCATGACGTGCAGATCACCCGCGAAAGCCCGAATTACCGGATTGGATAAATCGTTATATAGCAGAGTCTTGCGGGGTGTTTTTGAGGTGAGTTCATGACCCCGGGCGCCCGTGTTCAGGCGGCCATCGACCTGCTGGACGAGATCCTTGCCGGGGCGCCGGCCGAGCGGGCGCTGACCGGCTGGGCGCGGCGGTCGCGCTTTGCCGGGTCCAAGGATCGCGCGGCGGTGCGCGATCACGTGTTTCAGGCGCTGCGCTGCCGGAGGTCTTATGCCTGTCTGGGCGGTGCGGAAACGGGCCGGGGGCTGATGCTGGGCGCGTTGCGGGCCGAAGGGGGCGATCCCGATACGGTGTACAGTGGGCAGGGCCATGCGCCCGCGCCGCTGAGCGAGGCCGAGCGCGATGGCGGTGCCGCTCCGCGCGCGGACGGAGAGCGGCTGGACCTGCCGGACTGGATGCTGCCGCTGTTTCAGGAGGCTTTGGGCGACGAGGCCGAGGCGGCGGCGCTGGCGTTGCGACAGCGCGCGCCGGTCATGTTGCGGGTAAACTTGCGCATGAAGAATGCCGACCAAGCCATCGAAATATTGTCGAAAGATGGGATTATTGCCACGCCTTCCGCCCTTGCCTCAAGCGCCCTGCGGGTGAGCGAAGGCGCGCGCCGTGTGGCGGGAAGCGAGGCCTACAAGCGTGGACTCGTGGAGTTGCAGGACGGCTCCAGCCAGGCGGCGATGGAGGCGCTCGAGATTCCGACCAGCGCGCGCGTGCTGGATTATTGCGCCGGGGGCGGCGGTAAGGTTCTGGCGCTGGCCGCACGCTGTGAGGCGCAGTGGTTCGCGCATGATGCCGATGCCGCGCGTATGGCGGACCTGCCGGTACGCGCCGGGCGGGCCGGGATCGAGGTGACCTGCCTGACGGGGGCCGACGTGGCGGCGAATGGGCCTTACGATCTGGTGCTGTGCGATGCGCCCTGTTCGGGCAGCGGCACATGGCGGCGCGCGCCCGAGGCCAAATGGCGCCTGACGCCCGCGCGGCTGGCGGAGCTATGCGCCATTCAGGCGGAGATTCTCGATATTGCCCAAGGGCTTGTGGCGCCGGACGGGCAACTGGCCTATGCGACCTGTTCGGTGTTCCGGGCCGAGAACGACGCGCAGAGCGAGGCGTTCGTGCAGCGCCATCGCGGCTGGAACGAGCGGCTGCGGCGGCGCTGGCCCGTGGGCGCGGACGGCGACGGGTTCTACCTCTCGGTTTTCGGGCAATGAGCGTGCCTTGTGCAATCTTGACGTGTAAGGCCGGCTGTCGTTAAGTCCTGCTTAAACCTTTTCATGCAGAACGGGGTCAGGTGACGCGATAGCAAGGGGGCAGGCTGCGTGATGGACGGGGTGCATTCCATGACGCCGGTACGGCGGGCGGCGGCGGGGCTGCGTCCGCGCGCGGGGGTGATTGCCTTGGCGGCCGCCGGTTTTGCCGTTGCGGGCTGGATGGCGGGCGATCCGCTGGTGCAGGCGGTCCTGGTGCTGGTCGCCGGGACGCTGCTGGCCACGGCGGTATGGGTTCTGTTGCTTCACCGGTCGGAGATGCGCAGCCTGGCGGGCGACCGGGCGCAGTTCGCCCGGCTGCTGGAGCACGATACGATCCCGTGTTTCGTGACGCGGGCGGATGGCGGGATTCTGTATCGCAATCCGGCGGCCTCTGCGACCCTGCCGGGGTTTCAGGCCGAAACGCTGGCCGGGGCGTTGCAGGGCGATCTGGCCAATCCAGGCGCGATCCTGTTCCGCCTGCAAAGCCGCGCCATCGCCTCGGGCGCGGCGCAGGAGGATCTGGTCACCCGGCGCGGACATATGCGCCTGTCGGCGCACCGCTCGGGTGAGGGCGCGTTCCTGTGGCGCTATGAAACCTCTGCCGATCGTCCGCAGCCCGGCGCGGACCCGGTGCCGCTGCCGATGCTGACCGTCGGGCGCAAGGACACCGTGCTGTTCATGAATGCCGCCGCGCGCCAGCTTGTGGGAGAGCGGGTGCGCACGCTGGAGCGGCTGTGCCCGGCCCTGCCGCTGCGCTCGGGGCAGGTCAACCCGATCCTGAGGCGGGACGGGGTGATCGCCTGTCTGGTCGTGGAACTGGAGGGGATGGCGGGCCGGCGCGAGGTGTTCCTGCTGCCCGATATGGCCGCGCCGGAATGCCAGGCGGATGGCTGGCCGCTGTTCGACGATCTGCCGGTGCCGCTGCTCAAGCTGGGGCGCGATGGAACGGTGCAGATGTCGAATCTTCCGGCGCGCGATCTGCTTGGGGTCGGAAACTGTGCGGGCAAGGCGCTTGGAGATCTGATGGAAGGGCTGGGGCGGTCGATCTCGGACTGGCTGGACGATGCCGCCGCCGGGCGCGGAACCGTTCATTCGGAATTCATGCGCATCCGCCGCGACGACAAGGAAGTGTTCGCGCAGGTCACGCTGAACCGTGTGATCGAAGAGGGCGAAACCGTTCTGATCGCGGTGCTGAGCGACGCCACCAAGCTGAAATCGCTGGAGGCGCAGTTCGTTCAGAGCCAGAAAATGCAGGCCATCGGGCAACTGGCCGGTGGGGTGGCGCATGATTTCAACAACCTGCTGACCGCGATTTCGGGGCATTGCGACCTGCTGTTGCTGCGCCACGATCAGGGCGATCCGGATTACGCGGACCTGATGCAGATCGGCCAGAACGCCAACCGCGCCGCCGCGCTGGTGAACCAGCTTCTGGCCTATTCGCGCAAGCAGACGTTGCGCCCGCAGATCATGGATCTGCGCGACATGCTGGCCGACCTGACCCATCTGCTCAACCGGCTGGTGGGCGAAAAGGTGAGCCTGACGCTGAGCCACGATCC
The DNA here is from genome assembly GCF_018862045.1 of Roseovarius sp. PS-C2. Taxonomy (NCBI): domain Bacteria; kingdom Pseudomonadati; phylum Pseudomonadota; class Alphaproteobacteria; order Rhodobacterales; family Roseobacteraceae; genus Roseovarius; species Roseovarius sp. PS-C2. Next base: position 86,452 of record NZ_JAHKSQ010000003.1, read on the forward strand.
GTTGCTGGCCACCATCCGGGCCGACAAGCGGCAGCTGGAACAGGTGCTGATGAACCTTGTCGTGAATGCCCGTGACGCCATGCCGGAGGGCGGAGATATCCGCATCGTCACCGAGAACCTGACCCTCGAGACGCCGCTGCGCCGCGACCGGGCCGTGGTGGCGCCGGGGCGGTACGTGTCGGTCAAGGTGATCGACGCAGGAACCGGAATCGCGGCGGATAAGCTGCAAAAGATATTCGAACCGTTCTACACGACCAAGCGCACCGGCGAAGGCACGGGGCTGGGCCTGTCCACGGCCTATGGAATCATCAAGCAGACCGGCGGTTTCATCTTTGTGGACAGCGCACCGGGAGAGGGGGCGACCTTTCAGTTGCTCCTGCCGGTGCACGATATCCCGCAGCAGCCCGCGCCCGAACCCGAGATCAGCGATGCCGGTCAGGGCCGGGCCGACGGCGTGGTCCTGCTGGTCGAGGACGAGGCGCCGGTGCGCGCCTTTGCCAGCCGCGCGCTGCAATTGCGCGGCTTTACCGTGCTCGAGGCGGACTCGGCCGAAGCGGCGCTGGACCTGCTGGACGACCCGGACCTGAAGGTGGATGTCTTTGTCAGCGACGTGGTCATGCCGGGAATCGACGGGCCGAGCTGGGTGCAACAGGCGCTGCAGGACCGGCCGGGGGTGCATGTGGTGTTCGTGTCCGGCTATGCCGAAGAAACCTTTGCGGATACGCAAACCGCGATCCCGAACTCGGTCTTCCTGCCCAAGCCCTTTTCGCTGACCGAACTGACCGAAACGGTGCAGCGGCAGATGGCGTGACCCTGCGCGGGGCTGCCGCTATCCGGCGCCGGGACGGGAGGCGCGATGCCGAATCCGGCTGCCGCTTCTCGGGTATGGCTCAGGCGACGGGCAGGGGGCGATAGCGACCGTTCTGGCCGATTCCGTTCCACAGGGTGAATTCGTTGGCGCATTTGCGGTGCAGTTTGGCGCGCGTGGCCTCCGACAGGTCCAGCGTCAGGGCCGGCGAGGCGTTTTCCTGCGCGGTGTCGAATCCGATCTCGAGCCGGCCCTGCAGGAAGGCGCGCAGCCCCTCCTGATCCTCGTAGCGGAACAGGTGCGTGACGGCGGTGCCGTTTTTCTGCGGCTCCAGGAACTTGGCCTGCGATCCGACATTGGCGAAGGAGGGTTTGTCGCCGCGCGTATAGGCTTCGACGAAGTCGTCGAACCCGATCCCGTGGGTCGAATTGCGCTGCCCCTTCATGAAGGGGCGGCGGCGATAGCGGAACCAGCTTCCCAGCCAGTCCTCGGGCTCGCGCATGACGGCCACAACATCGAGCGGCGTGCCGATGAATTTTTCGAGCGCGGGGCGAAAGAAGCGGTTGTAGCGGAACACCGGCGCGTGTTTCAACTCGGGCGGATCGCTGATCACCATCGCGGCATGCGGCGCAAGCGCCGCCTGATAGGCGGTGGTCCCGGTCTTGGGCACGGAAAGCAAAACCAGCTTTGCCTTTGAAAACACTAACATTTCGACCCTCGTTGCGTTGCTGTCCGCCGGTGATCCGGTGGGCGTAAACTACTTGTTAATCCATACGGGCAAAAGTGGCGTTGGAAAGAATTTTCTTGAAATGTTCTCTTTTTGTCTTCATACGAATGAGAACAAGAGGTGAACGAACGCAGCGATTGCCGCCCGAAACCGGGTGTGAAATAAGGGATCAGAACAATGGCAACGGCAGATCTTTTGACAATGGACAGCAAGAAGAACGCGGACAAGCAAAAGGCGCTGGACAGCGCCCTTGCGCAGATCGAACGGCAGTTCGGCAAAGGGTCGATCATGAAGCTGGGCGGCGACAACCCGATACAGGATATCGAGGCGACCTCGACCGGCTCTCTGGGGCTGGATATCGCGCTCGGGATCGGCGGGTTGCCCAAGGGGCGCATCGTCGAAATCTACGGCCCCGAAAGCTCGGGGAAAACGACGCTGACCCTGCATTGCGTTGCGGAGGAACAGAAAAAGGGCGGCGTCTGCGCCTTTGTGGATGCCGAACACGCGCTCGACCCGATCTATGCCAGGAAACTGGGCGTCGACCTGGACGAGTTGCTGATTTCGCAGCCCGACACCGGCGAGCAGTCGCTGGAGATCGTGGATACGCTGGTGCGTTCGGGGGCGGTCAGCATGATCGTGGTCGATTCGGTGGCCGCGCTGACCCCGAAATCCGAACTCGAGGGCGACATGGGCGACAGCAATGTCGGCGTGCAGGCCCGCCTGATGAGCCAGGCCATGCGCAAGCTGACCGGCTCGATCAGCCGCAGCAAATGCACGGTGATCTTCATCAACCAGATCCGCATGAAGATCGGCGTGATGTTCGGCAGCCCCGAAACCACCACGGGCGGCAATGCGCTGAAGTTCTACAGCTCGGTTCGGATGGACATTCGCCGTATCGGGTCGATCAAGGACCGTGACGAGGTGGTCGGCAACCAGACCCGCGTGAAAGTGGTGAAGAACAAGGTGGCGCCGCCCTTCAAGCAGGTCGAATTCGACATCATGTATGGCGAGGGGATTTCCAAGACCGGCGAATTGCTGGATCTCGGGGTCAAGGCCGGTGTGGTCGACAAGTCCGGCAGCTGGTTCAGCTATGGCGACGAGCGGATCGGGCAGGGGCGCGAAAACGCCAAGACCTTCCTCAAGGAAAACCCGCGCATCGCGCTGGATATCGAGGACAAGATTCGCGCCGCGCACGGGCTGGAATTCGACATGCCCGAGGACGCGGGCGGAGAGGACGGGGATATCCTCGAAGCGTGATCGCGCGGTTTTGTGACGAGACAGGGAAACCCGGACTATGACGGTCCGGGTTTTTTCTTGCGGTGGACACGGGAAGGCGGCGCGGATAAACCGGCACGGCACAAGGCCACAACGCCCTGAAAAGAGACCCAGATGCCCACGCTGAACGACATTCGATCCACCTTTCTGAATTTCTTCGACAAGAACGACCACCAGATCGTGGACAGCAGCCCGCTGGTGCCGCGCAACGACCCGACGCTGATGTTCACCAATTCGGGGATGGTTCAGTTCAAGAACCTGTTCACCGGGGTCGAGCATCGCGACTATACCCGCGCCACCACCAGCCAGAAATGCGTGCGCGCCGGCGGCAAGCACAACGACCTGGACAATGTGGGCTATACCGCGCGCCACCACACGTTTTTCGAGATGCTGGGGAATTTCAGCTTTGGCGATTATTTCAAGGAACAGGCGATTCCCTATGCGTGGGATCTGCTGACCAAGGATTTCGGCCTGAACAAGGACAAGCTGCTGGTCACCGTCTATCACACCGATGACGAGGCGGCGGATATCTGGAAGAAATATGCCGGGCTGAGCGATGACCGGATCATCCGCATCGACAGCGACGACAATTTCTGGTCGATGGGCGCAACCGGCCCCTGCGGCCCCTGCACCGAGATTTTCTATGACCACGGCCCGTCGATCTGGGGTGGCCCTCCAGGCAGCGCGGAAGAGGATGGCGACCGGTTCATCGAAATCTGGAACCTCGTTTTCATGCAGAACGAGCGGTTCGAGGACGGCAGCATGCGCGCGCTCGACATGCAGTCGATCGACACCGGCATGGGGCTGGAGCGGATCGGGGCGCTGTTGCAGGGTAAGCACGACAATTACGACACCGACCTGCTGCGCGCTCTGATCGAGGCCAGCGCGCATCTGACCAACAGCGATCCGGACGGGCCGGGCAACGTACATCACCGGGTGATCGCGGATCATCTGCGTTCAACCTCGTTCCTGATCGCGGACGGGGTGATGCCCTCTAACGAGGGGCGGGGCTATGTGCTGCGCCGGATCATGCGCCGGGCGATGCGCCATGCGCATCTGTTGGGCGCTCAGGAGCCGGTGATGTACCGGCTGGTGCCCGCGCTGGTGACGCAGATGGGGCAGGCCTATCCCGAACTGGGCCGCGCGCAGGCATTGATCGAGGAAACGCTGAAGCTGGAGGAAACCCGGTTCCGCCAGACGCTGGAGCGCGGTTTGCGCCTGCTGGACGATGCGCTGGACAAACTGCCCGACGGTGCGCCGCTGCCAGGAGAAACGGCGTTCAAACTGTATGACACATACGGCTTCCCGCTGGACCTGACGCAGGATGCGCTGCGTGAACAGGGGCGCAGCGTGGATGTGGCGGGCTTCGATGCCGCCATGGCCGAGCAGAAGGCCAAGGCGCGCGCGGCGTGGTCGGGCTCGGGCGAGACGGCGGATGCCTCGATCTGGTTCGACATTGCCGAGCACAAGGGCACCACGGATTTCCTGGGCTACGATACCGAAGTCGCCGAAGGGCAGATTGCCGCGCTGGTGCAATCGGGCAAGGCGGTGGACAAGGCCGCCAAGGGGCAGGAGGTGCAGATCGTCCTGAACCAGACGCCGTTTTATGCGGAATCCGGCGGCCAGGTGGGCGATACGGGCCTTCTGAAAACCGAAACCGGCGCGGCGCGCGTGTCGGACACGAAAAAGGTGGCCGGGGTCTTCATCCATATCGGCGAAGTGACTGAGGGCGAAATCGTCAGCGGTGACGCGGCACAGCTCGAGGTGGATCACGCCCGCCGCAGCGCCATTCGCGCGAACCACTCGGCCACGCACCTCTTGCACGAGGCGCTGCGCGAAACGCTTGGCGATCACGTGGCGCAGCGCGGCAGCCTGAACGCGCCGGACCGTTTGCGCTTCGATTTCAGCCATGCCAAGGCGCTGAGCGCGGCGGAACTGGCGCAGGTCGAGCAAGACGTGAACAGCTATATCCGCCAGAACGAACCGGTCGAGACCCGGATCATGACGCCCGACGATGCGCGCGAACTGGGCGCGCAGGCGCTGTTCGGCGAGAAGTACGGCGACGAGGTGCGTGTCGTGTCGATGGGCAAGCAGGCCGGTTCGGGCAAGGGGCTGGACGGGCGAACCTATTCGCTGGAACTGTGCGGCGGCACGCATGTGAAGCAGACCGGCGATATCGGCAGCTTTGTCGTGACCGCCGACCAGGCGTCGAGCGCGGGCGTGCGCCGGATCGAGGCGCTGACCGGACAGGCCGCGATGGCCTATCTGAGCGCGCAGGCGCAACGGGTGGATGCGCTGGCCGGGGAGTTGAAAACCCGCCCCGAGGAGTTGGTGGACCGGGTCAAGGCGCTGCTGGACGAGCGCAAGGCGCTGAGCAACGAAGTGGCGCAGTTGCGCCGCGAGCTGGCTATGGCCGGCGGGGCCGGGCAGGGCGAAGGCCGGCAGGCGAAAGAGGTCGGTGGCGTCAGGTTCATGGCGCAGGTGTTGCAGGGCGTGTCGGGCAAGGACCTGCCCGCGCTGATCGACGAACACAAGGCGCGGCTGGACTCCGGCGCTGTACTTCTGATTGCGGATACGGGCGGCAAGGCCGCCGTGGCCGCCGGGGTGACGCAGGATTTGACCGACCGGATTTCGGCGGTGGATCTGGTCAAGGCGGCGGTTGCCGAACTGGGCGGCAAGGGCGGCGGTGGCCGCCCGGACATGGCGCAGGGTGGCGGTAAGGATACCGCCAATGCCGAGGCCGCGATTGCCGCAGCCGAAGCCCTGCTGGCAGGATAAGGAGAAAGGACATGGTGGCCTATATCATCGCGCGGATCACCGTGACCGACCCCGAGGATTATCAGACCTATGCCAGTCAGACCGTGGCGCTGGCCGAAAAAGCCGGGGGGCGGTTTCTGGTCAAGGGTGGGGCGCAGTCCTTTGTCGAAGGCGAGGGGCCGGAGCGGCATGTTCTGATCGAATTCCCGACAAAGCAAATGGCGCTGGACTGGTATAATTCGCCGGAATATCAGGAGATTTTACCCATCGCCCTGCGCAGTTCGCAGCGCGACATTGTCGTCGTCGAAGGAGTTTGACCATGCCCGCCTTGTGGATCGCCCATGTCAGCGTCACCGATGAAGAGGCCTATGGCAAATACGCCAAGCTGGCCGGACCCGCGATTGCCAAGCATGGCGGCGCGTTCATCGCCCGTGGCGGGCGCTATGTGCAGCTTGAGGGCAAGGACCGCCCGCGCAACGTGGTGGCGAAATTTCCCAGCGTCGAGGCCGCCGAGGCCTGCTATCACAGCCCCGAATATCAGGAAGCGATGAGCCATGCGCGCGGCGCGGCCGAACGCGAATTGCTGATCGTCGAAACCAGCGAGTAAGCTGTCGAAAGCACGGGTCGGGTGCCGCATTCGCCCGAATAGCGCCGAAGGCGCCGGGCGAGCGCCTGCCCGTTCCGGCGGGCTGGAGCTTTGGCATGGACAGCGCATAAAACACAACGCGGATGTATTTGGCACGATAAATCGCGGTGCCCTGGCGGTGCTGCGCCATCCCACGGGCAGGCGCTCGCCCGTGGAACGGTTTGGTTTGCGTGCTTAGCCCGCCTTGGCGGCGCGTTTGCGTTCGTGCGGGTCGAGGTGGCGCTTGCGCAGGCGGATGGCGTTCGGCGTGACCTCGACCAGTTCGTCGTCGTCGATATAGGCGATGGCCTCTTCGAGACTCATGGTGATGGGCGTGGTCAGGCGCACGGCCTCGTCGGTGCCCGAGGCGCGCACGTTGGTCAGCTTCTTGCCCTTGAGCGGGTTCACCTCGAGATCGTTTTCCCGGCTGTGTTCGCCGATGATCATGCCCTGATAGACCTTTTCCTGCGCGCCGATGAACATGCGGCCGCGATCTTCGAGGTTCCACAGGGCGTAGGCCACCGATTCACCGTCTTCCATGGAAATCAGGACGCCCGCGCGGCGGCCCGGAATGGGGCCCTTGTGCGAGGCCCAGCCGTGAAAGACGCGGTTCAGGACGCCGGTGCCGCGCGTGTCGGTCAGGAATTCGCCCTGATAGCCGATCAGCCCGCGCGAGGGCACATGCGCGATGATGCGGGTCTTGCCCGCCCCGGCGGGGCGCATTTCGACCAGTTCGCCCTTGCGCGCACCGGTGATCTTTTCGATGACCGCGCCGGAATAGTCGTCATCGACGTCGATGGTGACCTCTTCGATGGGCTCCAGCCTCTGGCCGTTTTCATCCTCACGCATCAGCACGCGGGGGCGGGAAATGGACAGTTCGAACCCTTCGCGGCGCATGTTTTCGATCAGCACGCCCATCTGCAATTCGCCGCGGCCCGCCACCTCGAACGCCTCGCCGCCCGGTGTGTCGGTGATGCGGATGGCGACGTTGGATTCGGCCTCTTTCATCAGGCGGTCGCGGATGACGCGGCTTTGCACCTTCTTGCCGTCGCGGCCCGCCAGCGGGCTGTCGTTGATCCCGAAGGTGACCGAGATGGTCGGCGGGTCGATGGGTTGGGCTTCGAGCGGTTCTTCGACCGCCAGCGCGCAGATCGTGTCGGCCACGGTGGCCTTCTGCATGCCTGCAAGGCTGACGATATCGCCGGCTTCGGCCTCGTCGATGTCCTGCTGCGAGAGGCCGCGGAAGGCGCGGATCTTGGTGACGCGGAACTGTTCGATTTTCTGGCCGATGCGCGAGATCGCCTGCACCGTCTGGCCCACCTTGAGCCGCCCGGTTTCGACGCGGCCGGTCAGGATACGGCCCACGAAGGGGTCGGCGCTGAGCGTGGTGGCCAGCATGCGGAAATCGTCGTCGAGCCGGGCCTGCTGACGCGGGGCGGGGACGTGGTTGACGATCAGATCGAACAGCGCCGAGAGATCCTTGCGCGGGCCGTCCAGCTCGTGATCGGCCCAGCCCGAGCGGCCCGAGGCGTACATATGCGGGAAATCGAGCTGGTCGTCATTGGCGTCGAGGCTGGCGAAGAGGTCGAAACATTCGTCCAGCGCGCGGTCGGGCTCGGCATCGGGTTTGTCGACCTTGTTCAGCACCACGATCGGGCGCAGGCCCAGCGCCAGCGCCTTGGAGGTGACGAATTTGGTCTGCGGCATCGGGCCTTCAGCGGCATCGACCAGCAGGACCACGCCATCGACCATCGACAGGATACGCTCGACCTCGCCGCCGAAATCGGCGTGGCCGGGGGTGTCGACGATGTTGATGCGGGTGCCTTTCCATTCGACGCTGGTGGCCTTGGCGAGGATGGTGATCCCGCGTTCGCGCTCCAGATCGTTGGAGTCCATGGCGCGCTCATCCACGGCCTGATTGGCGCGGAAAGCGCCCGATTGCTTGAGAAGCTCGTCCACAAGCGTGGTCTTGCCGTGGTCGACGTGAGCGATGATCGCGATGTTGCGCAGGTCCATATGCGGAGGGTCCTCGTGTTTCCTGCGTGCCGCCTATACCGGGGGGCGAAGAAATACCAGAGGCAAAGCGGCGTGTTTTTCAGGGGCGCAGGCGGATCATTGCGGGGCCGAGCGGACGGATATGCGCGCCCGCGCCGATCTTGAACCGGGCAAGGCCGGGAGAGCCATGCGTGTCCACATGGCCGAGGTCCAGCCGGGCAAAGCCGCGCCCGGCCAGATCGTTGGCGGCGTGCCACAGGATCAGGTGATGGGCCGAGAGGGCGCGGCCCTGCGCGCCGCTCCAGCCGATGTGATAGGTGGCGGCGGGCGGATGCAGCAGCATCAGCATGAAGGCCACGGTCTGCCCCTTGTTCCGTGCAAGATAGAGGCGGGTGGCCTGCGGGGCGGTTGCGGCCCAGGCATGGGTAAAGGCCGGGGGCAGGGCGGCATAGCCGCGGGTGCGGCGCTGCGCGAGTTCCTGTCTGATCAAGTCGTCGTCGCGGGCCGGATCGAAGGGGCGGGCGTGGACCGTCAGGCCGCTGGCCTGCGCGCGGCGCAGCCGGTTGCGCCATTTGCCGTGTTGCGCGGCCAGACGGGCGGATAGCGTCGGCGAAAGGTCCAGGTCGGCCACGAATTGCGGCGTCATCAGCGCGCGGTAGCCCAAGGGGCGAAACAGGGCGGCGTCTTGCGGGCTGTCGGGGCTGGCCAGCCACAGGGCGCGGCCCGGTTGCGACGCGTGCAGGTGGCGCAGCGCCTCGATACGCGCCCCGGTGCCGGTGTCGGCCTGCCAGACGGGGCCACGCGGCAGCCAGTCGATGCAGATCGGGCCAATGCGGCGGCGGACGATCTGCACCTGTCCGATGTCACGCCCATCCCGGCGCATTGCGAGCCGCCGCGCAGCGCCCCCCAGCGCCGACAGCGCCGCGCCGTAAAGCGGGTGCTGTTGCAGGGCACATGCGGCCAGGGGCGGAACATCCGGGGACAGGGCGGCAATCTCCATGCCCGCATTAACCGGATGACAACCTAATGCGGAGTTAATGGAGGGATGAGAGCAAAGGAAAAACCGGTTCTGGGTGTCGATGCGCCCCCGGCGCGGCCCACGGTGCTGGCGGCCTTCCTGCTGGCGGTGGTGTTGTCCGTGCCGGTGGGGCTGGGGCTGACATTGCTGGACTGGCTGGTTCTGAACTGAAAACGGCCACCCGAGGGGTGGCCGCCGATCCCTGAGAGGGGGAGAGTCGATCAGAACGGGATTTCGTCGTCGATGTCGCGCGACGGGCCGCCCGAGGGGCCGCCGGACGGTCCGCTGCTGCTGCCGTAATCCCCGCCGCCATAGTCGCCACCGCCATAGCCGCCACCACCCTGGCTGCCGCCGTAACCACCGCCGCCGCCACCTTCGCCACGGCCATCCAGCATCACGAGCGTTGCATCAAAACCCTGCAACACGACTTCGGTCGAGTAACGATCCTGCCCCGACTGGTCCTGCCATTTGCGGGTTTGCAGCTTGCCTTCGAGATAGACCTTGGAACCCTTGCGCAGGTATTGTTCGCACACCCGCACCAGCCCTTCCGAGAAAATGGCCACGCTGTGCCATTCGGTGCGTTCGCGGCGTTCGCCGGTGTTGCGGTCTTTCCAGTTCTCCGAGGTGGCAATGCGCAGGTTGCACACCTTGCCGCCGTTCTGGAATGTCCGCACCTCGGGGTCGCGACCCAGGTTGCCGATGAGAATTACCTTGTTGACTGAACCGGCCATCGCGGACCTCCTTGCAGATATCGTCGTGTTTTTTGCTTTCCGGGTTACACCATCGCACGTTCATGAAGAAAAGCCTAAAATGCACGGAAAATTCAGCACCTTCCTGCGCGGTGCGGGTTTTGTGCCGTCTTGGAACTGGAAATTCTGTCTGATTTGGATATATTGCGCCCGGATTGGCGGATTAGATGATCCGGGGGACAGTATGAAGACTTTGACGACAGCGGTGGCGGTGTGCGCTCTGTTGGTGCCGGTGACGGCCGGGGCGGACGTTCTTTCAACCAAGAGCCGGAGCAACCTGTTCAGTTCGCAAGTCAAGGTACTGGATACCCGCGCCAAGCAGCAATACAATAATTCGGTCCGCTTGCAGCCGCAGAAGGTGAACACGCCGACCAAGTGGGGCACCGTCTCGACCAAGTCCTATAACGGCAAATACCGTGGCCGGTATCTGCAAATGGCCAAGGATGCCGCGCGCCGTCATGGCGTGCCCGAGGATTTGTTCCTGCGCCTCGTGCAGCAGGAATCGGGCTGGAACGCCGGGGCGCGCTCGCACAAGGGGGCGATCGGGCTGGCGCAGCTGATGCCGGGCACGGCGCGGGTGCTGCGGGTGAACCCGCACGATCCCTATGAGAACCTCGAAGGCGGGGCGCGGTATCTGGCCGAACAATACCGCGCGTTCCGCTCGTGGCGTCTGGCGCTGGCGGCGTATAATGCCGGGCCTGCGGCGGTCGAGAAATACGGTGGCGTGCCGCCCTACAAGGAAACGCGCAACTACGTGCGGATCATCTGGGGCAGCTGAGGCGCGAGGCGCGGCGATCAGGCCGCGAATCCGATCTTGTAGAGATGAATTTCGTCTGACGGGTGCCGCCGGGCATTCACCAGCGTTCCGTTGTGGTGATTGTAGAGCGTGCGCCAGTAGGGCTGGATGATGACCCCCTCGTCACGCAGCAGGGTTTCGATCTGCGCCATCACCGGGCGGCGGGTGTCGGCATCCGACAGCGCCATCGCCTGATCCAGCAATTCATCGAAACGGGGATTCGCAAAGCCGGTTTCGTTCCATGCCCCGTCCGAGCGATAGGCGAGGCTGAGCGCCTGCACCGCCAGCGGGCGGTGGTTCCATTGGGTGAGGGAAAAGGGAAAGCTCTGCCAGTCGGACCAGAAAAGCGTGCCGGGCAGGATGGTCCGGCGCACGGGGATACCGGCATCGCGCAGTTGCACGGCCACCGCATCGCCGGTGTTGCGCTGCCATTCGTCATCGAGCGTGACAAGCTCGTGTTCATAATCGTGCAGCCCGGCCTTGACCATCTCGGCGCGGGCGGTGGCCGGGTCATAGGCGGGCGGGCCGATATCGGCATAGGCGGGGTGAATCGGGCAGACATGGTGGTTGGCGGCAACCAGCCCGCGCCCGGCATAGCCGAGTTCAAGGCAGATCCCGTTGTCCACCGCCATTGCAAGCGCGCGGCGCACGGCGGCGGTTTCATAGGGGCGGCGGCCATCTTCGGTTTCGGTCTGCTGATGGGTGCGGATCACCACCGTGGCCGAACTGTCGGTTTCGGTGCGGGTCCAGCCGATACCGTCCATGACATCCAGAAAATCGCCGACGGTTTCGTACAGCATATCGACCTCGTCGGCGCGGGCGGCGGCGATCCAGTTCGACGGGTCGGTGCCGAAGTCGATGAATTCCACCCGGTCGAGGTATGGCCCCCCATAGACGGCGGTTCCCCACCAGTCATGCTCAGGGTGGCGTTCCAGAATGCAGCGCTCGCCGGGGATCAGGCTGACCGGGCGGAACGGCCCTGTGCCGATACCATGCGCGAACGGATCGCCGCCGTCATAGCTGTCATGGGTGATGGCGGCGGGGTAATCGGCAAGGTTGGCGATCAGCGCGATATCCGGGCGGTCGAGGGTCAGTTCCACCGTCAGCTCGCCCGTCACCTGCACCGCGCCGTCACGGGCCTGCCCGGTGTCCGGGTCGATCAGCCCGGCGAAACGCGTGGCCATGGAGTTGCCGGACAGGGCGGTGTCGCACCAGCGCGCGATGTTGCGGGCCACGTCATGGGCGGTGAAGGGATCGCCGTTGTTCCATGTCACGCCGCCGCGCAGGTGCAGGCGATAGGCGGTGGCGTCCTCGTTGACCTCCCACCTTTCCAGAAGCATGCCGCGAAAACTGCCGTCGCGGTTGTATTCGACAAGGTATTCCAGAAAACCGCGGGTCAGGTTGCCCATCTCGCTCCAGTCATAGGTGCGGGGGTCTTTCAGGGATTTGACGTTCTGCTGGATGCGCAGGGTGCCGCCCTGCCTGATCTCCGGATCGGCGCGGGCCAGTGCGGGCAGGCCGGCGAGGGTGCAGGCGGTGGCGGCGGTGAGGCCCAGCGAGGTCGCGCGGCTCAGGAATTCGCGCCGGTCCATCCGTCCTGCCGCCAGGTCGCGCGCAAGGCCGGGGGCCGCGGGGTGCAAGCGATCAGGACGGAGAACAAATCTGGACATGCGCGGCGCTTTCGGTTGGTCGACGGGGCATTCGTCCAACGCATTACACATGCGCCCCGTTTCAAGATCAACCCATACGGCGCGAAGGGGCGGGGGCAATGCCCGCGCGCGGCGCAACGCCCGGTTGAGGCGCCGCTGGCTGGGTCTGTGCCTTGCGGCGCAGGGCGGTGGGCGTCAGCCCGGTATGATGCTGCACGAAGCGGGAAAAATAGGCGGCGCTGCGAAATCCCAGCATGGCGGCGATCTGCTTGAACGGCTGGTCCCCGGTTTCCAGCAGGACGCGCGCCTCGTGAAGGCTGCGCTGCGTCAGCAGTTTGGAGGCGCCGAGCCCGGCGCAGCCCTGGCAGGTGCGGGTCAGGTGGGTTGGCGTCACGCCGAGGGCACGGGCATAATCGGCCATCGGCTTGCCGGTCCTGTAATCGCGTTCGATCAGCGCGGCATAGGCGGTGACCAGACGCTGCGCCGCCGTGGGGCGGGCGGGGCGGTCATCGGTGTGGTCGATCATCGTGCGCCGCAGCCAGACCGACAAAAGCGCGGCATGGGCGTTCATCGCCTCGTCAAGGAACGGGCGGGCGGTGTTCTGTTCGCGCTGCATCGCGTCGAGGATCGCGGTCAGTTCCGCCTGGGCCTGCACATCGCGCAGGCGCAGGTGCTGCGGCTCGTCTGGCATCAGGGCCGCGCCTCCGGGGGGAATCTCGCAAACCAGACCGAAGCCTTGCCGCCCCACATCCAGCGCAAACAGCGTGCCCGCCGGAATGACCAGCGCGTTATGAACCCCGACGCCACGGCGCACCCCGCCGATCAGGGCCCGCCCCTGACCGCGCGTGATCCAGATCAGCGCGTGATGCGGGCAGCTATGGGGAAGCTCGGCCTGCCACGGCCCGGCGGACGACCATTGGGCCAGGGTGGAAAGGCGCGGGTAGGATGATGGCATGGTATGGCCCGAAATTGCGCTGTTTTGACAAGCGTAACGTCAGGAATGCCCGAAAGTCAGGGGGAAAGATTGAAAAACCTACAATATGACGGCGTCGATGGCCTGCCAGGTCCGCATGCGCGAGCGAAACCATGTGCGCTGCCGCTTGGCGAACTGGCGCGTCGCGATAGTGGCGGCCTCGCGCGCCTGATCGAGAGTCATCTCTCCCCGCAGGTGGGCGATCAGTTCCGGCGCGCCGATGGCCTTGGCCGACAGAAGCGACGGGGTCCAGCCGGGCAGGTTGGCGCGCGCTTCCTCCAGCGCGCCCTGATCCAGCATCCGGTCGAACCGGCGGGCGATCCGGGCATTCAGCCAGTCCTTGTCGGCCTCGACGACCAGCGCGGTGCACTCCGACAAGGGCAGCAGCGGCGGCGGCGTATGGTCCTGCCAGTCCGCCAACCCGCGCCCGGTGGTTTGCAACACCTCCCACGCGCGTTGCACACGCATCGGGTTTCGCGTGTCGATCCGGGCGCGTGTCGCCGCGTCGATCTCTGCCAGAAGCGCCTCGATCCCTTCCTGCGCCATGCGCTCGTTGGCGTCGGCGCGCACGGTCTCGGGGGTTGCGGGAATATCGGCCAGCCCTTCGGTCAGGGCCGAAAAATACAGCCCCGTCCCGCCGACGATGATGGGGCGCGCGCCGCCCTGCAAAAGCGGTGCGACATCGCGCAGCCAGTGCCCGACGGAATATTCGGCATCCCCCGCAACATGCCCGTATAGCGCATGGGCGGCCTGGGCTTCGTCCTCGGGCGAGGGGCGGGCCGTGAGGATACGCCAGTTGTCGAACACCTGAATCGCGTCGCCATTGACGATCACGCCCCCCGATTGCGCCGCGATGCGCAGCGCAAGGGCGGATTTACCGCTGGCCGTGGGGCCGGCGATCAGGACGGGCCTGTCGGGGGGTATGTCGGGCAGGGTGGTCATCGCCCTGTCAGATAGGCGAAAACCGCGCCGCATGCGAGGGGGGGCGGGAACGAATAACGGCGGCGAACCGTTTCTGAGATTGAACCTTGCGGGGTTTTCCTACATTTTGCGCGCGATTGCGAAGCGGCTCACAAGGATTTGCCCATGTCCGATACGGATTCCCCAAAAACCACGTTCAATCGCGTCATGCTGAAGATTTCGGGTGAGGCGTTAATGGGGGATCAGGGCTATGGATTGCATCCGCCGACGGTCGAGCGGATCGCGCGCGAGGTCAAGTCGGTTCACGACATGGGCGTCGAAATCTGCATGGTCATCGGCGGCGGCAACGTGTTTCGCGGGCTGGCGGGCAGCGCGCAGGGGATGGAGCGCACGACTGCCGACTACATGGGCATGCTGGCCACGGTGATGAACGCGCTGGCCATGCAGAGCGCTCTGGAAAAGCTGGGCGTGTTCACCCGCGTGATCAGCGCCATCCGCATGGACGAGGTCGCCGAGCCCTATATCCGCCGCCGCGCGGTGCGCCATCTTGAGAAAAAGCGCGTCTGCATCTTTGCGGCGGGCACCGGCAACCCCTATTTCACCACCGATACGGCGGCCACTCTGCGCGCCAATGAAATGGCCTGCGAAGCGATCTTCAAGGGCACCAAGGTGGACGGCGTCTATGACAAGGACCCGATGAAGTTCGACGATGCCAAACGCTATGACAGCGTGACCTATGATGAGGTTCTGGCCCAGCATCTGAACGTGATGGACGCCAGCGCCATCGCGCTTGCGCGCGACAACAACCTGCCGATCATCGTCTTCAGTCTGGACGAACCGGGCGGGTTCAAGGGTATTCTGGCCGGAGAGGGCACCTATACAAAGGTCCATGGCTGAGGCTAAACAGGCATAACACACGCGAGACCCGCGAGAAGGAAGACGACTATGGCTGATGAATTCATCCTCGATACCGACGATCTGCAACGGCGCATGGAAGGCGCGATGACCGCGCTGCGCAGCGAGTTTTCCTCGTTGCGGACGGGCCGGGCCTCGGCCAGCATGCTGGAACCCGTCATGGTGGATGCCTATGGCCAGCCGACCCCGGTCAACCAGGTCGGCACCGTGAACGTCCCCGAACCGCGCATGGTGACGATCAATGTCTGGGACAAGGGCCTTGTGGGCAAGGTGGAAAAGGCGATCCGCGAAAGCGGCCTCGGCATCAACCCGCAGCTGAACGGCACGATCATCATGCTGCCGATCCCCGAACTGAACGAGGAACGCCGCAAGGAACTGACCAAGGTCGCCGCGCAATATGCCGAACACGCCCGCGTGGCCGTGCGCAACGTGCGCCGCGACGGGATGGACCAGATCAAGAAGGCCAAGGCCGACGGCATGTCGGAAGACGACCAGAAGTTCTGGGAAACCGAGGTGCAGGATCTGACCAACACCTTCATCGGTCACGTCGACGAGGCACTGGAGGCCAAGCAGGCCGAGATCATGCAGGTCTGAGACAAGCGAGGCGCCAAATGGCCCGGAACACCCCCCTGACTGGCGGTCCGCGCCATGTTGCGATCATCATGGACGGCAACGGACGTTGGGCACAGGCCCGCGGACGTCCCCGCCTGTTCGGGCATCATGCCGGGGCGCGGCGGGTGCGCGAGATTGTCAGCTCCTGCCCCGATCTCGGGGTCGATTACCTGACGATCTTCGCCTTCTCGACCGAGAACTGGAAACGCACCCAGACCGAGGTGGCCGGGCTGATGGCGCTGTTCCGGCGCTATATTCTCAAGGAAATGCAGGAGTTCGTGAAGGAAGACGTGCGCGTGCGCTTCATCGGCGACCGCCAGCGGCTGGACAAGTCCCTTCAGGCCCTGATGGACGAAACCGAGCAGATGACCAGCGTCTGCACCGGGCTGAACCTGACCATCGCCCTGAATTACGGCGGGCGCGACGAGGTGGCCCGCGCCACGAGACGGCTGGCGCAGGATGTGGCCGACGGGCGGCTGGACCCGGCGGAGGTCGATCAGGAAACCTTGCCGAAATACCTGGACACCCGCGTTTTGCCCGATCCCGATCTGGTGATCCGCACCAGCGGCGAGGCGCGGATTTCGAACTTTCTGCTGTGGCAGTCGGCCTATTCGGAATACGAATTCATCGACACGCTGTGGCCGGATTTCACCCGCGAGATATTCACCGATGTGCTGCGCGGCTACGGGGCGCGCGACCGGCGCTTCGGGGCGGTGAACGGATGAGTGCACCGGCGCAATGGCACGATCTGGCGCCGCGCGTCCTGTCGGGCGTGGCGATGGCCGTGGCCGGGGCCGCCGCCGTTTGGGCGGGGGGCTGGATTTTCACGATTGCCGTGTGCCTGCTGGCGGGGCTGATGATCTGGGAATGCACCGGCATGTTCGACGTGCCGGGCCGCGCCAGCCTGCCGATCCTCGGCGCGGGGGCGCTGGCCGGGGCGCTGAGCCTGCCGGGCGTGATCGTGGTGCCGCTGCTGGTGGCCGTGGCCTTCGTCGGGGCAGGGCAGGCGGCACGCGACAAGGTGCTGTATGCGGTGTGCGTGCTTTGGGTCCTGCTGGGATGCTACATGATCGCCGTGCTGCGCAGCGATGCCGGGCTGGTCTGGGTGCTGTGGCTGGTGCTGGTCGTCGTGGTTTCGGACGTGGCGGGGTATTTCGCCGGGCGCATGTTGGGCGGGCCGAAATTCTGGCCGCGCGTCAGTCCCAAGAAAACATGGTCGGGCACTGCGGCGGGCTGGATCGGGGCGGCGGTGATCGGGTTGATCTTTGCCCTGCCCACGGGGGCGGGGTGGCTGCTGGTGCCGGTCTCGATGCTGGTGGGATTTGCCGGGCAGATGGGTGACATCGCCGAAAGCGCGGTCAAGCGGCGGGTCGGGGTCAAGGACAGCTCGACCCTGATTCCCGGTCATGGCGGCGTGCTGGACAGGTTCGACGCCATGCTGGGCGCGGGGCCGGCGATCATGGCCATCTGGGCGCTGAAGCTGTTGCCGGGGCTGGCATGAAACGCATCACCATTCTGGGCGCGACGGGGTCGATCGGGCAGAACACGCTGGACCTGATCCGCAGGGATCGCGACGCGTATCAGGTGGTCGCCCTGACCGGGGGGCGCAACATCGCGCAACTGGCGCGCGACGCCGTGGAGTTCGGCGCCGAAATCGCCGTCACCGCGCATGACGAGCTGCTGGACGATCTGCGCGCCGCACTGAGCGGCAGCGCCGTCAAGGCCGCCGCCGGCGCCCGCGCCGTGGCCGAGGCGGGCGCGCGCCCGGCGGATTGGGTGATGTCCGCCATCGTCGGTGCGGCAGGCCTGCCGCCGGGGCTTGCGGCGCTGGAACAGGGCGCGACGCTGGCGCTGGCCAACAAGGAAACACTGGTCGCCGCCGGGCCGCTGGTCATGGAGACGGCCACCCGGCACGGGGCGCGAATCCTGCCGGTGGACAGCGAGCATTCGGCGATCTTCCAGGCGCTGACCGGCGAAGACATCGGCGCGGTGCGCCGGGTTGTCATCACCGCCAGCGGCGGGGCTTTCCGCGACTGGCCGCTCGAGGCGCTGGCGAAGGCTAGTCTCGAAGAGGCCTCGACCCATCCCAACTGGAACATGGGCCAGCGGATCACCATCGACAGCGCGTCGATGTTCAACAAGGCGCTCGAAGTGATCGAGGCGCGGGAATTCTTCGGGCTGGACCCGGCGCAGATCGAGGTGCTGGTGCATCCCGAATCCCTCGTGCATGCGCTGGTGGGGTTTTGCGACGGGGCGCTGATGGCCCATGTCGGACCGCATGACATGCGCCATGCCATCGGCTATGCGCTGAACTGGCCCGAGCGCCGCCCGCTGCCGGTGGATGCGCTGGACCTGGCGGCCATCGGACAGTTGACTTTCCGCGCCCCCGATCCCGCGCGCTACCCGGCGCTCGGGCTGGCGCGCGAGGTGATGGCGATGCGCGGCCTCAGCGGCGCGGTGTTCAACGCCGCCAAGGAACGCGCGCTGGATCATTTCATCGCGGGACGTATCGGTTTCCTGGACATGAGCGATGTCGTCCAAGAGGTTCTGGCCCGGCTTTCCGCCGAAAATGGCCTTATTGATGCCGGGATCACCCTTGATAGCGTGACACGGCTTGACCATCTGTCACGCAGGTGCGCTGACGCCGTGGTGCAGGAACAGTGCAAGAAAACAGGATAATCGAGTGGATATTGCAGCCCTTCTGCCGCAGTTTGGCGGATTTTTCATGACCATCCTCGCCTTTGTCGTCGCCCTTTCGGTGATCGTGGCCGTGCATGAATACGGCCATTACATCGTCGGCCGCTGGTCAGGGATCAAGGCCGAGGTGTTTTCGCTCGGATTCGGGCCGGTCCTGTGGTCGCGGATGGACAGGCACGGCACCCGCTGGCAGATAGCTGCGCTGCCCTTCGGCGGATTCGTCAAGTTTCTGGGCGACGCCAACGCCGCCAGCGCCAAGAGCGACGAGGCCGTGGCCGAAATGCCCCCCGAGATTCGCCGTCAGACCATGCACGGGGCGCCGCTCTGGGCGCGCACGGCCACCGTTGCGGCGGGGCCGGTGTTCAATTTCGTCCTGTCGATCCTGATTTTCGCCGCCGTGATGATGACGCAGGGCAAGGTGGCCGATCCGCTGGCCGTGGGCGAGTTGCGCCCGCTGCCCGGCGAGAACCTGACCTTGCAGGCCGGGGACCGCCTGTTGCAGATCGAAGGGCTCGACGTGCCCGGCGCGGACGAGGACAAGACCTTCAGCGACCTGATCGACGAATTGCCGATCCGCCCGGTTCTGAGCTATCAGGTAGAGCGCGACGGGCAACAGATGCAGGTGCAGGGGCCCTATCCGATGCCGCCGCTGGTGGCGCAACTGGCCCCGCAATCCGCCGCCTATGACATCAGCATGCAGCCGGGCGATGTGATTACCGCGGTCGATGGCGCGCCCATCGCGGCGTTTTCCGAGCTCAAGGAGGTGGTCGAGGCCTCGGACGGGCGCGCCCTGGAACTGAAAGTCTGGCGCGATGGCGAAACGCTGGATTTCGTGCTCGCTCCCCGGCGGGTGGACGAGCCGCGCTCAGAAGGCGGGTTCCGCACCACATGGCGCATCGGAATCGCCGGCGGTCTGGCGTTCGAGCCGGCCACCGAGGCGCTTGGCCCGGTGCAGGCCGTGGCCGGGGGCGCGGTGCAGGTCTGGCGCATCGTCGAGGGCTCGGTTTCGGGGCTCTATCACATGGTGACGGGCGCGATCAGCAGCTGCAACATGTCCGGCCCCATCGGCATCGCCGAGGTTTCGGGCGCGATGGCCAGCCAGGGCGCGGAAAGCTTCATCTGGTTCATCGCGGTGCTGTCCGCCGCCGTGGGTTTCCTGAACCTGTTTCCCATCCCGGTGCTGGATGGCGGGCATCTGGCCTTCTACGCCTACGAGGCGGTTGCAGGCAAACCGCCCAGCGACACGGCGCTGCGGCTGATGATGACCATCGGCCTGACGCTGGTTCTGGGGCTGATGCTGTTCGCGCTGTTCAACGATATCTTCTGCCCCTGACGAAGAAGCCCGGCGTACCGGACTGCCGCATTTTTGCCAATTTTTGGTCCGGCTTGCCGCCACATTGAATCGTCAGTGTTCTGTTCACTCGAAGCGACTGGACAGGACCAATGCAACACATTGTCAGCGGATACCGGGGCATGAGCCTGCTTTTCGATCTCAACTGGGATCGCATCATGTATATCGGCACCATTGCGCTCGGCCTGCTGGCGGGCGGATTCGTGGGGTCTTTCTTCGGCTCGTTCTGAGCGTTTCCGGCATGAGAGCGGCCAGTGTGGCATGGCCGCGCCGAGTTCAAAAATCTTGCGCTTCGCGTTTTGACAACATGCCTCATTCCAGCTACTGACATCGGACAAGAGGGATGTTGGACTGGATTTAATCACATGGCATATAAGCAGCACCGGCGCAGCCGCTACCTGACACAGCGACAGCATTTGGCGCCCGCACTGCGAAGCATCGGATTCGCAGCTTTGACGGCTGCGGCCTTCGCCGTTCCGGGTCCGTCCGACGCTCAGAATTACCGGTTCAGTTCCGTCACGATCGAGGGCAATCAGCGTGTCGAATCCGGCACGATCCTGACCTATGCCGGGATCGCCCGCGGCGAGACCGTTTCGGCGGGGGATCTGAACGAGGCCTATCAGCGCATTCTGGCCACCGGCCTGTTCGAAACCGTCGAGATCGTGCCGCAGGGCAGCCGCCTCGTGATTCAGGTCACCGAATTCCCGACGATCAACCGCATCGCCTTCGAAGGCAACCGCAAGATCAAGGACGAGGATCTGGCAGGCTTCATCGAAAGCCAGTCGCGTCAGGTGTTCAGCCCCACCAAGGCCGAACGCGACGCCGCCACGATCACCGAAGCCTATGCGCAGAACGGGCGCGTCTCGGCCCGCGTGACGCCCAAGGTCATCCGCCGCAGCGACAACCGCGTCGATCTGGTGTTCGAGATTTTCGAGGGCCGCAAGATCGAGGTTCAGCGCATCGGTTTCGTCGGGAACCGCGCCTATTCCGATCGCCGCCTGCGCCGCGTGATCGAAAGCAAGCAGGCCGGCCTGTTGCGCGCCCTGATCGAAAAGGACACCTTCGTCGAAGACCGGATTCAGTTCGACAAGCAGGTGCTGACCGATTTCTACAATTCGCGCGGCTATGTGGATTTCCGCGTGACTGGCACCAATGCCGAACTGGCGCGCGAACGCGACGGTTATTTCGTGACCTTCAACATTCAGGAAGGCCAGCAGTTCAAGTTCGGTGAGATCACCACCGTCAGCGAAATCCCCGAAGCGGACGCCGAGGTGTATCACGACGTTCTCAAGATCAAGCAGGGCAAGACCTATTCGCCGACCCTGGTCGAGGATTCGATCGCCCGCATGGAACGTCTCGCCATCAGGAACGGGGTGGATTTTCTGCGGGTGGAGCCCCGGATCACCCGCAATGACCGCGATCTGACGCTGGATGTCGAATTCGCTCTGGTGCGCGGCGAGCGCATTTTCGTCGAACGCATCGACATCGAAGGCAACACCACGACGCTGGACAGGGTCATCCGCCGTCAGTTCGACATGGCCGAAGGCGATCCGTTCAACCCACGCCAGATTCGCGAGGCCGCCGAACGTATCCGGGCGCTGAACTATTTTTCCGACACCGACGTGAACGCACGCGAGGGCTCGCGTCCCGATCAGGTTGTGGTCGATGTCAATGTCGAAGAGAAAACCACCGGCTCGCTGACCTTCGGCGCCAGCTACTCGACCAACTCGGGTATGGGGATTTCCGTCGGGTTCAGCGAACGCAACTTCCTCGGGCGCGGGCAGAAACTCACCGCGGCCATCGCCGCATCTGGAAACAACCTGAACTACAATTTCGGCTTCGTCGAACCGGCTTTCCTCGGGCGCGATGTCGAGTTCGGCCTCGATTTCGCCCTGACGGAAACCGAAAGCGATTTCAGCGAATTCGACACGGTCGATGGCGTCTTCCGGCCCAGCCTGACCTTCCCGGTCAGCGAAAACGGCCGTCTGAGCCTGTACTATCAGGCAGGCTATCAGGACATCAGCAACTATTACGGGCGTTCGGGTATCCTGCGCGCCGAAACGAACATGGGCGAGCAATGGACCAGCGGGATCGGGTATAACTACACCTACGATACGCGCCGCAACGGACTCGATCCGAATTCGGGTGTGTTGCTGTCCTTCGGTCAGCGGTATTCGGGCCTCGGCGGAGATCGCGAGTATCTGGAAACCACGGCCCGGATCATCGCCCAGACGATGGTCCTGAACGAAGAGGTCACGTTGCGGGCAACCGTCGAAGGCGGCGCGCTCGAGTTCTTCAACGGTCAGAGCAGCCGCGCGGTCGAACGCTATTCCAGTCAGGTCATGCGCGGCTTCGAGCCCAACGGCATAGGGCCGATCGAGGGCCTTGAACATCTGGGGGGCGATTACTACGCGGTGGCCAAGTTCGAAGCCGAGTTCCCGCTCGGCCTGCCGGATGAATACGGTATCTCGGGCGGCGCGTTCTACGATGTCGGGGGCATCTGGGGGGTCGATACCACCAACGCGATCTTCCCCGTGCAATCCACAAGCTTCAAGCCGCGTCACGTGGTCGGGCTGTCGTTGTTCTGGGAATCGCCTTTCGGTCCGTTGCGCTTCAACTGGTCCAAGGCGCTCAAGAAAGAGCCGGGCGATATCGACCAGTCCTTCGACCTGACCGTGCGCACCGACTTCTGAGGTCGGGAATGACCCGCTTTGGTCTTGCGGTCGTCCGGCGGGTGGTGGTGGCGCTGAGCCTGCTCTGCGCTGCCGTGCCCGGCGCCGTGGCGCAGGACATGGGCGTGATCGAAAGCGATATTCTGGTGATCGACCCCGACCGCCTGTTCGCCGAAACGCAGCTCGGTCTCAGGATGACATCGACGCTGCGCGCCGAGCGCGAGGCCCTGATCGCCCGGAATCGCGAACTCGAAGCCCAGCTCGAAGCCGAAGAAAAAGCGCTGACCGATCTGCGCGCCCAAACCAGCCCCGAAGAGTTTCGCAAGCTGGCCGATACTTTCGATTCCAAAGTGCAGGAAATCCGCAGCGAAAGCGAACGCCGCGCCCGCGATCTCGAACGGAACAGTTCCCAGGCGACGGTGCAGTTCATGCGCCTGATCGAACCGGTTCTGGTTCAGATCATGCGCGAGGCCGGGGCCGCCGTGGTCATGGACAGCCGGAATGTTCTGCTGCGCGCGGGCGCCATAGATATCACCGATCTGGCGATCACCCGCATCGACGAGCGGATCGGGGATGCAATGCCGGGCGATGCGCCACCAAAGGACGCCACGCCCGTGCCGGATACGCCCGATCAGACCCCGGAGGAAGACCCGCCTGCGCAGGAGTCCCCGGCAGAACAGGCCCCCGCAGACGATTAGCGCCGCGCTTGCCCATCCGGGGGCGAGTTGCTAGGGAAAGCTCAGGCGAGCACAGTGAAGGACAACAGCATGACCGAGCCGTTCAAATCCGCGGATATTCACCTGATCCAGCGGATCATCCCCCATCGCTATCCGTTCCTTCTGGTGGACAAGGTGGTGGATATCGACGGCTTTCAGCAGGCGCGGGGCATCAAGAATGTCACCATGAACGAGCCGCATTTCCAGGGCCATTTTCCGGGTAAGCCGATCATGCCGGGCGTGACCATTGTCGAGGCGATGGCGCAGACCGCGGCGGTCATGGTCGGCACGGCGCTCGGCATGGAAGACCGCGACATGCTGGTTTATTTCATGTCGATCGACAAATGCAAATTCCGCCGCATGGTGGTGCCGGGCGACGTTCTTGAAATGAAACTCGAAACGCTGCGGGGCAAGCCCGGCGGCAAGGTCTGGAAATTCGCCGGTGTGGCCGAGGTCGAGGGTGAAATGGCCGCCGAGGCCGAATTCACCGCGATGATGGACCTGCCCAAGGAGTGATCCGCATGTCGCAGTCGTCAGAGACGTTCATTCATCCGGGCGCCATCGTCGAACCCGGCGCGCAACTGGGGCAGGGCTGTCATGTCGGCCCGTTCTGCCATGTCGGCCCCGAGGTGCGGCTTGGCGATGGTGTGGTGCTCAAATCGCATGTCGTGGTAACGGGCGACACCGAGATCGGCGACGAGACCGTGATCTTTCCCTTCGCCTGTATCGGCGAGGTGCCGCAGGACCTGAAATTCAAGGGCGAGAAGACCCGCCTCGTGATCGGGGCGCGCAACCGCATCCGCGAACACGTGACCATGAACACCGGCACCGCCGGGGGCGGGGGCGAAACCCGCGTGGGCGATGACGGGCTGTTCATGGCGGGCTGTCACGTGGCCCATGATGTGCGGATCGGCAACCGTGTGATCATCGTCAACAACGCCGCTCTGGCCGGTCATTGCGTGATCGAGGACGATGTGATCGTCGGCGGCTTGTCCGGGGTGCATCAATGGGTGCGGATCGGGCAGGGCGCGATCATTGGCGCGGTCACGATGGTGACCAACGATGTCATTCCCCACGGTCTGGTGCAGGCCCCGCGCGGTGAACTGCACGGGCTGAACCTTGTCGGGCTGAAACGGCGCGGTGTGCCGCGTGCCGACATCACCGCGCTGCGCGCGGCCTTTCAGATGCTGGCGCAGGGCGAAGGCGCGTTTCAGGAACGCGCGCGCCGCCTGGGTGCGGAAACCGAAAGCGACTATGTCCGCCAGATCGTGGATTTCGTGACAGGCGCAAGCGACCGGTCCTTCCTGACTCCGGGGGCGGTCTGAGCCGTGGCGGGAAAACTGGCCATACTGGCCTGTAGCGGGGGGTTGCCCGTGCGCATCGCCGAGGCCCATCCGGAGGCCATCCGTATCGGCTTTGCCGGTGTCCCCAACGATCTGGAGGGCGACGTTCAGGACCATCGCTTCGAGAAGATGGGCGATTTGTTCGCGAACCTGAAGGATCAGGGCGTCGATCGGGTTGTCTTTGCCGGATCGCTCGCGCGCCCGCCGCTCGACCCCACGGCCTTCGATCCCACGATGATGTCGCTCGCGCCCCGTCTGATGGTGGCGATGCAGAGCGGCGACGATGCGCTGCTCAGTCAGGTAATCGCGATTTTCGAGGAACAGGGCTTTGCCGTCATGGGCGCGCATGAGCTGGTGCCGGGCCTGACGGCGGAGGAGGGGCTGGCCGTCGGGGCCGAACCCGGTGAGGCGGATTTGCAGGATGTGTCACGGGCCTGGGATATCCTGATGGCGCTGTCGCCGCTCGATGTGGGGCAGGGATGTGTCGTGGCCGGCGGGCAATGTCTGGGGATCGAAACCGTTCAGGGCACGGATGCCCTGTTGCAGTTCGTGGCGCAGACCCCTGAAAAATTGCGCCGTGATTTCAAGGGCGTATATGTCAAGGCGGCCAAGCGTGGGCAGGATCTGCGGATCGACATGCCGGTGATCGGGCCGCAGACAATCGCCGCCGTTGCCAGGGCCGGTCTGGCCGGTCTGGTGATCGAGGCGGGCCGCGTGATGATCGTCGAGCGGGACAAGACCCTGCAGGCCGTCGAAGACGAGGGACTTTTCCTGACCGCACGGGTGCTGTGATGAAAGTGTTCCTGATCGCCGGAGAGGCCTCGGGCGACAGGCTGGGCGCGGCACTGATGGCCGGGCTGAAATCCCTCGAAGACGTGGAATTTCAAGGGGTCGGCGGGCCACTGATGCAGGCCGAAGGGATGCAGAGCCTGTTTCCCATGGACGAGTTGAGCGTCATGGGGCTGGCCGAGATCCTGCCGAAATACATGCATCTCAGACGCCGCCTGCACCAGACCGCCGAGGCCGTTCTGGAGGCGCAGCCGGATGTTCTGATCACCATCGACAGCCCCGATTTCTGCCTGCGCGCGGCACGGCTGGTCAGAGCGAAAAGCGCCGTAAGAACCGTTCATTACGTGGCGCCCTCGGTCTGGGCGTGGCGCGCGGGCCGGGCGCGGAAGATGGCGGGCGTGATCGACCATGTCCTGGCGCTCCTGCCGTTCGAGCCGCCCTATATGGAAGCGGCGGGGATGGAATGCGATTTCGTCGGGCATCCGGTGGTGAGCGAACCCCAGGCCACCCCCGAGGAGATCGAGCGGTTCAGGGCCCGCCACGGGCTCGACGGGCCGCTCTGGATGGTGCTGCCCGGCTCGCGCCGGGGCGAGGTGACATGGCTGGGCGACCGGTTCTCGGATGTCGTTCGCCGGGTTCTGGCCGCCAGACCGGACCTGTCGCTGGTTCTTCCCACCACCGAAACGGTCGCGCCGCTGGTGCGCGGGATGGTGGCCGACTGGCCGGTCAAGCCGTTGATCCTCAGCCCGGAGGGGATGGACGCCGAGAGCTACAAGGCCGAAAAACGCGCCGCCTTCGGTGCGGCGGACTGGGCACTGGCGGCATCGGGTACGGTTTCTCTGGAACTGGCGGCGGCACGCACGCCGATGGTCATCGCCTATGACCTCAAACCCCTGAGCCGGTTCATCATTTCGCGGATGCTCAAGGTGGACACGCTGACGCTGGTCAATCTCGTCTCCGAAACGCGCGTGATCCCCGAATTCATCGGCAAGGCCTGCCGCCCCGAGCTGATCGCCCCGGCCATGCTCGGGGTGATGGACAACCCCAACCCGCAACTTGCCGCGATGGACCTGACGATGGACCGGCTGGGCCGGGGCGGCGAGGCGCCGGGGTTGCGCGCGGCACGGGCCGTTCTGGCGCGGATGAAAGCGGCCACAGGGTAACGCCGGGTTTGCAGGCGAAGGGGCGGCCATTTGGCCGATACCCGACACTGGACAGGCCCGCGCCCACCCCCTATATGACCGCTGCGAGGACGACCTCCCCCATCCGGGACAAATGCCGGGACGACCCGGACAGCAGATGGGGAAAGACCATGCGCACCACCGGCGATCGTATCCGTCACGCACTCAGCTTTGAAATCATCGGCATCCTGTTGGTCGTGCCCCTTGCGGCGACGGGCTTTGGCGTTCACCTGCACGATGTCGGTGTCGTCGCCATCGCCGCCGCAACACTGGCGACGCTATGGAACTATATCTACAATCTGGGGTTCGACCGGCTGATGATGCGGTGGATGGGCACGGTCCACAAGACCCTGCCGGTGCGTGTCCTGCACGCCGTGCTGTTCGAGACCGGTCTCCTGGTGGTCACCTTGCCCTTCATCGCCTGGTATCTGGGTATAGGGCTCTGGCAGGCGTTGCTGATGGATATCACCTTTGCGGCGTTCTACCTGGTCTACGCCTTCGTCTTCAACTGGAGCTACGATCAGGTCTTTCCCCTGCCGAAGGAGGCGTAGTATCGGGCTGCGTGCGACCTGCAGGGGATGGTCGGATTGGGGCCAATTTAAATGAATGCTGCATCGCAAACGAAAGTCGGCTTCGGTGCGGTAAGCGCCTAGAAATGATCAGAAATCGATGATGGATTTGGCCTGATCGACAATCTCTCGAACGATTTCTTCGGCGCTCTGGACTTTGGTCACAAGGCCGACGCCTTGGCCTGACCACATGGGCAACGGCTCGATGTCACCTTCCAATTCAGAAAATGCTACGGCGCTGGCGTATCTTGGTATCTCGACGCCGTCAGGTCGTGTGGCGAGGATGTCTCCCTCACCGGGTCTGTGCCCGAGCGATGGCCGTCCGGCTGCCTCCCACATCCGAGAGGTGCTATTTTTTAGAGCTCTGTGAGGTGCGTTCGGCCAGACGAGGTCATAGAGATCGTCATAGTGCTCCGTATCGTTCTCGGATGCAGCGAGCAGGCGCTCTAAATAGATCGGGTGGGTCGGTGCTTCTTTGGCAGCGAGAAAACGGGTGCCGATCCAAGCAGCGGAAGCACCGAGCGCCAGTGCAGCAGCAAGTCCCCGTCCGTCTGCTATGCCGCCCGCTGCGATAACCGGAAGCCCATCAACCGCGTCTGCCACAGCCGGGACAAGGGCCATTGTTGAAACTCTGCCTTCGACATGTCCCCCCGCCTCCCATCCCTGGGCGCAGATTGCATCCGCCCCAAGGTCGACGGCTTCACGCGCTCCCTCAGATGTGCTGACGGTTAGTATAACCTTCACACCATGCGATTTCGCTCGTTCGACAAAATTTCCCGAATCTCCCCAAAAAAGGGAAACCACGTCAACGCCTTCCTCCAAACAGACATCAAGCTGCTCTTCGTTGCGGAAATCCATATTTAGGTTCACGCCAAAAGGCTTGTCGGTCAGTTCCTTGATCCGCCGAATTTCCATCCTCATCTTGTCAGGACTTTCCGTCCAGAGTGGAGCCAGCCCAAGCCCCCCCGCATTGCTTACGGCAGCAACCAGCTCTGGCGGTCCGACACGACCCATCGGCGCGAGGATGATTGGTTGAGTTACTCCAAATCGAGTGCAGAACGCATTTGCCAACCTTGTTCCCTCCGTAGGTAACGAGAACACTATCAGTAAAACTGCTTCACGCAACGAGATGCTACTTTCGGTGAGGTCCTGATGCCGTGGTCGATTTGCACAAAGCTGACGACTAGGCGAGTTTTGATGTAGGTTCGCTTTTTTCGCTTAACAGCCTTTGGCACAAAGTGTGGTGCTGCGATCAGGTTCGTTGCATTTGTCCCCAAGCGCGAAACAGCGGCCGAAGGCCGCCGCGCATCGCCAGACCGCCCGCACGGGCTGGCGATTTGGTGAGGTCGGTGCGCCCCTTTGATCTCTTTCGGGTTTGGCCAGCATAAACTGCACTGAATGACCGTCTGATCGCCACCCCGCGGTCTGGCGATGCGCGGCTTAACCAACGTCCGTTCCGGCCCACACAGCAGTCACGACCGTTCCGCGTAGCGAACGAAAAAACCATATGGCTGTTTGCACCCGGCAAACACCCCGCGGGCCGAGGGGGCTGCGCCCCCTCATGCGCTCAGCCCGCCAGCTTGCGCAGGCGTTTGAACAGGCTCGACGTGTCCCAGCGGCCGCCGCCCATGTTCTGCACGTCCTTGTAGAACTGATCGACCAGCGCCGTGACCGGCAGGGAGGCCCCGGTTTCATTGCCCGTGGACAGGCAGATGCCCAGATCCTTGCGCATCCAGTCCACCGCGAAACCGTGGTTGAATTCGTCGTCCAGCATGGTCTCGTAGCGGTTCGCCATCTGCCAGCTTCCCGCCGCGCCCTGGCTGATCACCTCGACCACCGCGCGCCCGTCCAGACCGGCTTTTTCGGCGAAATGCAGCGCCTCGCTCAGGCCCTGCACGACTCCGGCGATGGCGATCTGGTTGCACATCTTGGTCATCTGTCCCGCGCCGGTGTCGCCGATCCGGCGGCACAGTTTGGCATAGGTGTTCATCACCGGTTCGGCGGCGTCATAGGCGGTCTGATCGCCGCCGCACATGATCGAAAGCTGGCCGTTCTCGGCCCCCGCCTGACCGCCCGAAATCGGCGCATCGACAAAGTTCAGCCCGGCCTCCTGCGCCTTGGCGTAAAGTTCCTCGGTCACCTTGGCCGACACGGTGGTGTGATCGACGAATATCGCGCCATCCTTCATCCCGCCGAAGGCGCCATCCGGCCCAAGGCAGACGCCGCGCAGATCGTCGTCATTGCCCACGCAGGCCATCACGAACTCCGCGCCCGCGGCGGCCTCGCGCGGGGTGGGGCCCATGCGCCCGCCATGCTCCTTGACCCAGGCCTCGGCCTTGGCCGTCGTCCGGTTGTAGACGCAGACGTCATGGCCCGCCGCCTGCAGGTGCCCCGCCATCGGATACCCCATCACGCCAAGGCCCAGAAATGCCAGTTTCGTCATTGTCTTCTCCCTTTCCATTGTCTCGGCCCGGATTTCTGACTATCCCATGCGCGGATGCAAGGAAAAACCGGGGCAGGGGCATGGCGCTGATCTTCAAATGGCTGCTGCGGCTGACGGGCGGGGCGATCGTGCTGGCTCTGATCGCCGTGCTTGTGCTGTATTTCCTGCTGTCGCGCTCCTTGCCCGACTACGACAAGCGCCTCACCGTGGCCGGCACCAGCACGCCGGTGGAAATCGTGCGCGACAATGCCAACGTGCCCCATATCTTCGGCGGCAACGATGCCGATACGTTCTTCGGGCTCGGCTATGCCCATGCACAGGATCGCCTGTGGCAGATGGTGACGCTGCGCCGCACGGCACAGGGCCGCCTGTCCGAGGTGTTCGGCGCCCGCACCATCGAGATCGACAAGCTCATGCGCCGTTTCGGGCTCTACGATCTGGCGCGCCGTTCGGTCGCGGCGCAGGACGCCGCCACGCAAGAGGCGCTCACCGCCTATGCCGCCGGGGTGAATGCCCGGCTGGCGGAAATCAATCAGGAGGCGCTCGGGCGCGGCGCCCCCGAGATGTTCCTGTTCAATGCCCCCGTGGCCCCCTGGCAGCCCGCCGATTCCATCGCCATCATCAAGCTGATGGCGGTGCAGCTGTCCTCGCATCTGGAGAACGAGGTGCTTTACGCCCGTGCTTCGCTGGAACTCGACGACGAGGCCCGCCTGGCCGATATCATGCCCCTCGCGCCGGGCAGCGGCATCGCCGCGCTGCCCGATTACGCCACGCTCATGCCCGGTGCGCGCGCGCTGCGCCATGCCTCTTTGCCCGCGCGCCCGCGCGATCCTCTGTCGCCGTTTCACAAACGCGCCTTTGCCGGGGCGTCGAATGCCTGGGCCGCCGCGCCCGCGCGCTCGGCCTCGGGGGGGACGCTGCTGGCCAACGATCCGCATCTGGGCTTTTCCGCGCCGTCCATTTGGTATCTGGCGCGCCTGCAACTGGACAGCGGCGGCGTGATCGGCGGCACCATTCCCGGCGTGCCGGTGGTGATGACCGGGCGCAGCCACGATCTGGGCTGGGCGATCACCTCGTCCTACATGGACGATCAGGACGTGTTCATCGAAAAGCTCAATCCCGACAACCCGTCCGAATACCTCACCCCCGAAGGGCACAAACCCTTCCGCACCGAGCGTTCGATCATCCGCATCAAGGATGCCGACCCGGTCACTCTGACCCTGCGCTGGAGCGATAACGGCCCGATCCTGCCCGGCTCGCATTACGATCTGGCCACGATCACCCCGCCGGGGCATGTCGCCGCGTTGTCCTGGACCGCGCTCAGCGATGCCGACACCACGATGAGCGCGGGCATGAGCATAATGCACGCCAAGACGGTCGAGACCGCGCTGGATGCGGGCCGCCTTTATGTCGCGCCCTCGCAGAACCTGACGCTGGTCGATCAGGACACCATCGCCATGAAAACCGTCGGCGCCATGCCGCGCCGCAACGCGCGCCACGACACGCAGGGGCGCATGCCCGCGCGCGGCTGGATTCGCCAGAACCGCTGGCAGGGGATCAGCCCCTATTCCGCCAATCCCGAATTCGTCGCGCCTGCGGGCGGGGTTCTGGGCAATACCAACAACAAGACCGTCGACCGGCCTTTCCCGCTGCATGTCAGCTTCCTGTGGGGCGATACGCAGCGTGTCTATCGCTGGCGCAAGCTGATGCAGAACCGCGAGGTGCACACCCGCGACAGCTTTATCGAGGCGCAGCTCGATACCGTCAGCTTCACCGCGCGCTCGCTCCTGCCGCTGATCGGCGCCGACCTTTGGTTCACCGGCGAGGCCGCGCCCGACGGCACCCCCGAACGCCAGCGCCAGCGCGCGCTCGACCTGCTGTCGGAATGGAACGGCGAGATGAACGAACACCTCCCCGAGCCGCTGATCTACGCCGCGTGGCTGCGTGCCCTGCAAGACCGCCTGACGCGCGACGATCTGGGGCCGCTGGCGCATGAGTTCAGCCACCCCGACCCGGTGTTCATCGAACGGGTTTACCGCGATATCGACGGGGCCTCGGCATGGTGCGATGTGCGTCAGTCCACCCGCGTCGAAAGCTGCACCGACATTTCCCGCATGGCGCTGGACGATGCGCTGGTGTGGATCAACGAAACCTATGGCACCGCCCTGGAAAGCCTGCGGTGGGGCGATGCCCATCAGGCCACCCACGACCATCAGGTTCTGGGCGAGGTGCCCGTGCTGCGCTATTTCGTGAATATCCGCCAATCCACCTCGGGCGGGGATCACACGCTGTTGCGGGGGCGCACAAAGGGAACCGGCCCCGATCCGTTCCAGAACGTGCACGGTGCGGGATATCGCGGGGTTTACGACTTTGCCGATCCCGACAGCAGTGTGTTCATCGTCTCGACCGGCCAGTCGGGCCATTTCCTGTCACGCTATTACGATGACATGGCACAGCTCTGGAGACGGGGGGAATATATCCCGATGTCGCTCGATCCCGAACTGGCGCGCGCCGCCGCCGTGGGGATTACCGTGCTCGAGCCGTTGGCACGCTGAGCTCTGTCACCGGCTGCCGCGCAGATGGGTGGTGAACCACTCGACACTGTGCCGCCCGACCATATCCGGCGCGGCGGCGGCCCCGGTGCCGGCCCCGAACAGCCCCTTGGGCAGCGGCGCGGTTTGCGTGTTGATCGCCGTCCAGTCCAGAGCCTGCTGAACGCGATTGGCAAGCAGCGCAATATCGCCCACATGGCGCGGGCTGGCAGTTTCGGCATCGGTCAGAAGATCGAACAGCAACGTGGCGATGCCCGCCGCGTTCAGTTGCCGGGCAACGCTGATGTTGCGCGGGCTCATGCGGTTGCTGCCGCTGCCATGCCCGAAGATGACCATCCTGGCGGGGGCGTCTGGTATATCTGGAACGCCATCCAGCATCACCGCACGATCGTCGGTGACAATGATGACGGAAAACCTGTTGGCTCGTGTTGACATGGCATCAGCCTGCCGCGCGCCGGACCGTCGGGTATTGATTGCGGTCAAGGCGGTCAGGGCGTGAGGCGATCACGATATTTCCTCGCATGTTGCGATTTCGTGCTACTATGCCCGCACGCCCGCCACCTTCTTCTGCACGAGTTCTCCGGGTTTCGCATGGTCCAGGTCCGGTGACGGCGCGCAGAAGAGGGGAGAAAATCAATGAAAACGAATGTTGCGGCGGGCATTGCCGCGCTTGCTGCCGGGGTGGCCGGGGCGGCCCTGGCCGATACGGTGGATCTCGATGCGGTTCGGGCCGCCACCGAAAAATACCGCGATGTCGAAGTGGCGCTTGCCGATGGCTATATCCGCGATCCGGCGGATCAATGCGTCACGGCCGAAGCAGAAGGGCTCCCACCCGAATGGGGGGGCATGGGCATTCACTATATCCACCCCGCACGGCTGGGCATCACCGGCGCCGAACCCCGCGTCAGCGGGAATGGCATGCATACCGACTGGATGCATCCCGGCATCCTGATCTACGAGCCGCAAGAGGATGGTTCGCTTGAACTGGTCGCGGTCGAAAACCTTGTCTGGCAAGGGGCGTGGAAGGCCGCCGGCAAGCCGCATCCGCAGATCAACGGCAAACAATGGGAGGCCATGGCCGACGACCCCGCCACCGAAGCCGACGAAGCGCACGGGTTCGAACCGCATTACGATCAGCATGTCTGGCTCTATCGTGACAACCCGGCGGGGATGCTCAAACCCTTCAACCCGGCGGTCAGTTGTGCCCAGCACGCCATGAAGTGATCTCAGGCGTTCATGGGGCGGCGCGCGATCAGGTCGATCAGGGCCGACCGCCCGGCATGACCCTTGCCTTCCCGGATGTCGCGCTCATAGGCGCGGCATTCCAGGATGTCCCACCCGGCAAAGGCATCGCGCAGGATTTCTTCGGTATACATATTGGCCGGGTCGGGTGGCCCGCCGGTGCCGAATTCGATCTGCTTCGGGGTATAGCCGTGCAGCATCATCAGCCCGCCGGGGGCGACGCTGCGCTTCATGCCGTCGAACAGTGTCGCGCGGTCCTTCGGGCCGACGAACTGGATGAAGATACCCGCCACCAGATCGTAGGTGTCGGGCCAGTCATGGGCCAGCACGTCCACTTGCCGGAATGTCACGTCGACACCGCTCTCCCCGGCAAGGGCCTTTGCCTTGGCAATGGCCGAGGAGGCGTATTCCAGCGCCGTCACCTGCATGCCCCGCTGCGCCATGAACACCGAATTGCGCCCCTCACCATCGGCCACCGACAGCGCCGTCGCGCCGGGGGTCAGCAGATCGGCATGATCGCTCAGAAAGACCGCCGGGGCGCGCCCGAAAACGTAATCCGGCGTGGCAAATCGCTCTTCCCACATCTTGCGCTCTCCTTGTGCTGGCTCTTTTGCCCGAGTCGATCGGGGGCCGGTCGTTGCGGATAAAAAAACCCCTCGCACCGGTGGGTGCAAGGGGGCGTTTGTGTCCATCATGGACGCGCTCTTTCGTGAAAGCCCCGGATTTCGTACAAAACCCGCGTACACTTCGTACGTTTTGTACGCAACGAATGGCCCGACCTCAGCGCGCGATGGGGCCGATCACCATGATCATCTGACGGCCTTCCATCTTCGGCATGTTCTCGACCTTGCCGATGTCCTTGACGTCCTCGGCCACCCGGTTCAGCAGGTCGCGGCCCAGATCCTGGTGCGCCATTTCGCGACCGCGAAACCGCAGCGTGACCTTGACCTTGTCGCCTTTTTCAAGAAATTTCAGCACGTTACGCATCTTCACGTCATAATCATGCGTGTCGGTGTTGGGCCGGAACTTGACCTCCTTCACCTCGATGGTCTTCTGCTTCTTGCGCGCTTCGGCCTCGCGCTTCTGCTGTTCGTACTTGTACTTGCCATAGTCCATGATCTTGCAGACCGGCGGGGTGGCGTTGGGCGAAATTTCAACCAGATCCAACCCGGCCTGCTCGGCCATCTCCATCGCACGCTCTGGTGTCACGACGCCAACGTTTTCCCCTTCGGCGCCGATCAGGCGAATTTCGGGGGCACGGATTTTGTCGTTGACGCGGGGGCCTGTATCACGGGTCGGGGGCGCGTTATGCGGTCTGCGGGCTATGGCTTTGATCCTTCGGTTGTTGGAATATTTCGAAACCGCAAAGTAACCGCGGTATTGCGGGCTTTCAAGCTGCAAAATCGGCTGATCTGAGCCGAATCGTGTTACATTCCCCCTTGTCGCTTTCCTTTCGCAGAGTCATCTGAAAGCAATGAGTTGCGTGACAGGTGATCGCGTAGAAGATCAGTATTTTGAGGGGACTAAAACAATGAGAAACCTGCTTTGGATCGTTCTGGCGCTTGTGGTTCTGGGGGGTGGTTACATGCTGTTCACCGGAAAATCGCCGCAGGACGTTGCCGATGACGTGACCGGCGCGGTCGAAGAACCCACCGCCTTGGAAGATGCCGCCGAGGCTGCGGGTGAAGCCGTCGACAACGCGGCCACGACCGTGACGGACGCGGCCGAAGAGGCCGCGACGACCGTGCAGGAAACCGCAGAAGAGGCCGTTGATGCCGCTGCGGACGCCGCCAGCGATGCCGCCGAGGCAGCGACCGATGCGGCCAGCGATACCATGACCGCAGTGGAAGAAACCGCGACCGAGGCGGCCGACGCCGCCAGCGATGCGGCGGATACGGCGGTTGAAACCGCGACCGAGGCCGCCGACAGCACCGCTGAGGCCGTCGATCAGGCCGCAGATACTGCGGTCGATGAGGCTGCGGAGGCTGCGGAATCGGCCGCCGATGCCGCAGAAAGCGCTACTGACGACGCCGCTGCGGCGACCGAAGCAGAGGTTGATGCATCTGCCGGGGGCGTGGCCGATTGGTTGACTGTCGATGGCTTCGACATGGACAAGGCGTCCGAGGCGATCGACAATTCGTCTATCGGCGACATGCAGAAAACCCTGCTGAAAGGATCGCTTGAGCAAGCGCGGCAAAACCCTGATCTGCTCAAGACCGCTCTTGCAAAGGTTCGCGAAGCGCTTGGCATGTAAGATCGGGCGGTCCGTCTGATTGAAAAAAGAAACCCGCGCCAGACCGGCGCGGGTTTTTCGTATCGGGGAAAGGCATGGCGCGGATCAGTCCAGAAACGCCTTTTCGACCACATATTCCTTGGGGTCCGAATTGGCACCCTCGCGCAGCCCGTATTCTTCCAGCATCGCCTTGATCTCGAGGTTGAAGGCCAGGTTCCCGCAGACCATCGCGCGGTCGGTTTCAGGGCTGAGCGGTTCGACGCCCAGATCCTCGAACACTTCGCCCTTGCGCATCAGGTCGGTGATGCGGCCCATCTTGGGGCTCTCTTCGCGGGTCGTCGTCGGATAATACCGCAGTTTTTCGTGAAACCCTTCGCCGATCAGTTCTTCCAGCATTTCGTCCTTGCGGATGCTGTCGATCAGTTGCTTGCCATATTCCAGTTCGCCCACCTCGCGGCAGGTGTGGGTGATGATGACCTCGTCATAGTCCTCATAGGTCTGCGGATCGCGCAGAAGCGAGGCAAACGGCGCAAACCCGGTGCCAGTGGCGAAGAACCAGATACGTTTACCCGGCAGTAGGGCGTCATGCACCAGCGTGCCCACAGGCTTGGGCCGCAGGATGATCTCATCGCCGGGCTGGATGTGCTGCAAACGGCTGGTCAGCGGGCCGTCCTGAACCTTGATCGAGTAGAACTCCAATTCCTCGTCCCAGGAGGGCGAGGCGATGGAATAGGCACGCAGAAGCGGCTTTTCCTTGCCGGTCTTTTCATCGGTCTGCATCAGCCCGATCATCACGAATTCCCCCGAGCGGAACCGCAGCGAGGCGGGCCGTGTCACCCGGAAGGAAAACAGACGGTCGGTCCAATGGGTCACTTCGGTCACGGTCTGCGCGTCGGGCAGGGCGGGTTTCTTGACGGCCTTGGCTGCTGCTTCGGTCACTGTGCTGATCTCGTTCATTGCTCCATCTGCCGGTTTCGTTAAACCGACACCTCTAAGTAATCTTTGATTCAGGTCAGGTGAAGGGGATTTAGCCGCGCAGGCGCGCCTGATAATCATGTGCGCCCCAATCGGCCCGGAACATCCACTGATCTTCGGGCTGACGTTCGGCCAGATCGTCGGCGATTTCGACCTCGTCGAAACCGGCCCGGCGGGCCATGGCGTATTGATCGGCGATCACATGGCCGCGTGCGCGCAGCCGCCCCTTGTAGCC
The DNA here is from genome assembly GCF_018862045.1 of Roseovarius sp. PS-C2. Lineage (NCBI taxonomy): Bacteria > Pseudomonadati > Pseudomonadota > Alphaproteobacteria > Rhodobacterales > Roseobacteraceae > Roseovarius > Roseovarius sp. PS-C2. The sequence goes on from NZ_JAHKSQ010000003.1 coordinate 123,270, forward strand.
CATCAGGCGCAGCTGCCGCGCGATGGTAAAGCCGCGCCCGTCGGCGAAGCTGGGGAAATCCACCCGGATCATCGGGATATCGGCCAGCCGCCCGGCCAGTTCCATCGGGTCGGCACTGGAGGGGAGGTCGATGGCGTATCCTGTCCGTGCGTCTTCGAGCGCGGAAATGGAGCCGGTCCAGTCGTCGGGTGTGAACCCCTTGTCAGTCACTATGATGCTCATGCGTTCTCTCCTTGGCGGACGATCCTTCCGTTGACGAAATGGATGCCGCATTCAGTTTTGTCCTGGCCGCGCCAGCGGCCCGATCTGGGGTCTTCGCCTTCGTTCACGCGGGTCGTGCAGGGGGCGCAGCCGATAGAGGGGTAGCCCCTGGCCACCAGCGGATGCCGGGGCAGGCGGTTTTCCTCCATGTAAGTGCGCAGGTCTTCGGGGGCCCAATGCGCCAGCGGGTTGACCTTGATCCGACCCGTGCCGTCCTCGGCCTCGAAGAACTCGAGCGTGGAGCGTGTGCTGCCCTGAAACCGCTTGCGCCCGGTGATCCAGCCGCCGAAGCCGTCAAGGGCGCGCTGCAAGGGCTCGGTCTTGCGCAGGGCGCAGCAGGCGTCGGGCGCGGTTTTATGCAGGGTGCCGTCGGGGTCCTGCCGTTGGAGCGCGGTGTCGGCGGCGCGGATGATGCGCAGGTCGCGCAGGTCCAGCCGCTCGGCCAGTTCCTGTTGATAAACCAGCGTTTCGGCAAACAGCATCTGCGTGTCGATAAAGATCACCGGCGTATCGCGGCGCGCGACCGAAACCATGTGCAACAGCACCACGGACTCGGCCCCGAAGCTGGAAACGAGCGCCAGCTTCCCGGCGTCCGGGTCGTGCAACGCGTGCTCGAGAACCGCTGTCGCCGAATGGTGGCGGTAGCGGTCATTGAGCGTCGCGACACGATTGTCGAGATCACTGGGCTGCATAGGCCTCGGCCTTTTCATAAAGGGCGCTCTTGAACGGAGGCATTCCAACGCGGCGATAGGTTTGCAGGAAAGACTCGTCGGCGCTGTCGCGATATTCCAGATAGGTGTCCACGATCCGCTCGATTGCGGACACGATGTCATCCGCCGAGAACCCCGGCCCGGTGCGCTGCCCAAGAGCTGCGTCCTGCGTGTGATCGCCGCCAAGCGTGATCTGGTAGTTCTCGACGCCGGCCCGGTCGAGGCCCAGAATGCCGATATGCCCGACATGGTGGTGCCCGCAGGCATTGATGCAGCCCGAAATCTTGATCTTCAGATCGCCGATTTCATGTTCCAGCTTCAACTCGTCGAACCGTGTGGCGATTTCCTGCGCGATCGGAATCGAGCGGGCGGTCGCCAGGGCGCAGTAATCCATGCCGGGGCAGGCGATGATATCCGAGATCAGCCCGATATTCGCCGTGGCCAGCCCGTGCTTTTTCAGGATGCCATGAATCGAGGGCAGGTCGGATTTGTGCACATGCGGCAGGATCACGTTCTGCTCGTGGCTGATACGCAACTCGTCATGGCCATAAAATTCGGCCAGATCGGCCATCACGCGCATCTGCTCTGCCGTGGCGTCGCCCGGTGTCGCGCCATGCGCCTTGAGGCTGATCTGCACGATGGCATAGCCCGGCGCGCGATGTTCGGCCAGGTTGGTGTCGCACCACGAGCGGAAGATCGGATCGGTGGCATAGGCGGTTTCGTGGATTGCCGTGCTGCTCTTGCGGAAGGCCGGGGCGGCAAAGGCAGACTTGATCTCTTCGAACAACTCAAGGTCGACGCCGCTGAAGGCGGGGCGGATCATTGCGAAACGATCCTCCACCCGCGCGCGGATGTCGTCGATACCGTGCTCATGCACGGTGATCTTGATGCGGCTCTTGTACTTGTTGTCGCGCCGCCCGATCTGGTTCCAGACACTGACCACCGCTTCGAGATAGGGCAGCAGATCGTCCTGGCTGATGAAATCGGACAGCACCTTGCCGATCATCGGCGTGCGGCCCAGACCGCCGCCCACGATCACGCGATAGCCTTGCAGGCCGTCGCGTTCGACGATCTGCAAGCCGATGTCATGTGCTTTGATCACGGCACGGTCGTTGGGGCTGCCGGTCACGGCGATCTTGAACTTGCGTGGCAGGAACTGGAATTCCGGGTGGTCGGTGGACCATTGCCGGATCAGTTCGGCCACGGGGCGGGGATCGGCGATTTCATCGGCGGCGGCCCCGGCGAAATGGTCGGCGGTGACGTTGCGGATGGTGTTGCCGCTGGTCTGGATGGCATGCATCCCGACCTCGCCCAGGGCATCCAGAATGTCCGGCACATCCGACAGTCTGGGCCAGTTGTACTGGATGTTCTGCCGGGTGGTGAAATGGCCATAGCCCTTGTCCCACCGTTCGGCGATATAGGCCAGTTGGCGCATCTTGGCGCTGTCCAGCGTGCCATAGGGGATCGCCACGCGCAGCATATAGGCGTGCAATTGCAGATAGAGCCCGTTCATCAGGCGCAGGGGCTTGAACTCGTCTTCGGTCAGCGCGCCGCTGATCCGGCGTTCGACCTGTGCGCGGAACTGACGGTTGCGCTCGGCCACGAAGGCGGCGTCGAATTCGGAATAGTTATACATCGGTCAACTCCGCTTGCTTGCCATGGGGATAGTTCGAGGGGCCTTTGCGGCGGAACGCCTCGCGGAAATGGGTGGGTTCGGGGCCGTTGGGGCCTGCGACGGCCTCGGCCAGATAGACGCCAACGACATCGTTGGGCTGACCCTCGGCCATCAGAAGGCGCAGTTGGGCATGCGCCTCGTCGGTGATCAGTTCGGCTTCGGACAGGTGGCGCGTCCAGCGGTCATCGCTTGTCAGGTAGACGACATCGCCCTCGATCAGGGCGTTGGCGGTGACGACTTTGGGAGTGAACTCTCGGGGCATGTCAGGCAAGCTCCTGGTCTTGAAGGGAGAGGGCGGTTTGCGCCGCGCGCGGCGCAAGGCCATAGAAGGTCAGGGCGGGGCCGTTGAGCCGGGCCTCGGCCAGATCCAGCGGCAATTTTTCGAGCGTGGTGGCGAGCGTGCGCTGATCGGGACGCGAGGCGTTTTCGATCATCGTTACCGGCGTCGCGCGATCCGCGCCGTGCATGATCAGCCGTCCCTGAATGAAACGGGCCGATTTCTTACCCATATAGATCGCAGCCACCTCGCCGGGGCGGGCGAGCGCCTGCCAGTCGTGATCGGCAAATCCCTTCATGTCATGGCCGGTCAGGAACCGGACCGACGAATTGCGGCCCCGCCGTGTCAGGCTCTGGCCGATCGAGGCCACGCTGGCCGAGGCTGCGGTGATGCCGGGCACGATATGCCAGTCGATGGCCGCGGCTTCGACCGCGTCGATCTCTTCGTCCAGACGTCCGAAAACGGCAGGATCACCCCCCTTGAGGCGCACCACCTGCGCGCCTTGGGTGGCGTGGGTCACGATCAGGTGGTTGATCTCGTCCTGATCCATGGAGGGGCCAAAACCTTGCTTGCCCGCGTCGATCAGCGTCGCCTCGCGGCGGGCGAGTTCGAGGATTTCCGGCGCGACCAGCCGGTCGTGGATCACCACATCCGCCGCGTCGAGCGCCTTGCGCGCCTTGAGGGTCAACAGCTCCGGGTCACCCGGTCCTGCCCCGACAAAGGCCACATGGCCGGGGAGTTGTTCTGATTTTTCATGTTTTTTGACAAGGGCTTGCAGGGCCTTGTTCGCCTCTGCCTCGCCGCCGCGATCCAATGCGCGTGGGCCTTCGCTGAAATAATAATCCGCCCAGAAATCGCGGCGGATACGGCCCGTGGGCAGGATATCGGCCAGTTTGCGAAACGCCTTGCCGATCCGCGCCAATGTGCCAAGGGTTGTGGGCAGTTTCGCTTCGAGATCGGCCTTGATCGCGCGGGCCAGGACCGGCGCGGCGCCTTCGGTGCCGATGGCGACGGTCACCGGGTCACGGTCCACGATGGCGGGGGTGATGAACTGGCTGTCCTCCAGATTGTCCACGATATTGACCGATGCGCCTTCGGCACGGGCGATGGATGCGGTGCGCGCGTCTTCGATGGGGTCTTCATCGGCGGCGTAGAACAGGGCGGTGTTGCGCGTGTCGCCAACGGCAAGCGGGCGACGGTGCAGGGTCAGGTGGTCCTCGGCGGCCCAGGCCTCGATCTCGGGGGCGGGGGAAGGGGCGAAGACGACCAGATCGGCCTCGGTTTTCAGCAGCAGGCGTAGTTTTGCCAATGCGGCCTCGCCGCCGCCCGAAATGACGATGCGCTGGCCCTCTACGGACAGGAAGATGGGAAAATGTTTCATCGGTGGCCTTGGGAACCTGTTTGACTTTGGATGTAATATAGAAAATATTCCCATATATGCGCCATATGTCGGCGTGAATAAGGACATATGTTCCAACCTTCGGGTAATTTCTCGGGGGCGTTCTACGAAAGGGCAAAACCCGAAATGGCTGTTCGCATTGACGATCTGGATCGAAAAATTCTTGTGCAGTTGCAGAAGGACGGTGGCCTGTCTCTGGATGAAATCGCCAAGGTTGTTGGCAGTTCCAAGACCCCTGTCTGGAATCGGATTCGCAAAATGCGCGAGGCCGGAATCATCAAACAGCAGACGTTCCTGCTGGATGCCGAGGCGCTTGGATTCGAGGCCTGTTTCTTTGTCCTGATCCGCACGTCGGAACACGATGCCGACTGGCAGGCCAGGTTTTTAAAGGCTTTGCTGGATCGTGACGAGGTTCAGGAGGCGCACAGACTGGCGGGGGATATCGACTATATCCTCAAGGTGCGGGTGGCCAATGCGCGGGCTTATGACACGTTTTACCAGGCACTGATTTCCGAGGTGAAAGTGCATAACGTGACGGCGTTGTTGTCGATGGAAGAGATCAAATCGACCACCTTTCTGCCGTTGTGATAACTTAAACAGCGGCTTCCAGAGATTTGATAATAGGGGTAAAATCGCTTTCTGCGAGGCTGGCGCCACCGACAAGGGCCCCGTCAACATTCGCCACGGCGAAGATTTCGGGTGCGTTGGCGGATTTGACCGACCCGCCATAGAGCAGGCGGATGGTGCGGGCGTTGTCCGCGCCAAAGCGCGCGGTCAGGTTTTCCCTTATGAAATCATGCACTTCGCCGATCTGTTCGAGGCTGGGCACCTTGCCGGTGCCGATGGCCCAGACGGGTTCGTAAGCGATGACGGTATTGGCCCCGGTGGCCCCGTCGGGCGTAGAGCCCTGAAGCTGGTCCGCGATCACGTCGAGGGTCTGACCGGCGTCACGCTGTGCCAGGGTTTCGCCGATGCAGATGATCGCGGTGAGGCCCGCCGCGTGGGCGGATTCGGCCTTGGCGCGGATCAAGTCATTGGATTCATTGTGATCTTCTCGGCGTTCGGAATGGCCGACGATCACGGCGGTGGCCCCGCAATCGGCGATCATGGGAGCCGAGATATCGCCGGTATGCGCGCCGGAGGGGGTGGTGTGGCAGTCCTGAGCCCCTATATCTAGTGGGTGGCCTGAAACCAGTTCGGCGGCGGACATCAGCAAGGTTGCCGGAGGACAGATCAGGATATCGACGGCCGGGTCGCTGTGCGCCTGCGCCAACGCCTGTAGCTCCTCCAGTGCCGCGCGGGTTCCGTTCATCTTCCAGTTGCCAGCGGCGAGCTTGCGCACCATCGTCCCGATTTCCTTTATTATTGTTTATTTGCAGATGGATACGAGCGTATCTTACATGCCTTCAAACTTGATCGATTCCCCGCAACCGCAGGCTTCGGTGACGTTGGGATTGTTGAACACGAAACCCGATTCAAGCAGCGAGGTCTGATAGTCGATCTGCGTGCCGAACAGGAACATTTGCGCCATCGGGGCGATCATCACCCGCGCGCCGTCCTGTTCGACCACTTCATCATGTGGATCGACCTCGGCAACATACTCCATGGTGTATTCCATACCCGCGCAGCCGCCTTTCTTGACGCCGATGCGCAGGCCTTGGTGGCCGTCCTTTTCCATCAGCTTCGCGATTTTCGTGGCGGCGGCGGGCGTCATGGTGACGGCCTGTTTTCCGGGAATTCCGAACATGAGATTTCCCTTTCAATCCATTGAAAATATTACATGAAACCCAGTTCCAGACGGGCTTCGTCGCTCATCATGTCCATGCCCCAGGGCGGGTCCCAGACCAGTTCGACATCGACCTGTTTGACCCCGGCTACGGGTTCGATGGCCTCGGCCAGCCAACCGGGCATTTCACCGGCGACGGGGCAGCCCGGTGCGGTGAGGGTCATGATGACGCGCACGGCGTTCTCGTCGTTGATCTCGACCGTGTAGATCAGGCCCAGATCGTAAATATTCACTGGAATTTCAGGGTCATAGACGGTGCGACAGGCCTCGACGATCTGCTCGTAGAGAGGATGCTCCGTGCTGGACGGGGCAATGAGCGGTGCGCCTTCGAGAGGTTCTGGGCTTTGAGTCATGTCTGGATCCTGCGATGTTCCTGACGAAACATATAGGTTTTATGATCCACGCCGTCCAGAGGTCGGGTTTCGTACAAAACGTACAAAGTGTACGCGGGTTTTGTACGAAAATCCCGTGTCGGCCCGCCGGGTGCGTCCATGATGGGCGCAACTGCGTGTGACAGCGTCAGTCGGATTTTTTCCGGGTCGTGGTTTTGCGCCGCCGGACCGGAGCGGGGCGCACGCGGGATTCGATGTTTTCGTAAAGCCGCCCGACGATGTTCTTGCCGGTCGAATTCTCGATTCCCTCGAATCCCGGCGAGGAATTGACCTCGAGCACCTTGGGGCCGGTTTCGGAGCGCAGCAGGTCGACCCCGGCCATGTTCAGGTTGAAGGCCTTGGCGGCGCGCAGGGCGGTGTCGCGTTCCTCCTTGGTGATGCGCACGGATTTGGCCGAGCCGCCGCGATGCAGGTTCGAGCGGAAATCGCCCTCGGCGCCGGTGCGCTTCATCGAGGCGACGACCTTGCCGCCGATCACCAGACAGCGGATATCCTCGCCGGCGGCTTCCTTGACGAAATCCTGCACCAGAAAGTTGGCCTTGAGACCGCGGAAGGCGTCGATCACCGATTCGGCGGCCTTTTTGGTTTCGGCCAGGACGACGCCCTTGCCCTGGGTCGATTCCAGCAGCTTGACGATCAGCGGCGCGGTGCCCACGAGCCCGATCAGATTGCCGGTATCCTTGGGCGAGGCGGCGAAGGCGGTATTGGGCATTCCGATCTTGGCGCGGGCCATGATCTGATGGGCATAGAGCTTGTCGCGGCTGGCGCTGATCCCGGCGGAGGGGTTCACGCAATAGGTGCCGATGGTTTCAAACTGTCGGATGATGGCGGTGCCATAGGGCGTGATCGAGGCCCCGATGCGGGGAATCACGGCATCGAAGCGGGGCAGGCGTTTGCCGTCGTAATGCACCTCGGGGGCCATGGCGTTGATCGCCATGTAGCAGCGGGTGGTGTTGATCACCTCGACCGAGTGGCCGCGCTTTTCGCCTTCTTCGACAAGGCGGCGGGTGGAGTAGTTATCCTCGCGCGAGAGAACGCAGATCCGCAGGGCGCGCTTGGGCGCTTCGTGGCGCATCTTGGCGGTGTGATACACATCGTAGCTGAGTTCGGGCTGCATGAAACGGTCGGTGGCGACGATGGTGATGTGATCCTTGAGCGCCTGGCGCCCCAGCAACATGCGCGATTGCATGGTCGCTCGGTTGGTCAGCGTGATTTCGATGGGCCAGCTGTCGCCGTTGACCGACAGGTTGCTTTCGATCACGTAGCGCAGTTCCTTTTCGCCGTTCGAGGACGTGACCTCGCGCCGGTCGACGATGGGGGCCGAGCAGGGAATCACCAGATCGTCGCGCCCCGGAATGGGGTGAACGGTAAAGCGCACCTTGGGTTTGCTGGCCGGGCCGAAGGTTTCGATATCGAAGGCGTGCAACGCCGATGTGCGCGCGCCGGTATCGACCTTGGCGCGCAGGGCGGGCACCCCGAGATCCGGTAATGAAATCCATTCTTCCCACCCGAATTGCAGTTGCTGTGTGGCTTCGGGTGTATCGGTCATGCATCTGTCCCTTGTTGCGTCTGTGCGGGCAGGCCGTGGCGCGGGCCAAGGCCGGAGTCTTGGGGGTGATGACAGCATGTCGCAGGCGCGAGCACAAGGAATTCCATGTGAGCGGCCCGACAGGCGGCTTCGCGGTTACTGGTTGATGTCTTCGTGAATGATGCGGCTCTGATCGTTGCGGGCGCGGAAGGCGCGGCGCAGGATCAGCCATGCCGCCAGCGACAGGACCGCGAAGATGGCGATCAGGGCGGATGGCCCGATGGACAGGGGCAGGGCGACGATCAGCGCCGTCAGGGCGGCGCCCACGGCGATGCCCAGAAAGACATAGCCGGGGATCAGGGTTTCGAGGATGGCCAGCGCCAGAGCGGCGGCCAGCCAGACCCACCAGATATTCCAGAGTTCGCTCATGATTTGCCTTTCAGCATGTTGAAGGCGTTGCCGAAGGCTTCGAGCGCCTGTGCGGGAACCAGCACGGTTTGCGAGGACGGGCTGTTACCGAGGGCATTGAGCGCCTCGACCTGTTTCAGCGCGACCTGGTATTGCGCGGCCTCGAGCCCGTTATCGGCAATCGCCTGCGCCACGACGCCGGTGGCGTAGGCTTCGGCCTCGGCCTGAATGCGGCGGGCCTTGGCGGTTTGTTCGGCGGCGTACAGCTCGCCGTCGGCTTCGAGTTCGACGGCGCGTTTCTTGCCTTCGGCCTCGGTCACCTGGGCGCGGCGGGCGCGTTCGGCATTGAGCTGCTGGAGCATGGCGGCGCGGGTGGCCTCATCAAGGTTGACGTCCAGCAATTCGGCGCGGGTGACTTCGATACCCCAGTCGTCGACCGCATCCTCGACCGCGGCCTTGATGGTGGAAATCAGGGCCGAGCGGTTGGCCTGCACGTCATCGAGATCCATCTTGCCGATCTCGGCGCGCACGATCCCGGCGACGGTGGTGGCGATGGCGGCATCGGCGTCGCGGATGCGATAGACCGTCTTTTCCGGCTGGGTGATGCGGTAGAATACGGAGGTTTCGACCTCGACCAGCACGTTGTCGCGAGTGATGGCGTCCTGGCTGGCATTGGGAAGCTGGCGTTCGAGGATCGACACCTTGTGGCGCACCACATCGAGGAACGGCACGATGAAATTGATCCCCGGCCCGAGCACCGCGCGCAGGCGGCCAAAGCGTTCGACGACGTATTGTTCGGATTGCGGGACGATCTGGATTCCCTTGAAGATGACGGCGAAGATCAGGATCGCCAGAAGAATCCAGATCAGGTTCGATCCCAGAAGGTCCAGAATTTGTTGTTCGGTCATTGTGAAACTCACTCGAAATGAAAGCGCGGGGTTTTCAAGCGAGGTTAAATCACAATAAGGGGGGCGGAAAGACGGCAAATGCGGGATGATCCGGTGAAATTCAGCTTTCAATTGCAGGCCACGGACGGGGCGGCGCGCACGGGCGTGATCGAAACGCCGCGCGGCGAGGTGCGCACGCCGGCCTTCATGCCGGTGGGCACGGCGGCGACGGTCAAGGCGATGCTGCCCGAAAGCGTGCGCGCGACCGGGGCCGATATCCTGCTGGGCAATACCTATCACCTGATGCTGCGCCCCACGGCGGAACGGATCGACAGGTTGGGCGGGTTGCATCGTTTCATGAACTGGGAGCGGCCCATTTTGACGGATTCGGGCGGGTTTCAGGTGATGAGCCTTGCGGGTCTGCGCAAGCTGACCGAGGAGGGCGTGACCTTCAAAAGCCATATCGACGGGTCGCGCCATGAGTTGACACCGGAACGCTCGATGGAGATCCAGCGGCTGTTGGGCAGCGATATCGTGATGTGTTTCGACGAATGCCCGGCGCTGCCCGCGACCGAGGCGCAGGTGGCCGAGAGCATGCGGTTGTCGATGCGGTGGGCGGCGCGTTCGAAAGAGGCGTTCGGGGACCGGCCCGGCCATGCGCTGTTCGGGATCATGCAGGGGGGCGTCACCCCCGAGTTGCGCGAGGAATCGGCGAAGGCGCTGTGCGAAATCGGGTTCGATGGCTATGCCGTGGGTGGCCTTGCCGTGGGCGAGGGGCAGGAGGCGATGTTCGGTGTGCTGGACTATGCGCCGGGATTCCTGCCGCAGGACAAGCCGCGTTACCTGATGGGTGTGGGCAAGCCCGATGACATCGTGGGCGCGGTGAAGCGGGGCATCGACATGATGGATTGCGTGCTGCCCTCGCGCAGCGGGCGCACGGGGCAGGTGTTCACACGGCACGGGCAGTTGAACATCAAGAACGCCCGCCATCAGGACGATCCGCGCCCGATTGACGATCAGTGCACATGCCCCACCTGCCGGAAGTATTCACGCGCCTATCTGCATCATGTGTTCCGCAGCCAGGAAATCATCAGTTCGATGCTGCTGACATGGCACAACCTGCATTATTATCAGGACATCATGCAGGGGATGCGCGATGCGATTGCCGCGGGGCGGTTCGCGGATTGGGAAGCCGCGTTCCATGCCGGGCGCGAGCAGGGCGATATCGAGCGGCTTTAGGATGTGGTGAGAAGCCGCCCGCGGTGGGTGGCCCGTTATATCGCATGCCACGCATTTTCCCCCGGTCATGGCGCAAACAGCCCTTGTGGTGCCTGTTTGGGAAAGGCATTCTGCGTCAAATCGGTTGAAACGGGGCGGGGGCCGCCCCAAGTTAGCCTTCAGGAAACGCGGAGATGGGCGCGGCTGCCTTTGACAGGGGCCCGGACCATCTGCCCAGAACAAGGAAACGAGCATGCAAGAGCCTCTCAACGCCTCCTATCCGGTGCTGCCGCTGCGCGATATCGTGGTTTTCCCCCACATGATCGTGCCGCTGTTCGTCGGACGCGAGAAATCCGTTCGCGCGCTGGAAGAGGTGATGCAGGACGACAAGCAGATTCTGCTGTCCAGCCAGATCGACGCCAGCATCGACGACCCGACCGCCGACGGCATTTACGGCACCGGCGTTCTTGCCAATGTGCTGCAATTGCTGAAACTTCCCGATGGCACCGTCAAGGTGCTGGTCGAGGGTGTCGCGCGGGTGCGGATCACCGATTATCTGGACAACGACAATTTCTTCGAGGCGCGCGCCGAATACCTGAGCGAGATGCCGGGCGATCAGGCCACGATCGAGGCGCTGCTGCGCACGGTCAGCGACGAGTTCGAGCGTTACGCCAAGGTCAAGAAGAACATCCCCGAAGAAGCCCTGGCCGCCGTGAGCGAAACCGAGGAGCCGGCCAAGCTGGCCGATCTGGTCGCCGGGCATCTGGGCATCGAGGTGGAGCAGAAGCAGGAGCTTCTGGAGACGCTTTCGGTCAGCGAGCGGCTGGAAAAGGTCTATGGCCTGATGCAGGGCGAGATGAGCGTGTTGCAGGTCGAGAAGAAGATCAAGACGCGCGTCAAGTCGCAGATGGAAAAGACGCAGCGGGAGTATTACCTGAATGAGCAGATGAAGGCCATTCAGAAGGAGCTTGGCGACGGCGAAGAGGGCGAGGGCGAACTGGCCGAGCTCGAGGAAAAAATCGGCAATACCAAGCTGTCCAAGGAAGCCCGCGAAAAGGCCGAAGCCGAACTCAAGAAGCTCAAGAACATGAGCCCGATGAGCGCCGAGGCCACGGTGGTGCGCAACTATCTGGACTGGATGCTGTCGATCCCGTGGGGCGTGAAATCCCGCGTGAAGAAGGATCTGGGCCGGGCCGAGAAAATTCTGGATACCGATCACTATGGCCTCGAAAAGGTCAAGGAACGGATCGTGGAATATCTGGCGGTGCAGCAGCGCTCGAAAAAGCTGAAGGGGCCGATCATGTGCCTTGTCGGCCCTCCGGGCGTGGGCAAGACCAGCCTTGGGGAATCCGTGGCCAAGGCCACGGGGCGCGAGTTCATCCGCATTTCGCTGGGTGGGGTGCGTGACGAATCCGAGATTCGCGGCCACCGCCGGACCTATATCGGCTCGATGCCCGGCAAGATCATCCAGGCGCTGAAAAAGGCCAAGACGACCAACCCGCTGATCCTGCTCGATGAGATCGACAAGATGGGGCAGGATTTCCGGGGTGACCCGGCGTCGGCCATGCTGGAGGTGCTGGACCCCGAACAGAACGCCACCTTCGTGGACCATTACCTCGAGGTGGAATACGACCTGTCGAACGTGATGTTCCTGACCACGGCGAACTCCTACAACATGCCGGGGCCGCTTCTGGACCGGATGGAGATCATTCCGCTGGCGGGCTATACCGAGGACGAAAAGCGCGAGATCGCCAAGCAGCACCTGATCCCCAAGCAGATCAAGAACCACGGTCTGCGCAAGGGTGAGTTCGAACTGACCGACGACGCGCTGACCGATATCGTGCGCCATTACACCCGCGAAGCCGGTGTGCGGAACCTCGAACGCGAGATCGCCAAGGTCGCGCGCAAGGCGGTGACGCGGATCATCAAGGGCGAGGACAAGGCCATCAAGGTCACGTCCGAAAACCTGGGCGATTACCTTGGGGTCAAGAAGTTCCGCTATGGGCTGGCCGAGGAAAAGGACCAGGTCGGTGTGGTCACGGGGCTGGCTTATACCTCGGTCGGGGGCGAGTTGCTGAACATCGAGGCGCTGCGCCTGCCGGGCAAGGGCCGGATGAAAACCACCGGCAAGCTGGGCGACGTGATGAAGGAATCGATCGACGCGGCCAGTTCCTATGTGCGCTCGATCGCGCCCGAGATCGGCGTCAAGCCGCCGCGGTTCGAGAAGTGGGACATCCACGTGCACGTCCCCGAGGGCGCCACGCCTAAGGACGGGCCGAGCGCGGGCCTTGCGATGGTGACCTCCATCGTGTCGGTGCTGACGGGCATTCCGGTGCGCAAGGATATCGCCATGACCGGCGAGGTCACGCTGCGCGGCAATGCGCTGGCCATCGGGGGCCTGAAGGAGAAACTTCTGGCGGCGCTGCGGGGCGGCATCAAGACGGTGCTGATCCCGCGTGAGAACGAAAAGGATCTGGTCGAGATCCCGGACAATGTGAAGGAGGGGCTGGATATCATCCCCGTCGATCACGTCCGCGACGTTCTGAAACTGGCGCTGGTGCGCACGCCCGAGCCGGTGGAGTGGGACGAGGAGGCCGAAGAGGCCGCCGCCGCCGAAGCCGCGCTGAAAGGCGATGACAGCGTCAAGGGGGCCACGGCGCACTGACGCCGCGACTCGGACTTGAGTTGAAGGCCCTGCCGGGGATTACCGGTGGGGCCTTTTTTCGTTTTCAGCGAGGGAAGGGGTCAGCCGCCGCTGCCCATGCCGATGATGATCAGCAGGAGCGCAATCGCGGCGATCAGCCCGCCGGCCTTTTCCGAACTGTCGACGGCGGCCTCGGCAACGATCTCGGGCGCGACGACAGGATCGGACAGCCCGCCGGCCGTGGCCGCGCCTGTCATGGCGGCAAGTGCAATCAGAGTCACAATAGGTTTTGTCATGATTTTTTCCCCAGGTATCAATGGGTCCGATTTTAAGAAGGGTTTCCAGGCCAGGTCAACTGACGCTGGTCATGGCGCGCGGTTGGAGTTACGCTGAGCGCCAGAGCAGTCACGATCGAGAGGGTCCCATGACGACACGTCGCAGCGCCTCGAGCAAGGCGAAAACCAGTTCCAAGGCCTCCACGGCAGCGAAATCCGCGACAAGCGGAAAGACCGCCACGAAAGCCCCGGCGAAACCGGCCGCGAAAACCGCGCCCGAACCGGGGGTGGTCAGCGAAACCACCGTCACGTCGGTGGCGCCCGAGCTGAAGAAGAAGGAACTGATCGACATGGTGACCGACCGCGCGGGCGTGAAAAAGAAATTCGCCAAGCCCGTGGTCGAGGCGATGATAGACATTCTGGGCGAGGCCATCGCCGAGGGGCGTGAGCTGAACCTGCAGCCACTCGGCAAGCTCAAGCACCAGCGCACCAAGGAGACGCCGAACGCCCGGATCACCGTGGCGAAAATCCGTCAGAGCAAATCGGCCTCCCCGGCGCTGGAGCATAGCGCGGATAATGCGAAAGAGAGTGTTGCAGACGCCGCCGAGTGACGCTACATAGCGCGCCAACGGGTGATTAGCTCAGTGGTAGAGCGCTTCGTTCACATCGAAGATGTCAGGAGTTCGAATCTCTTATCACCCACCATGAATTCCAGGCGGCGTGCCCGAACAGCGGGCGCGCCGCTTTTCGTTTTGGCGGTTCGGACGGCGTGGTTTGTGAAATAGTTGTTGCAGAGCCTCTTGCACACGGCGCACGGCTTGGGTAAATGGCGCGCATCGGGTCGTTAGCTCAGTTGGTAGAGCGCTTCGTTTACACCGAAGATGTCGGGAGTTCGAGCCTCTCACGACCCACCATTTCCTTCATGTCCGGGATGATCGCGAAGCTGTTTTCGCTGTGCGTGGCTCATGCGGCGCGCGGGGGCTCGCGGGCTGTGGCGGGGTGTCGTGCGGACATGGCGGACGGGGGGTGAAATTTCCCGAAACGGGCGCTTGACGGCACCGCGCGCTGCGCCTAATAAGCGCATCACGCCCGAGCGATCGGGCGGGCAGTGAGCGGTTGTAGCTCAGTTGGTTAGAGTGCCGGCCTGTCACGCCGGAGGTCGCGGGTTCGAGCCCCGTCAACCGCGCCACCGCTGCCCCGAAGATCGCTTGTCGCGTCAGCGCGGTTGTAGCTCAGTTGGTTAGAGTGCCGGCCTGTCACGCCGGAGGTCGCGGGTTCGAGCCCCGTCAACCGCGCCACTTTCCTTTCCCTGTCATGGACAAAGATTTTGGCCCGTTTGCTGGACAAATTACCGTGGACGATCGTGCTGGTGATGTGCGTCACGCTGGGGCTGGCGCCGTTCACGCCCGAGCCGCATGTCTGGGAAAAGATCAGGATGCTGGCGGCGGGCGATCTGGTGCGTGCGGTCGACTGGTTCGATCTGGTGCTGCATGGCAGCCCGTGGCTGTTGGCGCTGGCCAAGCTGGGGCGTGGGATCGGCCGGGCGCGAGGCTGAGCGTTATCTAATCGGGGCAGTCGAAGGGCACGAAGGTGCTGGCCATGCCTTCGTTCATGGTCATGGTGGTCAGAAGGTCCGCCATCGCGATGTCCTGTTCGCTGCGGGGGCAGACCCCGCCCCTGGCCACGCATCCATTGGCGATGAAGGCGTCGTTTTCGTCCAGGAACGCATCGGTGATGCCGTCGCGCCCGAGCAGGGCGAGCGCATCCTCGACCGCGTGGCGGTAGAGGGCGCATTTGCGGTCGGTCCATGAGACGGGCGTGGTGTCATCGGCGGTGGCCGGGGCGGACAGGATGACGGCGAGCGCCACGAGGCCGCCAGTCAGGCGGTAAGGCGCGCCGTGGCGGGGGGAGCGTCGCACGCCCGCCAGGTCAGGCGAAGAACGCCCTGAGCGCCGTCAGGGTGTCCTGCGGGGCGGTATCGGGAAAGAAATGCCCGCCGGGTATCGCGAGGGCCTGCATATCGAGGCATTTGGGGGCCCAGGTATCGGCGACATCGTATTGGGCCGCCATGGCCCCGTCGGCCCCGTAGAGCACGAGGGCCGGGCAGGCGATGCGCTGTGTCAGGTCGGCGGCATCGTCCTTGAAATCGTGATCCAGTGCGGCGCGGTAATCGTTGCACATGCCGCGGATGGTGTCGGGATCGCGCCACGCGCGGCGATAGGCGGCCAGTTGATCGGGGCCGAACTGCGTCAGGTCCGATTTGCCCCAGCCTAGGAGGCAGCTTTCGAAATAGCCGTCCGGGTCATGGCCGATCAGGGTTTCGGGAAAGGGCTCGGGCTGAGCGAGAAAGAACCAGTGGTAATAGGCGCGGGCGACATCGGTTTTGAGTTGCGCCAGAAGGGTATGGGTGGGCACGATGTCCATCACCGCAAGCCGTGTGACGGCCTGCGGGGCATCCAGCGCAAGGCGATGTGTGACGCGCCCGCCACGATCGTGCCCGGCCACGGCAAAGCGGTCATGCCCGAGCTGCTGCATCAACGCCAGAACGTCCTGCGCCATGTGGCGAAAGCTGCAGGCGGCCACGTCGCGCGGTTTGCCGCTGTCGCCATAGCCGCGCAGATCGGGGCAGATCACGGTATGGGTTTCCGCGAGTCCGGGGGCGATCTGCGCCCACATGGCGCGGGTTTGGGGAAACCCGTGCAGCAGGACCAGCGGCGGTCCGTCGCCGCCCGTGCTGTAGGCGATTTCGACGCCATTGGGCGTGGCGATCTGGTCGGTGAAGCCGGGGATGGTCATGGGCGATCCCTCAGCCCTTGCACAGCGCATCGAGGATACGCGCCCAGCTTCGGGTGCCCTTGTGGAAGCTTTCCATATCGTATTTTTCATTCGGCGAATGGATCGCGTCGTCGTCCTTGCCGAAGCCGATCAGCATGGCGTTCATGCCGAGGATCGACTGGAAATGCCCGGCAATCGGGATCGAGCCGCCGCAGCCCACATAGGCGGCCTCGTCGGGCCATTCGTCGGAGAGCGCCTGACGGGCGGCTTCGAAGGCGGGATCGGCGGTTTCCATGACCGAGGCGGCGGAGGCGCCGTATTCCTTGAATTCCACCGTGCAATCGGCAGGCAGGCGAGTGCGCACGAAGGTCTGGAAGGCCTTGCGGATGGCCAGCGGGTCCTGGCCCTGAACGAGGCGGAAGCTGATCTTGGCGTGGGCCTGTGCGGGCAGGACGGTCTTGAAGCCGTCGCCGGTATAGCCGCCCCAGATGCCGTTCACCTCGGCGGTGGGGCGTGACCAGATCATTTCCAGCGGCATGCGCCCCTTTTCGCCCGCCGGTTCGCTGAGCCCGACCGAGCCAAGGAAACCCTGCCAGTCGAAATCCAGCCCTTCCCATTGGTCGCGGACCTGATCTGTCAGGTCGGGGATGTTGTCGTAAAAGCCGGGAATCGTGACCTTGCCGGTGTCGTCGTGCAGATCGGCCAGAATGCCCGCGAGCGCGCGAATGGGGTTCATCGCCAGCCCGCCGAAAAAGCCCGAATGCAGATCGACGCGGGGGCCGGTGATGGTGAGTTCCTCGGTCACCATACCGCGCAGCATGGTGACGATGGCGGGGGTTTTCGACTGGAACAGGCCGGTGTCGCAGATCAGCGCGATATCGGCGCGCAGCTCGTCGGCGTTCTGCTGCATGAACGGGACCAGAGAGGGCGACCCCGATTCTTCCTCGCCTTCGAAGAAGAAGGTGATCTTGCAGGGCAGGGTGCCGTGGATTTCGCGCCATGCGCGGCAGGCCTCGACGAAGGTCATGAGCTGGCCCTTGTCGTCGGAACTGCCCCGGCCACGGATCACCGGGCCGTTGGGCGTGTCTTCGACCCTGGGATCGAACGGATCGTTCTCCCACAATTCCAGAGGATCGACCGGTTGCACGTCGTAATGGCCGTAAAACAGCAGGTGCGGGCCGTCGCCGTCGACATGGCCCACAACCATCGGATGACCCGGCGTTTCCCGCTTTTCGGCCTTGACCCCGAGGCTGTTGAGATCGGCCACCAGCCAATCGGCGGCGTCCGAGCACTGATCGGCATAGGCCGGATCGGTCGAGATCGACGGAATGCGCAGCAATTCCAGCAGGCGGTCGGTGGCGGCGGGCAGTTGGTCGTCTATACGGGCCAGAACGGCGTCCAGTGACATGGGCTTTCCTCGGAGTTGCGCGATGTTCGGCGGGAAGGTAACAGGTGACGCGCGGCTGTCCAGCAAGCTTGATCGAAGTCAAGGAAACGGGGGGCGTCAATTTGTAACCTGTTGCGTGACAGGTGTGTGATCTATATGCATCTGACTTAATGAATATGTCGTGCGCGAAACGGCATCCACCCGTAGCGGGGATGGAACGGACCAAGGAGGAAACGCCAGTGGATTACTCTGCGAAGCTGGATGACGCGATCAACCGTCTGCACGAGGAGGGCCGTTATCGCACCTTCATCGATATCGAGCGCCGCAACGGGCAGTTTCCCCACGCCACATGGCGCAAGGACGATGGCAGCGAGCAGCCGATCACCGTGTGGTGCGGCAACGATTACCTTGGCATGGGCCAGCACCCCGTGGTGCTGCAAGCGATGCACGAGGCGCTGGATGCCACGGGCGCAGGATCGGGCGGCACGCGCAACATTTCCGGCACGACCGTGTATCACAAGCGGCTGGAGGCCGAACTGGCCGATCTGCATGGCAAAGAGGCCGCGCTGCTGTTCACCAGCGCCTATATCGCCAACGATGCCACGCTGAGCACATTGCCCAAGCTGTTTCCGGGGCTGATCATCTATTCCGACGAGTTGAACCACGCCTCGATGATCGAGGGTGTGCGCCGCAATGGCGGGGCCAAGCGCATTTTCCGTCACAACGATGTCGAGCATCTGCGCGAATTGCTGGCCGCCGACGATCCGGACGCGCCCAAGTTGATCGCGTTCGAATCGGTTTATTCGATGGATGGCGATTTCGGGCCGATCGAGGCGATCTGCGATTTGGCGGACGAATTCGGCGCGCTGACCTATATCGACGAGGTTCATGCAGTCGGCATGTATGGCGCGCGCGGGGCAGGGATTTGCGAACGCGACCGTCTGATGCACCGTCTGGACATCATCAACGGCACATTGGCCAAGGCCTATGGCGTGATGGGCGGCTATATCGCGGCATCGGAAAAAATGTGCGACGCCGTAAGGAGTTACGCGCCGGGCTTCATCTTTTCGACCTCGCTGGCGCCGACGTTGGCGGCAGGGGCTACGGCATCGGTTGCCTTTCTCAAGACGTCCGAAGGGCAAAAACTGCGCGAAAAGCACCAGACCCAGGCGAAGATCCTCAAGACCCGCCTGAAAGGTCTGGGCCTGCCGCTGATCGACCACGGCAGCCATATCGTGCCGGTCATCGTCGGCAATCCGGTTCACACCAAGAAGTTGAGCGACATGTTGCTGGATGCCCACGGCATTTATGTGCAACCGATCAACTATCCGACCGTGCCACGCGGCACCGAGCGCCTGCGCTTTACCCCGTCGCCGGTGCATGGACCCAAGGAGATGGACGCGTTGGTGCATGCAATGGATGAACTTTGGAGTCATTGCGCGCTGAATCGTGCCGATTTGACGGCCTGACACCCCGAAAAGGTGTAAAATGCCTTGCCATGTGCTATTGTAGCGCAAACAAGAGGCAAGCTTTCGAATCGGGACAATCGGAAGCGGTGAACAGGTTTGAGGGGCAGGCCGCATGATCGGGCGCAGGTTTTCGCGCAAGGCAGAAGAATACGAAGCAGAGCCGCGGGGCTTTGACGATTTCGATTTGCGCCTTGGCGATGTTATGCGCGGCGAACGCGCGACCCTTGGCAAATCCCTTCTGGATGTAGAACGCGAATTGCGAATCAAGGCCTCTTACGTGGCCGCCATCGAGAATGCCGATCCCGGTGCTTTCGACACGCCCGGTTTCATCCCCGGTTACGTGCGCTCCTATGCGCGCTATCTTGGCATGGACCCGGACAAGGCGTTCGAGGCGTTTTGCATGGAAAGCGGATTCTCGATTGCGCATGGCATGTCGGCCGAGGCGTCCTCGATCCGCAAGCCACAATCTTCGGGGCAGTGCCGCACGACCGCCCGCAAATCCGATCCCATCATCGCACCGAACACGCCCTTCGCTCCGGCGAGCGAGGGGTTTCTGTCACGTATCGAACCGGGCGCGATCGGGTCTGTTATGGTGCTGGTCGCTTTGATCGGTGCCATCGGATATGGCGGGTGGAGCGTGCTGAACGAGGTGCAGCGCGTCCAGTTCGCCCCGGTCGAGAATACGCCCGATGTCCTGGCCGATCTGGACCCGCTGGAGAGCGCGGTGCCGAACGCAGAAGACGGGCAAAACCGCGATCTGGCCGGGACTTTCACGGCCCCGGCGGACGACCGGCTGGACCGGCTGTATCGTCCCGAGGCTCTGGACGTGCCCGTGATGGTGGCGCGCGATGCGCCGATTTCCACGCTGGACCCCGCACAGGTGGGCACCATTCGCCCCGACCTGCCGCGCACCGACCGTTCGAGCACGTTCGAAGTGGCCCGCAAGGCCGAGAGCCTTCCCAGCCCGCAGGTGGTCGAGGCCCCGATGCCGGGGCTGCGCGTCGTGGCCGTGCGTCCGGCATGGGTGCGGGTGCGCGCCGCCGATGGCAGCGTGATTTTCGAGGGCATCATGAATGCCGGCGATACCTATGATGTCCCCTCCACCGAAGAGGCCCCTACATTGCGCGTGGGCGAATCGGGGGCGATTTATTTTGCGGTGAATGGCGAGCATTATGGCCCGGCCGGGGCGCGCGGTTCGGTCACGTCCGATCTGGCGCTGGATGCCGCAGTTCTGAGCGCGGCCTATGAGGTGGCCGATATCAGCCAGGATCAGGACCTGTCGCGCTATGTGGCCGAATTGCAGACCAATACCGACAGCGCGCCGCAGGACTAACCGGCGCGCAACGATTGCGGCCCGGCGCGAAGCGCCCTATCTTTCGGCCAGACGAGACCCAATCCTTTTTTTCCCCTGGGGGTAAGCGATGTCGCTGAATCCTATTCGCCCGTGGCGCAACATCGAGCGCCGCCAAAGCCGCCAGATCATGGTTGGCGACGTGCCGGTGGGGGGCGATGCCCCGATCACCGTGCAGACCATGACCAACACCGTGACAACGGATATACCGGGCACCATCGCACAGGTGCAGGCCGCTGCCGAAGCGGGGGCGGATATCGTGCGCGTGTCGGTTCCGGACGAAGATTCGGCGCGGGCGTTGAAAGAGATCGTGCGCGAAAGTCCGGTGCCCATCGTGGCCGATATCCATTTCCATTACCGCCGCGGCATCGAGGCCGCCGAGGCCGGGGCCGCCTGCCTGCGGATCAATCCGGGCAATATCGGCAGCCAGGAACGCGTGCGCGAGGTGATCTCGGCGGCGCGCGATCATGGCTGTTCGATGCGGATCGGCGTGAATGCGGGCAGTCTGGAAAAGCACCTGCTGGATAAATATGGCGAGCCGACCCCGGATGCCATGGTGGAAAGCGGGCTGGATCATATCAAGGTCCTGCAGGACAATGATTTTCACGAGTTCAAGATCAGTTGCAAGGCGTCGGACGTGTTCATGGCGACCGCCGCCTATCAGATGCTGGCCGAGCAGACCGATGCGCCCATTCATCTGGGGATCACCGAGGCGGGCGGGCTGACCAGCGGCACGATCAAGTCGGCCATCGGTCTGGGCAACCTGCTGTGGATGGGGATCGGCGATACGATCCGCGTCAGCCTGAGCGCCGATCCGGTGGAAGAGGTCAAGGTGGGGTATGAAATCCTCAAATCCCTTGGGCTGCGGCACCGGGGGGTGAACATCATTTCCTGCCCGTCCTGCGCGCGGCAGGGATTCGACGTGATCAGGACGGTCGAAACGCTGGAGCAGCGGCTGGAGCATATCAAGACACCGATGAGCCTGAGCATCATCGGCTGCGTGGTGAACGGCCCCGGCGAGGCGTTGATGACCGATGTCGGCTTTACTGGCGGCGGAGCGGGCAGCGGCATGGTCTATCTGGCGGGCAAGGCCAGCCACAAGATGACGAATGACGAGATGATCGAACACATCGTCGAACAGGTGGAACGGCGGGCCGCCGAGATCGAGGCGGAAGAGGCCGCGCGCCCGGCTGCCGAGTAAAACCGCGACCGGGGGTTTTCAGCACCGCATGGCTGGCCTAAGAGGCGGGCAGCTTCATCTTCGAGGATGCCCATGCCCACCGAGACCCCGCAGCCCGCTTTCGTTCTGGTTCGCCCGCAGATGGGCGAAAACATCGGCGCCGCCGCGCGTGCGATGTGGAATTTCGGGCTGGACCGGATGCGGCTGGTGGCCCCGCGCGATGGCTGGCCCAACCCCAAAGCCGTCGCTATGGCCAGCGGGGCGGGGCGTTTGCTGGACGAGGCGCAGATGGTCGAAACGCTGCCCGATGCGGTGGCCGATTGTCATTTTGTCATGGCCACCACCGCGCGCGCGCGGGGCTTGACCAAGCCGGTGCTCAGCCCCGAGCGCGCGATGCAGATCGCCGCCGAGCGGATCGCGCAGGGCCAGAAGGTTGCCGTGCTGTTCGGGCCTGAACGCGCCGGGCTTGAAAACGACGACGTGGCGCGCGCCAATGCCATCATCAACGTGCCGGTCAATCCCGAATTCGCCAGCCTGAACCTTGCGCAATGCGTGTTGCTGACCGCCTATGAGTGGCGGCGTGCGCAGAGCAATATCGTGGACGAGCGCGTGGACATGGCCCGTGCCGACTGGGCCGAGCAGATCGAGATCGAGAAACTGGCCGATCATTATGACGAGCGGCTGACGCAGGCGGGGTTCTTTTTTCCCGACCACAAGGCGGAAGGGATGCGCACCAACCTGCGCAACATGTGGAGCCGCATGGCCCTGACGCGGGCCGATGTGCAGATGCTGCATGGTGTGCTGCGGCAGATGGTCCGCTGGAAAGAGCGCGGCGACTGAGCGCGCTTGAAGGGGGGCGGGGCGCGCACTACTCTGCGGGCGATCAGGCGAGGGAAACGGAATGACGAGCAAGCGCAGCATTTTCGAGGATGTCTCCGAGGGCGAACCCCGGCGCGAGGTCCCAAAGGGCGGGATGATCGACGCGGGCCGGCGCGGTGCGCGCGGTGCGATACGCATCTGGCTGATGGTGATGTTCGCGCTGGTGGTGGTGATGATCGCCGTGGGCGGGTTGACCCGTTTGACCGACAGCGGCCTGTCGATCACCGAATGGAAGCCGCTGAGCGGTGCCTTGCCGCCGATGAACGCCGCCGACTGGCAATCTGAATTCGACAAGTATCGCCAGATTCCCGAATACCAGTTGCAGAACAAGGGCATGAGCCTGTCCGAGTTCAAGGCGATCTATTGGTGGGAATGGGGCCACCGGCAGTTGGGCCGGGTGATCGGCCTTGTCTGGGCCTTTGGCTTTTTCGGGTTTCTGGCCGCGCGCCGGGTTCCCGTTGGCTGGACCGGGCGTCTGATATTGCTGGGCGTGCTTGGCGGGGCGCAGGGCGCGATTGGCTGGTGGATGGTCAGTTCGGGGCTGGATGGCGAGATGCTGGACGTGGCCAGTTACCGGCTGGCGGTGCATCTGGGGCTGGCCTTTGTCATCCTGGGATTCATCGCGTGGTATGTGATGATGCTGCGCCGTGAAGAGCGCGAATTGATGCAGGCCCGGCGCAGCAAGGAGGCGCGGCTGTTCGGCCTGTCGACCGGCTGGCTGCATTTCGCGTTCCTGCAAATCCTGATCGGGGCGCTTGTCGCCGGGATCGACGCCGGGCGCAGCTATACCGACTGGCCGTGGATGGCCGGGGGCTTTTTGCCGCCGGATTTCTGGATGTCCGATCTGGGCTGGCGGAATTTCTTTGAAAACCCCGGTCTGGTGCAGTTCATGCACCGCATGGTGGGTTATGCGCTGCTGGCCTTCGGGATCATGGCGTGGCTGAAGGGGCGGCGCAGCGCCCATGTGGCGACGCGTGCGGCGTTCACGGCTGCGTTCATCGCGCTGTGTGCGCAGGTGGCGCTTGGGGTGGCGACGGTTCTCTATGTGGCCGCCTGGCAGGTGGCGATCGTGCATCAGGTTCTGGCCGTCATCCTGTGGGTGCTGATCCTTCGGGCGCGGTTCCTGAGCCTGTACCCGGTGGCACAATCGGTGCGGGGATAGGAGACATGAGCGCCTATGAGGAGTTGATGGGCTGGGCCCGCGAAACGCAGGCGCTGGCGCAGGTGGCGGGCCGTCTTGGCTGGGATCAGGAAACGGTGATGCCGCGCGGCGCGGCGGCGCAGCGGGCCGAGGAAATGGGTGCGATGGAGGCCGTGTTGCATGCGCGCCGGACCGATCCGCGTGTTGGGGATTGGCTGAATGCGGCGGAAGCGCCGGATGCGGCGGGCAAGGCGCAGCTTCGCCTGATCCGGCGCCAGTATGAGCGCGCGGTCAAGGTGCCCGGCGATCTGGCCGCTGCGCTGGCGCGGATGACCAGCCGGGCGCAGGGCGTGTGGGCCGAAGCGCGGGCGGCGGGCGACATGGCGGGGTTTGCGCCGGTGCTGGCCGAAATCGTGGCGCTGAAACGCGAAGAGGCCGCCGCGCTGGCCGGGGGCAGCGACACAAGCCTTTATGATGCGTTGCTGGACGATTACGAGCCGGGCGCGAGCGCGGCGCAGTTGCAGGCCATGTTCGACGAGATGCGTCCCCGCCTGGTGGCGCTGCGGGCGCAGGCGTTGAACGGGGCCGATACGCCAGAGGTAAGTGGTACGTTCGATGAGGCTGCGCAAATGGCGCTGTCGCGCGAGTTGGCTGAACGGTTCGGCTACGACCTGACGCGCGGGCGGATCGACAAGGCGGTGCATCCGTTCAGTTCCGGCTCGGGCGAGGATGTGCGTATCACCACCCGGACCGTGCCGGACGACCCGTTCAATTGCCTCTATTCGACGATCCATGAGGTCGGGCATGCCTGTTACGAGCAGGGGATCGACCGCGCCTATCACCTGACCCCGGTGGGGCAAGGCGTGTCGATGGGCGTGCACGAAAGCCAGAGCCGCATCTATGAAAACCAGTTGGGCCGCAGCCGCGCCTTTTGCGAATTCCTCTATGGCCGGATGCGCGATACCTTCGGTGAAATCGGTGTGGATGGGCCCGAGGCGTTCTATAGGGCGGTCAACCGGCTGCATCGCGGTTATATCCGCACCGAGGCGGACGAGGTGCAGTATAACCTGCATGTCATGCTGCGTTTCGATCTGGAGCGTGCGCTGATCGCGGGCGATCTGGCGGTGCCCGATCTGGAGGCGGCCTGGAATGACCGGTTCGAGGCCGATTTCGGCTATCCGGTGACGGGTGCGGCCAACGGGGTGTTGCAGGATGTGCACTGGTCGGTCGGGCTGTTCGGGTATTTTCCAACCTATGCGCTTGGCAATGTCTATGCGGGCTGTCTGTACGCCGCTTTGCGCCGGGAGGTGCCCGACCTGGAGACGCATCTGGCCAATGGCGACCCGACCCCGGCGATTGAGTGGTTGCACCAGGCTGTGCAGAGGCATGGCGGGCTCTATCCGCCGCAAGATCTGATCGCGCGGGCCTGTGGCGGAGAAATGCCGGGCGCAGAGCCGTTGATGGCATATCTGGAAGACAAGTTCGGCGCGCTTTATCCCGGCTGAGGAGCGCCGGGGCGATCTACTCGGCCACCACCATCTGAATGGCGGGCTTCTGCGGGGCGGTTTCGATCCACTGTGTCAGCGTATCGTTCAGCAGGGCCAGATTGCGGGTCTCGATCGCCTTGCGCAGGTCGGACAGGGCCTTGGCCATTTCGAGTTCCGACAGGTGGCTTTCCTGCGCGCGCAGAATCTTGGGGTGCGGGGTGGTCAGCATGTCCGAGCCGATCAACAATTCTTCGTGCAGTTTCTCGCCGGGGCGCAACCCAGTGACCTTGATTTCAATGTCGCCACCGGGGTTTTGGGCAGTGCGCACGGTCAGCCCGGCCTGCTCGATCATGCGGTGGGCGATGTCGCGCACGAGAACGGGTTTGCCCATATCGAGCACGAACACATCGCCGCCATAGGTGAACGAGCCCGCCAGCAGGACCAGCCGCACGGCTTCGGGGATGGTCATGAAATAGCGCGTCACGTCGGTATGGGTCAGGGTGACCGGGCCGCCATTGGCGATCTGTTCCCGGAACAGCGGCAGGACCGAGCCGGAAGACCCCAGAACATTACCGAATCGCACCATCGAAAACCGCGTCGTCGTGGAGCGCGTGGCCAGATCCTGCACCAGAAGCTCTGCGAATCTCTTGGACGCGCCCATCATGGACTTGGGACGCACCGCCTTGTCGGTGGAGACCAGAATGAACCGATCGACGTTTGCTTCGCGTGCGGCATCGGCCACGGTCTTGGTGCCAAGGACGTTGTTGCGCATCCCCGCAAGTGCGTTTTCCTCGACCATCGGGAGATGTTTGTAAGCTGCGGCGTGCAGAACGATGTTGATGTCATGGTTGTCCATGACCTCTTTCATCAGGGCCGCATCACAGACAGAGCCGAGGATCGTCACGATTTCGACATCGGAATTGAAGGCGCGCAACTGGCGGTCGATCTCGAAGAGCGCCAATTCGTTGTGATCGAGCAGAATCAACCTACGAGGTGTGCAGGAAATCAACTGCCGGCTCAGTTCGGACCCGATGGAGCCACCTGCACCCGTCACCAGGATGCTTGCGCCGCGATAACTGAGGCTGACACCGGGCAGTTCCTGTTCCAGGCGATTCCGGCCGAGAATGTTATCGAGGTCCAGCGGGCGGGTGTCGAGCGGACGCCGTGCCGTTTTGTCCACCAGATCGCAAAAGGAGGGCAGGATATGCACCTCGCATCCGGTATCCGCCAGACGCCGGCGGATATCGACCTGAACCGTTTCGCTGGCGCTCGGCATGGCGAGCACGATTCTGTCGATGCGGTGCTGAGCGACCAGGGCCGGAACGTCATTGGCCGGATAGACCCGCAGCCCCGCGATGGCGAGCCCTTGCAGGCGTCGGTCGTCATCGACAAAGGCGACAGCCTGCAAGGCGTCATCGGTACTGAGCGCGGAGGCCAGTTGCTGCCCGGTCTGGCCGGCACCGTAGATCAGAATGCGCCGCCGCTGCGTATTGTCGCGATAGAGCTTGAGAACCAGTTGCCGCAACAGAAGGCGGCTGGCGACACTGAGAATGAGGAACAGCATTCCTGCCACGGCAAAGACATGGGGCGGCAGGTCGTTTTGCAAGACGAGCGAAGCGACGATACCGAACGCGCCCACCAGCGCGGCCACCAGTGCGGTATCGTGAAACCCCTGAATCTCATAAGCGTTCAACTTGATCCGGTGCAGGCCAAGGGCCAGAATCGCGACGCCGCCGCCAGCCATGAGAAAGCCGGCTTCGGCCAGGACGAGCGGATCGGCGATCTGCGCCGGGGCGTCGGGGCCGAACAGGACGAGGATCGCAAGAAGGAAGGCCACGCCGATAAGGCAGATGTCCAGCCCCAGCAGCAAGGCGTTCTTTCGGGGGCGATCAAGGCGCGTGAGAAGCTGGTATAGCACTCTTCATTCTCCCGAGGCTCGGAACTTTTCCGTGGGGAAAAGACAACGCGGCCCAACTCGTAAAAGGATCAACATTGAAACGTTTAGAAAACGTGAACGGTGATTTACTTATAGATTTTTACGGTTATGGAGTGCAACCCAAGGTGGTATTCGGTGGCGAAAAATAGCCAGAAATTCCGGCTATCCGGGTCGCAGCGGGATTCTAAGCGCGTGGCGCTGTGCCTAATCGGAATCAGAGTGTTTGCCAACACTTTGAAAGACCCTGGCGGCGGTTTCGATCATCAGTGCGGCGTCAAAGCAAAGGGTTCGATTCGCGGCCCATATCATGTCGAGGCGAGCCTTGGCGGGAACGCACCGCCGGGAGTACATCGCATCGGTTTCCGCGGTAGTACGGCAAGCGGATAGCAGACGTTCTTCGGTGCGGTGATAGCGCAAGGTGGCCAGCCCCGTTACACCGGGACGGCTGCGCAGAACCCGGACATAAATATCGGGGTGCTTTTCGACATACGCGCACAACGGGGGACGGGGGCCGACAAAGCTGAGATCGCCGCGCAGGATGTTGAGGAGTTGCGGCAGCTCGTCTAGGCGGGTGCGGCGCAGGATATGGCCGGTTGGCGTGATGCGTGTGGTTTTGTCTCCGCCAGAGACACCCCTGTCGTTCCGTGTTGTCGTCATCGTGCGGAACTTCAGCAGGGTGAAAGGCTCTGAGGGGGTTTTCATTCTTTCGGACAGGTAAAGGACCGGCCTGCCGTCGCGAACCAGAATGACGAGCGCGATGGCCAAGATCACCGGCAGCAGGATCACCCCGAGCAACAGGGCCAGAACGATATCCGTCGCGCGTTTACCGGCTGTCATGGTGTCGCCCCTTCCGGCGTTTTCCAGTCGGCGATCATCCTGTCCGCATCGGCATCAATAGGGACACGGGGCAGCAAAGCGGCCAGTTGCGAGGTGTCGATGGTAACATTCTGCACCGCATGGTCCGGCGCCGGGCTCCATGCGATCCTGCGTCCCGCGGAACGCACCAGGTCTGCCATATTCACCGGACTGCGGGCCGCGACGTTCAGGACATACGGCAACGTGTGCAGGGGCAGGGCGGCCAGTCCGGTCAGGACCTGCGCCAGCATACCGGGGGCGATATAGCTGCGCCGTGGACTATGACCGTCAGGGAACTTGTCCAGTTCTATCGGCTTCGTCCCGTTCAATCCGGGCGCGAGGCTGTCCGCGCCGACGACATTGGCCAGACGCAGGCAGCAATGCGTGATCCCGTCAATCGCAGGCAAGGCGGCGATGCGCTCTTCCATCCTGAGTTTCGCATGTCCGTACTCCGTGACTGGATTGGGCGTACTCGCTTCGGTCAGGCCGGTGCCGGGGCCGTACACGCCCGCCGAGGACAGGTGCAGCACACGCATTGCGCCAAGGTCTTTTGCCAGATCATGTGCCGCGACGGCGAGTGCGGAATTGAGAGCGAGCGCTTCGGACGCACCAGCGGTGACACCCCAAAGGGCGATCAGAGTGTCGCATCGGGGTAGCGTTCGGGTCACGTGCCCCGGAGACCATCGGGAATCGGCGCCGGCGTTGCGCGACACGAAATGCGCGCGCGGCAGGCCGGGATGGTTCTGCCAGACCTGTCGCAACAGAACGCCCAGGCGGCCCGAGGCGCCGGTCAACAGAAGCGGACAATGTGGCCGTTTCGATTTGCACATGGCGACTCACTCAACCTGAACGAGATAAAATTCCGTTTGTCTAATATCCTGTAATCGGTTTAGTGAACATGCTGCAATTCAACCCGGGGGTTAATGTGCAATTATTCGGTCGAGCCGTTTTGAGTGTTACTGTCGCGTTGAGCGTGGCGGGATGCAGTTTGCCGCGCGGGGCAGCCATTCAATCGGAAGTCGTGAGTGAAAGCAGGGTGAAAGAGCCCAGTTTTCAGGTGGTCAAGGTGACCCGCAATGACGTACCGGTGTTGTCCCGATGGCCGGTGACCGGCTGGACCGGGCATTATCACTGGTTCAGCGATCGCCGGGGGCCCGATTCGTCCGTGATTCAGACCGGCGACACGTTGCAGATCGTTGTCTGGGACAATCAGGAAAACTCTCTTCTGGCGGGCGACGGCACCAAACTGACCGAAATGCCGCCGATGACGGTATCGTCCTCGGGCAAGATTTTCATGCCCTATGTCGGCGATGTTTCGGTTCGCGGACTGACGCAGGATGCGGCGCGTGACCGTTTGCAGGAACGGTTGGAAGCGATCGCATCGTCGGCACAGGTGCAGCTTGCGGTTGTCGAGGGGCGCAACAACTCGGTCGATGTGGTCGGCGGCGTAGGGGCCCCCGGACGTGTCGGCCTTGAATCGCGGAATACGGGTATTTTGAGCGTGATCGCGCAAAGCGGCGGCATCAAGGACGAATTGCGCAACCCCTTGGTACGCCTGCAACGCGGCGGCAAGACCTATGACATTCTTGCGCGCGATTTGCTGGCCGATGCGGACAGCAATGTCAGGGTGCGTGGCGGTGATCAGATCACCATCGTCGAGGACGAACGCAGTTTCAACGTGCTGGGCGCGGCCGGACGCCAGCAATTGCTTTACTTCGAAAAGGAAACCATGAGCGTGATGGAGGCCTTGTCGGCCATGGGGGGATTGGAGGCCAATCGCGCCAATCCCGAGGGCGTGCTGATCCTGCGGGATTACAAGGCCGGGGATCTGACCCCGGGCATGGACGGACCCGACATGCAGCAAGTTGTTTTCACCCTCGATCTGACCAGTGCCGACGGTTTGTTCGCGGCGCGTCAGTTCGATATCCATCCGGGCGATACGATCCTGGCGACGGAATCGCCGGTCAACGCCGTGCGGACGATTCTCGGATTGTTGGGCAATGTGGTCGGGTTCGGCAATACGGTCAGCAACATCTGACACAGGACTCAGGCCGGACAGTAAAACGCCCCGCGGAAAAACCTGCGGGGCGTTTTTGTGCCGATATTCCGGTGTGGACTATGGGTGGGCGTCAGCCTTCGGTCGTGTCGCCGGTTTCGATCGGCTCCAGATCGGTTTCGTCGTCCTCGCCCTGATCGGCGATCCATGCGACGCTGACGACCTCTTCGCCCTTGCGGGTGTCGAACACCTTGACCCCGCCCGCGCTGCGGGAGCGGAAGGAAATGCCGTCGATCGGCACGCGGATCGACTGTCCGCGCGATGTGGCCAGCATGATCTGATCTTCCAGAGAAACCGGGAAAGAGGCCACCAGCGTCCCGCCACGCATCGCCTTGTCCATGGCCTGCACGCCCATGCCGCCACGTCCGCGCACGGGATAATCGTGGCTGGAGCTGAGCTTGCCGGAGCCATTGGCGGTGATGGTCAGGATCAGGTTTTCAGCCGCCTGCATCTCCTCGAACCGTTCGGCGGGCAAATCGCCTGCGGGCGCATCCGCGTCTTCCCCGTCATCGGGGGCACCGGCCAGGGCGCGGCGCATTTTCAGATAGGCGGCGCGTTCGTCTGCCGTGGCTTCGAAATGGCCAATGACCGACATCGACACGACCCGGTCGTCGCCTTGCAGGCGGATGCCGCGCACGCCGGTGGATTTGCGGCCCTTGAATACGCGCACCTCGGTCGTGGGGAAACGGATCGCGCGGCCCGAGTCGGTGACCAGCATCACGTCGTCATCCTCGGTGCAGATGCGCGCATTGACCATCTCGACCCCTTCGGGCAGGTCCATCGCGATCTTGCCGTTGCGTTTCACGTTGGTGAAATCCGACAGCGCGTTGCGGCGCACATCGCCCGCCGTGGTGGCAAAGACGATCTGCAGGTCGTCCCATTCCTTTTCGGGGCGGTCCACCGGCATGATCGCGGCGATCGACACGCCCTGCGGGATGGGCAGGATGTTGACGATGGCCTTGCCCTTGGAAGTGCGCCCGCCAAGCGGCAGGCGCCATGTCTTGAGCTTGTAGACCATCCCGTCGGTGGTGAAGAACAGAAGCTGCGTATGCGTGTTGGCCACGAAGAGGGTGGTGACAACATCCTCTTCTTTGGTGGCCATGCCCGACAGCCCCTTGCCGCCGCGTTTCTGCGCGCGGAAATCGGCCAGCGCGGTGCGCTTGATATAACCGCCCTGGGTGACCGTCACGACCATGTCTTCGCGTTCGATCAGGTCTTCGTCGTCCATGTCGCCCGACCAGTCGACGATCTCGGTGCGGCGAGGCACGGCGAACTGGTCTTTCACCTCGCGCAACTCATCGGCGATGATGCCCATGATGCGTTCGCGGCTGGCGAGAATGGCAAGGTATTCCTTGATCTTGGCCGCCAGTTCCTGCAACTCGTCGGTGACTTCCTTGACGCCCAACTGGGTCAGGCGTTGGAGGCGCAACTCAAGGATGGCACGGGCCTGCGTTTCGGACAGGTTGTAGGTGCCGTCGTCATTGGCCTTGTGCGTGGGATCGTCGATCAGCGCGATATATTCGAGGATATCGCCCGCAGGCCAGCGGCGCGTCATCAGCTTTTCGCGCGCTTCGGCGGCATCGGCCGAGGCGCGGATGGTGGCGACGACTTCATCGACATTGCTGACGGCCACGGCCAGACCGCACAGGATATGGCTGCGGTCGCGCGCCTTGCGCAACTCGAACGCGGTGCGCCGGGCGACAACCTCTTCTCGGAAGGTGATGAAGGAAGTCAGGAACTTGCGCAGAGTCAGTTGCTCGGGGCGGCCGCCGTTCAGGGCCAGCATGTTGCAGCCGAAATGCGTTTGCATCGGGGTGAAGCGGAAAAGCTGGTTCAGCACCACCTCGGCGGTGGCGTCGCGCTTGAGTTCGACAACCACGCGCACGCCGTGGCGGTCGGATTCGTCCTGAACGTGGCTGATCCCGTCAACGCGTTTCTCGCGCACGGTTTCCGCGATCTTCTCGATCATCGCGGCCTTGTTCACCTGATAGGGGATTTCGTCGATGACGATGGCGTAGCGATCCTTGCGGATTTCCTCGACACGGGTTTTCGCACGGATCACCACGCTGCCGCGCCCTTCGAGATAGGCTTTGCGCGCGCCGGAGCGGCCCAGCATGATGCCGCCGGTGGGAAAATCGGGGCCGGGCACGTAGTCGATCAGCTCTTCGGAGCTGAGATCGGGGTTGTCGATCAGGGCCAGCGTGGCATCGCAGACCTCGCCCAGATTGTGCGGCGGGATGTTGGTGGCCATGCCCACGGCGATACCGCCGGCCCCGTTGACCAGCATGTTGGGAAAACGCGCGGGCAGGACCGTGGGTTCGAGATCCTTGCCGTCGTAATTGTCCTGAAAATTGACGGTGTCTTTTTCGATATCGGCCAGCAGCGCCTGTGCCGGTTTGTCCATGCGCACCTCGGTATAGCGCATGGCGGCGGGGTTATCGCCGTCCATCGAGCCGAAGTTGCCCTGACCGTCGAGCAAGGGCAGGGACATCGAGAAATCCTGCGCCATCCGCACGAGGGCATCGTAAATCGCGCTGTCGCCGTGGGGGTGATATTTACCCATGACATCCCCGACGGGACGCGCGGATTTGCGATAGGGCTTGTCATGCGTGTTGCCGGTTTCGTGCATCGCATAGAGGATGCGCCGATGCACCGGTTTCAGCCCGTCGCGCAGATCCGGGATCGCCCGGCTGACGATCACCGACATGGCGTAATCCAGATAGGACGTTTTCATCTCGTCCGAGATCGAGATCGTCGGTCCGTCGTACTGAGGGCGCTCTGGCGGCGTTTCGTCTTCGTTTTCAGGGGGTTGCGGCGTGTCGTTCACGTTGGTGCCCGTCCTGTGTCTGGGGGTCTATATATTGTTGTGGAGACTATATCAGAGGGCGGATATTGGGTGCAATGGCTGTCATCCCCGCCATTTGGCAGCCTTCTGCGCTGCCTGCTAACACACTGTTTTTATTGAAAAGTAATTTCCTTGTGGCATGATTTGAGAACAACGAGAAAAAGCAGGCAACAGGAGCGCAAACAATGGAGATGTCCGAAACCGAAATGCTGCTGAAAGGCTATGGGCTGACCACGGCGGAATTTTTCTATCACATGCCCGATTACGCGCATGTGCTGAACACGTTCATCTGGCAGGATTACGACATCGCGCCGGATCATCCCCGGCTGTTCGAGTTCGTGGAGTTCTGGCAGGAGGAAATCGACGGTCCGCTTCATTCGGTGCGGTTCAATCACCGCAAACTGATCGCCCCCGGAGAGTGGCGCAATGTGGTCGGAGAGTTCACGCTGCATTGACGGGCAGCGCAGAAGCGGCGAGGGGGCAAGGCCCCCTCAAGCCAAGGATCAGGGAATGATCCGGTTGTATTTCATGCCTTCCAGCGACACGCCCGCCATGGCGCCGGCCTGTCCGAAGATCACGGCGACGACCGGTGCGGTGCTGGTCGTGGTGTCGGCGCGCAGGTTTTCACCCTTGTCGTTGAACACGTATTCGATATCCGCGCCCGCAACCCAGCCCGAGGACCGGCGGAAGCGGCTGAGCGCGTCCTGGGTCATGAAAAACAGGACATGCGCGAATTGCTGTGCGCCGATCTGGAGCCCGACACTGCCCTTGGTGGCGGAATAATAATCGACCGTGCTGTTATTGATCTGCAAGGCCCCGCGGCCATAGCCCCCGCCGAACATGAACCCGGCCTCGGTCACCAGCGGCATGACCAGCATACCGGTGGATTTCGCGGCCAGATCGCGGGTATTGGGGTAGGTCGAGTAGAGATAATTCAATGTGGTATCGACGCGCGCGTCGATTTTCTGTGCGTTGTTGGTGCCCACGCCGTTGCCGCAGGCGGCCAGAAGAGGGGTGCCCGCCAGCACACCAAGCGTGAATCCGCGTCGCGAAATATTGCTCATGATATTGCCTGTTCATTTCCTGACATTGGGGCCGGCCTTTTATCATGCCGGTCGCGCATCAGTATACGGGCGGATTTCCGCCGTGTCACCCGTCTTTGCGCGGGTGCGCAAGGGCTTGCCAACGTGGAAACCTTCAGCCGTTCAGCACACGGGCCGCCAGCGGAGCGAAATAGGTCAGCACCCCGTCGCAGCCGGCGCGCTTGAAGCCCATCAGGCTTTCCATCATGGCGCGGTCGCCGTCGATCCAGCCATTTTGCGCGGCGGCCTGGATCATCGCGTATTCGCCCGAGACCTGGTAGGCAAAGGTCGGCACGGCGAATTCGTCTTTGACCCGGCGGCAGATATCCAGATAGGGCATGCCGGGCTTGACCATCACCATGTCGGCACCTTCCGACAGGTCGCGCGCCACGCAGCGCATCGCCTCGTCGCTGTTGGCCGGGTTCATCTGGTAGGTCGCCTTGTCGCCCTTGAGCGCGCCCGATGCGCCCACGGCATCGCGGAAGGGGCCGTAAAAGGCGCTGGCGTATTTCGCCGCATAGCTGAGCAGCATCACGTTGCGGTGGCCCGCGGTTTCCAAGGCCGTGCGGATCGCGCCGATGCGCCCGTCCATCATGTCCGACGGCCCGATGATGTCCACGCCCGCCTCGGCCTGGCTGAGGGCCTGTTTGACCAGTGCCTCGACCGTTTCGTCGTTGATGATCTCATCGTCCACGACAAAGCCGTCATGCCCGGTATCCGAATACGGATCGAGTGCCACGTCCGTCATCACCGCAAGGCCTGGCGCGGCGGCCTTGATGGCGCGCGTGGCGCGGTTGGACAGGTTGTCGGGGTTCCACGCCTCGGCGCAGTCCGACGTGCGGTTGGCGCTGCCGGTATAGGGAAACAGGCAGATGGCCGGAATGCCGAGCGCCTGTGCCTCTTTTGCGGCCTCCACCACCTTGTCGACGCTGCGCCGGACGACGCCGGACATCGAGGGGACGGGTTCTTCTATGCCTTCGCCGTCGCGCACGAAGACCGGCCAGATCAGATCGGCCGGGGTCAGCGCATTCTCGGCCACGAGGGCGCGTATGGCGGGGGTGCGGCGCGGGCGGCGCAGGCGGGTGGCGGGAAAGGCGGCTTGGGTGGTTTTCATGGCGGGCCTTCAAAATCGTTCCGCCATGTCAGTGGCATGGAAATTCGCACATCTCAAGGGTAGGAATTGACGCGCCACGGCGCTATGAGAGGCGAAAAGCAAATCAGGGCCCTTTGCAGTGGATTGGTACGAAACGGTTTTCGAGCTTATCGACATGCGCAGTTTCAGCAACCTCTGGTTCTGGATCGCGCTTGCGGTGTTGTGGTCTTCGACCAGTCATTGGGTGCTGGGCGTGCCCTGGGACATGGTGCTGCGCGCGCGCAAGAAAGACGCGCTCGATCAGAGCGTGATCGACCTGCACGACATGGTGCGGATCAACACCAACAGGATTCTTTATATCGTTCATGAATCCGGGCTACTGATTGCCGGTTTCGTTTGTTTCGCCCTGACAGTACTGGCCCTGACCGGGTTCGTCTATGGCAAGGAAATCTCTCAGGCGTTGTTCCTGATGGGATTCCCGATGAGCCTGGTGGGGCTGGCCTCGTTCCTGAGCGCCCGCAAGATCCGGGTGCAGGCGCTGGAAGGCGCATCGCTTTACAGGCAGATGAACCGCCAGCGGATCGTCACGCAGATCATCGGCATGGTTTCGATCTTTATCACGGCCATGTGGGGCATGCTCCAGAACATGAGCGTGGGTGTGCTGGGCGGCTGAGGCAGGGCGCGGTTGCACCTTGCGCCGGGGCCGGGTATCGGGCTGTGCATGAGCGGTTCTGACCATATCACAGTGGGCGGCGCGCCCGAGGGTTTCGATGCGCGGCTGATCCTTGACGAGGTCGCCCGGCAGGGCGGGCCCGTGGCCCATATCGCGCGCGATGACAAGCGCATGGTGGCGATGGCCGATGCGCTGCTGTTTTTTGCCCCGGATATGCCGGTGATCCGTTTTCCGGGCTGGGATTGCCTGCCTTACGACCGGATGTCACCCAATGCCGATATCTCGGCGGCGCGCATGGCCACGCTGGCGGGGCTGGTGCACGGGATGCCCCAGCAATTCGTGCTGCTAACCACGCTCAACGCCGCCACACAGCGCGTTCCGGCGCGCGACGTTCTGAAAGGGGCCGCGTTCATCGCCCGCGTCGATCACCAGATCGACGAAGAGGCGCTGAGGGCGTTTCTGGTGCGTATGGGGTTTGCGCAAGCCCCCACGGTGATGGAGCCCGGAGATTACGCGGTGCGCGGCGGCATCATCGACATCTACCCGCCGGGCGAAAGCGGCCCGGTGCGGCTGGATCTGTTCGGGGATGTTCTGGACGGTATTCGCAGGTTCGACCCGGCCACGCAACGCACCACCGAAAAGCTGGATCAGATCGAACTGGCCCCGGTCAGCGAAGTGATCCTCGACGAGGCTGCGATCACCCGGTTCCGGCAGAATTACCGGATCGAGTTCGGCGCGGCGGGCACCGACGATCCGCTTTACGAAGCCGTGAGCGCGGGGCGCAAGCATGCCGGTATCGAACACTGGCTGCCGTTTTTCCATGAGCGGCTGGAAACGCTGTTCGACTACCTTCCCGGAGCGACCGTAACGCTGGACGATCAGGTGACCCCGGCGCGGCTGGCGCGGTGGGACGGCATCGCCGATCAATACGAGGCGCGTCTGCACGCCCTCAAGCAGAAAAGCCGTGAGGACACCGTTTACAAACCCGTCGCGCCGGGGTTGCTGTATCTGGACGATGGCGCGTGGCAGGATGCGGTTTCCGCATGCCGGGTATTGCAGTTTTCCGCATTGCCGCAGGCCACCGGGCCGGGTGTGATCGACGCGGGCGGGCGGATCGGGCGGAACTTTGCCCCCGAGCGGCAGAACGAAAACCTGAGCCTGTTCGGGGCCCTGAAAGACCATATCGAGGCGCGCATGGCCGAAGGGCCGGTGTTGCTGGCCAGCTATTCCGAGGGCGCGCGTGAGCGTCTTGAGGGGCTGCTGGAGGACGAAGGGCTGATCGGCCCCGTCACGGTGGGGGACGCGACGCGCATCGGATCACGGGGGCTGCATCTGGCGGTCTGGCCTCTGGAACACGGGTTCGAGGCACCGAACCTGACGGTGATTGCCGAGCAGGATGTTCTGGGGGATCGCCTGATCCGGTCACCCAGGAAACGCCGCCGGGCCGAGAATTTCCTGACCGAGGCGCAGGCGTTGTCGTCCGGCGATCTGGTGGTGCATGTGGATCATGGCGTCGGCCGCTATCAGGGGCTGGAAGTGGTCAGCGCGGCGGGGGCGGCGCATGAGTGCCTGCTGCTGGAATATGCCGAAGGCTCCAAGCTGTACCTGCCGGTCGAGAATATCGAACTGCTGAGCAAGTACGGCCATGATGAGGGGTTGCTGGACAAGCTGGGCGGCGGGGCGTGGCAGGCCAAGAAGGCCAAGCTCAAGGAACGCATCCGCGAGATGGCCGACCGGCTGATCCGCATCGCCGCCGAAC
Source organism: Roseovarius sp. PS-C2 (assembly GCF_018862045.1). NCBI lineage: Bacteria > Pseudomonadati > Pseudomonadota > Alphaproteobacteria > Rhodobacterales > Roseobacteraceae > Roseovarius > Roseovarius sp. PS-C2. The sequence goes on from NZ_JAHKSQ010000003.1 coordinate 160,698, forward strand.
GCGAGTTGCGCAAGGCACCGGTGCTGGAACCCGAGCACCACGCCTGGGAGGAGTTTTCCGCCCGCTTCCCCTATACCGAAACCGACGATCAGTTGCGCGCGATCGAGGACGTTCTGAGCGATCTCGATGCGGGCCGCCCGATGGACCGGCTGATTTGCGGCGATGTGGGCTTTGGCAAGACCGAGGTGGCGATGCGCGCGGCCTTTGTCGCGGCGATGGCGGGGATGCAGGTGGCGGTGATCGCACCGACCACGCTGCTGGCGCGCCAGCATTACCAGAGTTTCGCCGAGAGGTTCCGTGGCTTTCCCGTCAATGTGCGGCCCCTGTCGCGTTTCGTGACCCAGAAAGACGCCAGCCTGACCCGCGAGGGGCTGGCCAGGGGCGAGGTGGATATCGTCGTGGGAACCCATGCGTTGCTGGCAAAGGGAATCCGCTTCAAGAACCTCGGCCTGCTGGTCATCGACGAGGAACAACGGTTCGGCGTGGGGCACAAGGAACGGCTGAAGCAGTTGCGCAGCGACGTTCACGTCCTGACGCTGACCGCGACGCCGATTCCGCGCACCTTGCAATTGTCGCTGTCCGGGGTGCGCGATCTGTCGATCATCGGCACACCGCCGGTCGACCGCCTGTCGATCCGGACCTATGTCAGTGAATTCGATACGGTCACGATCCGCGAGGCCTTGTTGCGCGAACATTATCGCGGCGGGCAGAGCTTCTATGTGGTGCCGCGCATCAGCGATCTGCGCGAGATCGAGGAGTTCCTGAAAGAACAGGTGCCCGAGGTCTCCTATGTGGTGGCGCATGGCCAGATGGCCGCGCGCGAGCTGGATGACCGCATGAACGCCTTTTACGACGGCAAATACGATGTGCTGCTGGCCACCACGATTGTCGAATCGGGGCTCGATATTCCGACGGCGAACACGATGATCGTGCACCGCGCGGATATGTTCGGCCTCAGCCAGCTTTATCAGATCCGGGGCCGGGTGGGGCGCGCGAAAACCCGTGCCTATGCCTATCTGACGACCAAGCCGCGCATGCGCCTGACCCCGGCGGCGGAAAAGCGGCTGCGGGTTCTGGGATCGCTCGATACCCTGGGGGCTGGCTTCACGCTGGCCAGCCAGGACCTGGACATTCGCGGGGCGGGCAACCTGCTGGGCGAGGAACAGTCGGGCCAGATGCGCGATGTCGGTTACGAGCTCTACCAGTCGATGCTGGAAGACGCGATTGCCAGGATCAAGACGGGCGAGCTGGAAGGCCTGACCGAAGAGGACGGCCAGTGGGCGCCGCAGATCAATCTGGGTGTGCCGGTGCTGATCCCCGAGGAGTACGTGCCCGATCTGGATGTGCGCCTTGGCCTCTATCGGCGTCTGTCCGGCCTGCACAGCAAGGTCGAACTGGAAGGTTTCGCCGCCGAGTTGATCGACCGTTTCGGCAAGCTGCCCAAGGAGGTCAACACCCTGATGCTGGTCGTTCGGATCAAGGCCATGTGCAAGAAGGCCGGGATCGCCAAGCTGGACGGCGGGCCGAAAGGGGCGACGATCCAGTTCCATAACGACAAGTTCGCCTCACCGCAGGGGCTGGTCGAGTTCATCACCGCGCAGAACGGGCTGGCCAAGGTGCGCGACAACAAGATCGTGGTGCGCCGCGACTGGCGCAAGGACAGCGACAAGATCAAGGGCGCGTTCGCGATCGCCCGCGATCTGGCCGAAAAGGTCGTGGCGGAAAAGAAGAAGGCGAAGAAGAATGCTTGAGGACGGGTTGCATGCGGTTCCGGCGGGGCACACGGCCTCGGTCGTGACGCATCTGGAGATGTGCGCCGAGGCGGCGCAGCGGCCCGAGGCCGATCTGCCGCTGGACCTGGCGCGCGTGACTGCGCCCGAGTCCCACTGGTATCTGAATCTTTTCCGCAAGGTCGGCGCGCCGTGGCTTTGGTTCGGTCGGCTGGTGATGGACCGGGACGAGTTACGCACGATCCTGAGCGACGAGCGGGTGCATGTTTACGTGGTCAGGGATGGCACGGAGGAGGTCGGCCTGCTGGAACTGGATTTTCGCCAGCATGGCGATTGCGAACTGGCCTATTTCGGATTGGCGCCGGAGGCGGTTGGCGGCGGTGCCGGGCGCTGGCTGATGAACCGCGCGATCCGGCTTGCCTGGGCAGAAGGTATTGCTCGGTTTCACGTTCATACCTGTACGCTGGATCATCCGGCGGCTCTGGATTTCTATCGGCGCAGCGGGTTCACGCCCTATGCCCGCGAGATCGAGATCGCACCCGATCCGCGACTGTCGGGGTTGCTTCCCGAGGATACCGCGCCGCAGGTGCCACTTATCAGGCCGTAATCTCAGCCGTTGCGGGCGAACCAGTCGCGGATTTTTGGGGCGATCCAATCCCAGAGGGCCGGGGCCCCTCGGGTGATGGGCGTGCCGACACGGGTTTCGACCTTGTCCAGTGTGGCGTTGTGGTCGCGCCAGCTGATGCCATCTGACGCGAGGTTCTGATTGGGCGGTTGGAAACGGTCGAGCGCCTTGGCGAATCTGGCGTCGGGGCTTTCCGCCGTTTCGAATTCGTCCCAAAGAGCGCGAAGGTTCGCAGCCTGATCCGCTGGCAAAAGACCGAAAATGCGGTCGGCGGCGGCCTGCTCGGCGGCGGCGACAGCCGCGCGGTCGGCCTGCGCATAGATCGGTGTATCGCCTGCGTCGATTTCCACCAGATCATGCAGGATCAGCATTCTGATCACGCGCGCAGGATCGACCCCGTCAGGTGAATGTTCGCCCAGAATCAGCGCATACAGCGCCAGGTGCCAGCTGTGTTCCGCCGAGTTTTCATAGCGTGACCCGTCGCAAAGCGTGTTGGCGCGGATCACGGATTTCAGGCGGCAGGCCTCGGTCAGGAAGGCCATCTGCGCGTCGAGACGCGACACATCGCTCATTCTTTCGGGGCCTGCTCTGCCTTGGCTTTGGTGTCTTCCTTGAACGCCCTGGCGCGGTCCAGCAACAGCTTGCGCGCCTTGACGTTGGCGCGGCGCACCCGCAGCGAGGTCAGGAATGCCTCCTCCGCGGTCTGGGACGTGGCCCCCAGCACCTTGACCATATCCGCGACGATCTGTTCGTCGCCGGTGGCGTCGATGTATTTCAGCACATCCAGCGCCAGTTCGTCGGCGAGATCCTCGGTAACGCCCATCGGATCAGCGGGTATTTTCTGTCAGGCGGCGCTTCACGTACCCGGTGACCGTGTCGATCATCGTGTCCATGTGCGGCTCCTTGAAGAAATGATCCGCGCCTTCGAGTTCTTCGTGGGTGATGGTGATGCCCTGCTGCTCGTGCAGCTTGTTGACCAGCGTGGTGGTGTCCGCAGGAGGCGCCACACGGTCGGCGGTGCCGTTGATGATCAACCCGGACGAGGGGCAGGGGGCAAGGAACGAGAAATCGTACATGTTCGCGGGCGGCGAAACCGAAACGAAACCGGTGATTTCCGGGCGGCGCATCAGGAGTTGCATGCCGATCCATGCGCCGAAGGAAAAGCCCGCGACCCAGCAATGCTTGGAGTTGTTGTTCATGGATTGCAGGTAGTCGAGCGCCGAGGCCGCATCGCTGAGTTCACCCACGCCCTGATCGTATTCCCCCTGGCTGCGTCCGACGCCGCGGAAGTTGAAGCGCAGAACGGTGAAGCCCATGTTGTAGAACGCGTAGTGGAGGTTATAGACCACCTTGTTGTTCATCGTCCCGCCGAACTGCGGGTGCGGATGCAACACGATCGCGATCGGGGCGTCCTTTTCGCGTTGCGGGTGATAGCGTCCTTCAAGACGGCCTTCGGGGCCGGGAAAGATAACCTCTGGCATAGAGCCTCATTCTCCGTATGTTGGTGCGCGACTTTCTTGACGAAATCGGTCAAGCACCTTAGAACGTTTCTAAATTTCCTGCCGGGGCCGGAGGATGCAAGCGAGATAAGGGTTGCATGGCCTCGCGTCAATCTATTCGCGGGAGAATCGGCCATGAAGCTGAGCACCAAGGGTCGTTATGCGATGGTCGCGCTGGTCGATATCGCATTGCAGGACAGTGATACGCTGGTGACGTTGGGCGAAATCGCGAAACGTCAGGATATTTCGCTGCCCTATCTGGAGCAGTTGTTCGTCAAGCTGCGCCGGGCTGATCTGGTGGCGTCGGTGCGCGGTCCCGGTGGGGGATATCGCCTTGCGCGCCCCGCATCGGAAATCCGCGTGGTGGACGTGCTAGCGGCGGTCGATGAGACGGTGAGCGCCTTGCAGAAAGGGGCCGGAGCATCGGGCGCGGCGAGCGGATCGCGGGCCCAGTCGATGACCAACCGGCTGTGGGAATCTCTGAGCGCGCAGGTCTATGTGTTCCTGCACCAGACCCGGCTGAGCGATGTGGTGAGCAATACGCTGGCGCCGTGCCCGGCGGTGCCGACATTGTTTTCGGTGGTGGACGAGGAATGAGGTTGGGCGACAAAAGTATGGAGCCGTTTGGCCGGGTATCTCTTGACGTTGGTGGGTGTGCCGGGCCATGGCCACTTGGACATTCGTTTAAGGGAAAGACGCCGGCACCGTGAAGCGCAGGGTTTATCTGGATTACAACGCAACCGCCCCGTTGCGGCCCGAGGCGCGCGAGGCGATGATCGCGGCGATGGATCTGGTGGGCAACCCGTCCAGCGTGCATGCCGAGGGGCGCGCGGCAAAGGGCCTGATCGAACGGGCTCGCGGGCAGGTGGCCGCGGCGTTCGGGGCCGAGGGCGCGGACGTCATTTTCACCTCGGGCGCAACCGAAGCCGCGGCGTTGGCCTGTGCCGGTCGCGGATTGCATGGCGCGTCCGTGGAACATGATGCGGTCAAGGCGTGGATCGACGCGGATTTGCCGGTTGATGCACTGGGCCGTGTGAGCGTGGACGATCCGGCGCGTTCGGTCTTGCAAAAGGCCAATTCGGAAACCGGTATCGTGCAGGATCTTCCCGAGGGGCTTGAGGTCAGCGACATGACGCAGGCGTTCGGGAAACTGCCGGTTGCATTCAACTGGTCGGGCTGCCGTATGGTGCTGATTTCCGCGCACAAGTTGGGCGGGCCAAAAGGTATCGGCGCGCTGGTCGTGAAGCGCGGCACCGATCTGGAGGCGCTGATCAAGGGCGGCGGGCAAGAAATGGGGCGTCGTTCGGGAACCGAAAACGTCATCGGGATAGCCGGATTCGGGGCTGCCGCCGAGGCGGCTGCGCGGGATTTGGCCGGTGGACTCTGGGATCGTGTGGCAGAATTTAGAAAGATTCTAGAAAATACCATTGCAGCCGAGGCAAACGGGACTATTTTTGTCGGGAAAGATGCGTCGCGTCTTCCCAACACGTCGTGCTTTATCACGCCCGGCTGGAAAGGGGAAACGCAGGTCATGACGATGGACCTTGCTGGCTTCGCCATTTCCGCTGGATCTGCCTGTTCGAGTGGCAAGGTTCGGGCCAGCGGTGTATTGCAGGCCATGGGGTTCAGCGAGGACGAGGCCGGATCGGCGATCCGGGTCTCGCTTGGGCCGGGCACGACGCAGGACGATGTGACACGCTTTGCCGAGGCATGGCTGAAGCACTGGAATAAACACTGCGCCCGAACGGCGTAGCGAAACGAGATCAAGGAGGGGCCGATATGGCGGCACTGGACGATACACAGGTCAAAGAAGGCGTCGATCAGGAAACGGTGGATGCTGTCCGCGAGATGGCCGGCACGTACAAGTACGGCTGGGAAACCGATATCGAGATGGATTATGCCCCCAAGGGCCTGACTGCGGATATCGTCAAGCTGATCTCGGAAAAGAACGAAGAACCCGAGTGGATGACCGAATGGCGTTTGCAGGCCTACGAGCGCTGGCTGCAGATGAAGGAACCCGACTGGGCGATGCTGGATTATCCCGAGGTGAATTTCCAGGAACAGTATTACTATGCCCGCCCCAAGAGCATGGCGGAAAAGCCCAAGTCGCTGGACGAGGTGGATCCCAAGCTTCTGGAAACCTACGAAAAGCTGGGGATTCCGCTGAAGGAACAGATGATTCTGGCCGGGGTCGAAGGCGCTGAAGACGCCCCCGCCGAGGGCCGCAAGGTGGCCGTGGACGCGGTGTTCGACTCGGTTTCGGTTGGCACGACCTTCCAGAAGGAACTGGCCAAGGCCGGGGTGATCTTCTGCTCGATCTCCGAGGCGATCCAGAAACACCCCGAACTGGTCAAGAAATACCTCGGTTCGGTCGTTCCGGTCAGCGACAACTTTTACGCCACGCTGAATTCGGCCGTGTTCTCGGACGGGTCGTTCGTGTACGTGCCGCCCGGTGTGCGCTGCCCGATGGAACTGAGCACCTATTTCCGCATCAACGCGGAAAATACCGGTCAGTTCGAACGCACGCTGATCATCGCCGACAAGGGGTCTTATGTCAGCTACCTGGAAGGGTGCACCGCACCGCAGCGCGATGAATCGCAGCTTCATGCCGCCGTGGTCGAGATCGTCGTCGAGGAAGACGCCGAGGTGAAATATTCCACGGTGCAAAACTGGTTCCCCGGCAACGAAGAGGGCAAGGGCGGCATCTACAACTTCGTGACCAAGCGCGCCGATTGTCGTGGCGACCGGGCCAAGGTGATGTGGACGCAGGTGGAAACCGGCAGCGCCGTGACCTGGAAATACCCGTCCTGCATTCTGCGCGGGGACAACAGCCAGGGCGAATTCTACTCGATCGCCATCACAAACAACTGGCAGCAGGCCGATACCGGCACCAAGATGATTCACCTGGGCAAGAACACCCGTTCGCGGATCGTCTCCAAGGGGATCAGTGCCGGGCAGGCGCAGAATACGTATCGCGGCTTGGTCAGCATGCATCCCAAGGCCAAGAACAGCCGCAACTACACGCAATGTGACAGCTTGCTGATCGGCGATAAATGCGGGGCGCATACGGTGCCTTATATCGAGGTCAAGAACAACTCGTCGCGCGTGGAGCACGAGGCGACCACCTCGAAGGTGGATGACGATCAGTTGTTTTATTGCCGTCAGCGCGGCATGGACGAGGAAGAGGCTGTTGCGCTGGTGGTGAACGGGTTCTGCAAGGATGTGTTGCAGGCGCTGCCCATGGAATTCGCCATGGAAGCACAGCAACTGGTTGCCATCTCGCTGGAAGGTTCGGTGGGCTAGGACCCGCCCGATCCGCTGACAAGGGGGCGGTCATGATCGTCACGACAACGCAAAATATCGAGGGCCGCAAGGTCGCGGAATACCGCGGGATCGTGGTGGGTGAGGCGATCATGGGGGCCAATGTGTTCCGTGATTTCTTTGCCCAGATCACCGATGTAGTGGGTGGGCGCTCGGGCGCCTATGAATCCAAGTTGCAGGATGCCCGCGACACCGCCCTGAACGAGCTGGAACAGCGTGCAGCGGCACTCGGGGCCGATGCGATTCTGGGGGTCGATCTGGATTACGAGGTCGTCGGCGATTCGATGTTGATGGTGTCGGCCAGCGGCACGGCGGTCGTGCTGGCCTGAGATGGATCAGGCGGCCATCATATCGCGCCCCGAACTGACCCTGCCCGAGGCAGAGGCACAGAGGTTGCGCGCGGCCTATGAGGCGGCGCAGGTGATCCTTGAATACGGGTCCGGCGGGTCTACGGTGATGGCCGCCGAGATGCCGGGGAAATCGGTGTTCTCGGTCGAAAGCGATAGGGACTGGGCGCAAATGATGCGCGATTGGCTGGCGCAAAGCCCGCCCGCAGACGGGACCGAGGTGGATGTCATCTGGTCCGATGTCGGCCCGACCAGAAAATGGGGTTATCCCGCGACGGACAGCGAATGGCAGCGTTACGCGCGCTATCCGCTCGAAGTGTGGGATTTGCCCGAGTTCCGCCAGCCGGATGTGGTGCTGGTGGATGGCCGGTTTCGCGCCGGTTGTGCGATGGCCACGGCCTTTCGCACGCAAAAGCCGGTAAGGGTGTTCGTCGACGATTATGCGCGGCGCAAACACTATCACCGGATAGAGGAGTTTCTGGGCCGGCCCGTGATGGCCGGACGGATGGCCGAATTCGAGGTTGCGCCGATGGCGGTGCCTGCGGACCGGCTGTTGACGATAATCGAGATGATGACGCGGCCCTGAGCCGCCACGGAACATAAGCGAGGAGCTGAAAAAGATGCTGGAAATCAAGAACCTGCATGTCGATCTTGAAGACGAGGAAAAGACCATTCTCAAAGGTGTGGACCTGACTGTCGAGGCAGGCAAGGTGCATGCGATCATGGGGCCCAACGGATCGGGCAAGTCGACGCTCAGCTACGTCCTGTCGGGGCGCGACGGTTACGAGGTGACCGAGGGAAGCGCCACGCTGGATGGGGAAGACATCCTTGATATGGAACCGGAAGAGCGCGCGGCGGCGGGCCTTTTCCTGGCGTTCCAGTATCCGGTGGAAATCCCCGGCGTCGGCAACATGACCTTCATGCGCACCGCATTGAATGCGCAACGCAAGGCCAAGGGGCAAGAGGAGATGAGCGCGGCTGATTTCCTCAAGCTGGTGCGTGAAAAGGCCAAGGCGCTGCAGATCGACAGCGACATGCTCAAGCGTCCGGTGAACGTGGGATTCTCTGGCGGTGAAAAGAAGCGCAACGAAATCCTTCAGATGGCGCTTCTGGAACCCAAGATGTGCATTCTGGACGAAACCGACTCGGGGCTCGACGTGGACGCGATGAAGCTGGTTGCCGACGGTGTGAACGCGTTGCGCGAAGAGGGTCGCGGGTTTCTGGTAATCACCCACTATCAGCGCCTTCTGGATCATATCAAACCCGACGTGGTGCACATCATGGCCAATGGCCGGATCGTCAAGACGGGCGGCCCCGAACTGGCGCTGGAAGTCGAGAAGAACGGGTATGCCGATCTGGTCGAGGAGGTGGCGTAATGGCTTTGCCACAGGCGAAACTGGACGCAACCGAAGCGCGGCTGTCGGCGACTGGCCGGCCAGCGGCGGGGGCGTCATGGGCCGAAGCGGCCCGTGACGCGGCCTTGGCACGCGTGCGCGAAATGGGCTTGCCCCACCGGCGCGACGAGTACTGGAAATTCACCAATCCCGAAACGCTGGTGCAGGCGGAAACGCCTTCGGCGGCGGTGTTCGAGTCGGACGAAACCCAGATTTTCAAAGAGGTCGACCGTCTGAAAATCGTCTTTGTCGACGGGATTTTCGACGCCGAGGCCAGCGATGACCTGACCCTCGAAGGCGTAAGCATCGAACGTCTGGCCGAGGTTGCCGCAACGGATATTCACTGGGCCAAGGACCTGTATGGCGTTCTGGAAGAACGCGGACAGGACCCGGTGGCACGCCCTCTGGCCGCGCTGAATACGGCATTGGCCAGCGATGGCGTGGTGATCCATGTCACCGGCAGGGCCAGCAAGCCGATCAACCTGATTTATCACCATGAATCAGAGTCTTCCGATGCGATCCTGCACCACCTTGTGAAGCTCGACAAAGGTGCGGACCTGACCATTCTCGAAAACGGTCCGGCGGCGGCGCGGTTCAACAAGGTGATGGAGGTCGAAGTGGCCGACGGCGCGGCGTTCCATCATGTGCGCACGCAAGGCCGGGACCACGAGCGCCGGGCGGCCACGCATATCTTTGCCCGTCTGGGTGAGGAAAGCGCGTTCAAGACCTTTACGCTGACGGCCAATGGCGTGCTGACGCGCAACGAATGCGTGGTGGAACTGACCGGCGACAATGCCGTGGCGCATGTGGCCGGGGCCTGTGTGGGCGACGGGGATTTCCATCATGACGATACGGTGTTCGTCACGCATGATGCGGTGAATTGCGAAAGCCGCCAGGTTTTCAAGAAGGTGCTGCGCAACGGGGCGCGGGGCGTGTTTCAAGGCAAGATCCTCGTGAAGCAGGGCGCGCAGAAAACCGATGGCTATCAGATCAGCCAGTCCTTGCTGCTGGATGGCGACAGCGAATTCGACGCCAAGCCGGAACTGGAGATCTATGCCGATGACGTGGCCTGTTCACATGGCTCGACCTCGGGGGCGATCGACGAGGACGGTCTGTTTTACCTGCGGGCGCGGGGCGTTCCCAAGGATATTGCCACCGACCTGATGACGCTGGCCTTTCTGGCCGAGGCGGTCGAGGAGATCGAGGACGAGACGCTGCGCGAGACCATCGTGGGCCGGCTGGAAGGCTGGCTGGAACGCCGGCGCGGCTGATGCCGGTCACAACGGATATCGCGGCCACCTACAGGCGGCCGCGGGCCGTTATGCGGCGGCTGTTGGCGATGCCACCGCACGAAGGCCGTGCGCTTGCCATCGTCATGGCCGGGTGTGTCGTGGTGTTCATCGGCCAGTGGCCACGCCTTGCCCGCGAAGCGCATCTGAGCGGGCAGGAGTTGAACATGCTCTTGGGTGGCGCGTTGCTGGCGTGGGTCTTCATGATGCCGCTGGTGCTCTATGCGCTCGCGTTTTTCAGCCATCTGGTACAGCGTGTCTTTGGCGGGGCAGGCGGGGGCTATTCCAGCCGTCTGGCGTTGTTCTGGGCCTTCCTGGCCTCCAGCCCTTTGATCTTGCTGCACGGGCTTGTGGCCGGATTCATCGGGCCGGGGCCTGGGTTGCAACTGGTCGGGCTTGTCTGGATCGCGGTGTTCCTGTGGTTCTGGCTGTCGAACCTGCGTGAAGCGGGGTGGGGAACATCATGACGCTCTCAATGCTGAAATCGCTGTTCCTGTTGACGCTCAAAGCGCCAAAAGCTGCCGGGGCGCAGATCATATCCCTGGATTTGCCTGTACAGGGGCTGTGGCTGGCGCTGTCGCTGGTGTCGGTGGTCACGTCGCTGATCTTTGCGGCGCTGATGCAGGTCGCTGCCGTGGGCGAGGATCAGTTCAGTGAACTCATGCGCCAATCGCCCGCGCACAGCGCGCCGTTGATCCTGGCTTTGCTGCAATGGGGCCGCGCCGTGCTGTCGGTGTTCGTCTTGTGTTGGGTCGGGCGCATGATGGGGGGCACCGGTCAACTGCGTGATGTGCTGGCGGTGATGACATGGCTGCAGGCGGTGACCTTTGTCTTGATGTCCGGCATCGTGGTTCTGGGAATGGCGTTGCCGATGCTCAGTTCCCTGATGGTTCTGGCCATGGTCGTCTGGTGGGTCTGGGCTGTGGTTTCGCTTCTGGATGTTGCGCATGAGTTTGAAAACATGTTCAAGGCGGCTGGCGTTCTGATCGTATCGCTGTTGGGTGTGACGGTCGGGCTGTCGATTTTCTTTGGGCTCGTATCGGCCCTGTTCATGGGAGTGTCCTGATGCTCGATGTCGAAAAGATCCGGGCCGATTTCCCGATCCTGAGCCGCGAGGTCAATGGCAAGCCTCTGGTCTATCTGGACAACGGGGCCTCGGCGCAAAAGCCGCAGGTGGTGATCGACGCGATCACTCAGGCCTATTCCCATGAATACGCCAATGTGCATCGCGGACTGCATTACCTGAGCAATCTGGCGACCGAAAAATACGAGGCCGTGCGCGGCACCATCGCGCGCTTTCTCGGGGTTGCCGACGAGGATCAGATCGTTTTGAATTCCGGCACGACCGAAGGCATCAACATGGTCGCCTATGGCTGGGCCATGCCCCGGATGGAGGCGGGCGATGAAATCGTCCTCTCGGTGATGGAGCATCACGCCAACATCGTGCCCTGGCATTTCCTGCGCGAACGGCAGGGGGTGCGCCTGAAATGGGTCGATGTGGATGCCTCCGGCGCGCTCGACCCGCAAAAGGTGATCGACGCCATCGGTCCCAGAACCCGGCTGGTGGCGATCACGCATCTGTCGAATGTTCTGGGCACCAGGGTGGATGTCAAAGCGATCTGCGATGCCGCCCGCGAAAAGGGTGTTCCGGTGCTTGTGGATGGATCTCAGGCCGCCGTGCATATGCCGGTGAATGTCGACGAGATCGGCTGTGATTTCTATGCGATCACAGGTCACAAACTCTATGGCCCCTCCGGCTCAGGGGCGATTTTCGCCCGCAAGGAGCGACTGGCCGAGATGCGTCCGTTCATGGGCGGTGGCGACATGATCCGCGAAGTCAGCAAGGATGAGGTCATCTACAACGATCCGCCCATGAAATTCGAGGCCGGGACACCGGGCATCGTGCAGACCATCGGGCTTGGTGTGGCGCTGGACTACATGATGGGCATCGGCATGGAGGCGATTGCCGCCCACGAAGACGCGCTCAGCCGCTATGCCCAAAAGCGCCTGACCGGATTGAACTGGATCAACGTGCAGGGCACGACACCCGACAAGGCGGCGATTTTCTCGTTCACCATGGACGGGGCGGCCCATGCCCATGACATCAGCACGATCCTCGACAAGAAGGGCGTTGCGGTGCGCGCGGGGCATCATTGCGCGGGGCCGCTGATGGATCATCTGGGGGTAACGGCCACATGCCGTGCGTCGTTCGGGATGTATAACACCCAGGCCGAGGTCGACACCCTGATCGACGCGCTGGAGCTGGCGCACGACCTGTTCGGTTGAGACGCTGCGCGTCAGCCGTCAGCCGGGTCCAAGCAACCGGTCGATAGGGGCATAATCGTCGGTCAGGACAGACGCGCCTTTCGGTGACAGCACGGTTTGCACGAAACGATCGGACAGCACACCAAAGCGTTTCGTATCCGGGGCGGATAACAGCAGGCTGTCCTCCGGGCTGGCGCTGTCCGAGGCGACCAGCACGAAGACAAGCCGTTCGCCGGGAGTCGGAGGGCGTTGTTCGGTCCAGATTTCGACATTGGGGAAAACCCGAGACAAGGTAGAGTGAATGGCGGCCAGGGCCTCGAGCCGGTGCTGAAAGTCGATCACGTTCATCACGAAGACGCCGCCCGATGTCAGGCGATCCCGGACCAGTTGGAAGAACTCTTGGGTCACCAGATGCGAAGGCACGGCGATATCGGTAAAGGCATCGCCGACGATCACGTCATAGTGCCTGTCCGGGCGGATCAGCAGGGCGCGGCGGGCGTCTTCGTGCAGGACGGTGGCGCTGTCCGGATCGAACCAGAAATCGCGCGCGGCGGTTCGGGTCACGGCAGGATCGATTTCTGCCACGGTCAGGGGACCGATGCCTCGGTCGGTCCATGCGCGCGGAACGGAATAGGTGCCACCGCCGACGAAGAACGCTGAAAACGGACGGTCCCCCATCCGCATTCGGGCGATCCCGTCCAGCATGGCGGCATGATCGGTGAACATGATGCGCGGCACGTCGCGCGCACTGATTCCGTGGGCCAGGTGGTCGATCACCATCAGGTTCACGGGGCTGCCGGGATTGGCCGATATATCCTCTGTCCTGATGCAGAAATACCGGCTTTCATGATCGCACGGGCTGGATAGCAAGGCGGCGCTGCCCGACAGGGCAAGGGCGACACCCGAGGCGGCCAGAATGCCGCGCCCGCGCAATTGCCGGGTGAGCCCGAAACAGATCAGCGCCGCCAACACATAGCATATGGCGACCACACTGATGGTCAGCGCACTGCCCAGCCAAGAGATAAAGACGAACCCCGCCAGCAACGTGCCCGCAATCGCGCCAATCGCGCCGGATGCGAACATGGCGCCAAGCGCACGGCCCGATCTGTCTGTCCCGTTTACCGCGATCTGCGCAAGCACCGGCGCCGGAACACCGGCAAAGAAGGACGGGGCGAAAAAGGCCACGGCGCATAAAACGGTAATGCCCCAAACAGGATGTTCGAGCGCATTCAGAACCGGCCCCGCGCTTAGCCGCAGCAGCCCACCGGCGATGGCCGTGGTCAGGGCCGCCGCCAGCAACGCCCAGCCGGTCAACAGCATGGCGCGCGAGGCCGGGCGTTCGGCGACGCGACCGCCCCACCAGTGCCCGGCGGAAAACCCGGCCAGCACGACGGCTATGATGGCCGTCCATGTATAGAGAGACATGCCCACATATGGCGCCATCATCCGGCCCGCCACGATCTCGACCACAAGACTGGCTGCCGAAACGCCTGCTTGCAGGGTGATCAACAACCAAAGTGGAGCGTTGTGCATGGGCAGTCTCCGGAATTCCAACAGCGGAGCCATAACGCCGTATTTGCATCACAGGCGCAAGTCCGATCCTTACCCAAGGATTTCCGATTGCAGGGCCGCGCGCTTTGGCCTATAGCCGGGGCCGCACGCACCTGTAGCTCAGCTGGATAGAGCGCTGCCCTCCGAAGGCAGAGGCCAAAGGTTCGAATCCTTTCAGGTGCGCCATTTATTCGTTTGTTTGGCACATGCCGCAACGCGGCCCTAATTGGTCTGCCACATGCGACCGCGCGTGCTGTTGGGCGTCAGGATGTCGGGCCAGCCGATGAAATGTTCGATCGCGAGCAGGGTCAGGCAAATCGCCAGTACCGCGAAGAAAAACCTGATCCGCTTCGCGCTCGGCGGGGATTGCGCCCACCGTGTCATCCGGAACAGCCAGCGAAGGTTCATGACCGACCGACCGGGCTTAAATGCCCCGGTTTCCTATTATGGCCGTTTACCCGCATGGCTTCCCCTTGAATTTCCCGGACCAGTCTAAGAAAAAGCCCCAACCTGTCCATGATCAATCCGGGGCGCGCAACCGAATGCCGTCACATGCCGAAACCCGCCACCTGCCTTACAGCGCCCAGCAGATGTACGATCTGGTGGCCGATGTCGGCAGCTATCCCGAATTCCTGCCCTGGACATCGGCGGCACGTGTGCGCCGGGTCACACCGCAGGCTGACGGCTCAGAGGTCATGGAGGCAGACCTCGTGATTAGTTTCAAGGTGTTTCGCGAACGGTTCGGGAGCCGCGTCGTCTTGTGGCCCGAAGACAGGAAAATCGAAACGGAATATCTGGACGGTCCATTCAAGTACCTGATTTCAAACTGGAAGTTCGCGGATACGCAAGACGGGTGCGAGGTGCAGTTCGATGTCGATTTCGAATTCCGCAACCTTCTGTTGCAGAAGGCCGCAGGGTTGTTTTTCTTCGAGGCGATGCAACGCATCGTCAAGGCGTTCGAATCCCGCGCGCAGGATTTATACGGCGCATGAGGGCCGATATCCGACCAGCGCGGAAAACGGCGCTTTGGGCGGGGTGTTGCGGGCAATAGGCGCGGCACGGCAGTGATCCGGTACACCCCTGGTCGGTAAATGCATCGCAGCCATATCCTCAAGCTATTGGAACCATCTCGTCGGCCGCTGTATGACCGACGGCGACGACATGCCGCAGCGCGAAGGATTGGAACTGTCATGACCAACGTAATTGATCGCTTAGCCGTCTTTGTGGATGCACATCGCGAGTCGGGCAAATGCCCGAAAGAGGCTCTGGATGTCATGCGGCTATGCCTGTTGGACTGGGCTGTTGTCGGGCTTGCAGCCGAGCAGGAAGCGATCACCGGTTCCATCATGGGCTATGCCAACGACACCGGTGGGGAAGGTGCCTCGTCGCTTTTCTTCGGCGAAGGCCAGGGGCGGCCCCGGACCGCGCCGCGCCTGGCCGCGCTGGCCAATGGTACGATCAGCCATACACTGGATTTCGACGACACGCATTTTGCCCATATAGGCCATGTCAGCACAGTGGTTTTCCCTGCAGCCCTTGCCATGACCGAGGCAGAAAACGGGGATTTGCAGCAGATGGTGCAGGCGGCGCTGATCGGGGCCGAGGTGGCCACCCGTGTTGGTGTCTGGCTGGGTCGCAGCCATTACCAGACGGGATTTCACCAGACAGCCACCGCTGGCGCCTTTGGCGCGGCCGTGGCGGCGGCAGTGTCCACATCGGATGTCAAGGCGGCAGCACCGTTACGGATTGTGGCGGGCATGGCGGCTGGTTTGAAACAACAGTTCGGAACCGCGATGAAGCCCATGAATGCAGGAATGGCGGCGGCGCATGGGGTCGAGGCCGTTCTGCTGGCGCGTCATGGGCTCGATGGGTCACATGAGGCCGCGGACGGGGCGCAGGGGTTCGGCAACACGCATCATGGGGAAAATGATCTGAGTGCGTTCGACACTCTTGGGCAGGTCTGGCTGTTCCCGGATGTCACGCACAAGTTCCATCCGTGCTGTCATGGAACGCACGCCATGATCGAGGCGATGAAATCCGTTCTGGGCGATCAGTCGGATTTGACAGGGCGTGTTCGCAAAATCGAGCTGCGCACCAATCCCCGCTGGATGAGCGTTTGCAACAAACCCGCGCCGGTCGATTACCTTGAGGCCAAGTTCAGCTATACGTTCCTTGCGGCACTCTTGCTGCGTAACGGCGCGAAATCGTTCGGAAATTCCGATATGGCGGCGTGTTTTCCCCTGGACGAGACGCATCGCGATTGCATGTCGCGGGTCAGTGTGATTGCGGATGAAAACGTGTCGGAAACAGCGGCAGAACTTGTGGTGCATCTGTCGGACGGATCGACGCTCGAAGCGTATAACGACCTGACCGATCCATTGCCCTTCGATGTTCGTCTGGACAAGCTGATGGAAAAGGGGCGTGAGTGTCTTAGCAGCAAGGCCGACGACTTGTGGGCAGCGATTCAGGGGGACGATCTGAAGGCGTTCACGGCGTTGATGCGCCGTGGCGCATGAGGATCGGATCGCAAATCATTGAAACAGCTTATGATCCAGTCCGTCACGACAGGGAGCGGTGGAGCAGTTCAAGCGCATGATCGCGTGACATCTGCCGCACTTCGGACCGTCCCGGAGCGCCGAACTCCTTTGTTTCCGTGAATGTTTTCAATCCCTTGCGTGCCAAACCGAAACAAACCCGGCCCTCCGGTTTGTGTTCCGATCCGCCGGGGCCGGCGATGCCGGTGATCGCCACGCTCAGATCCGCGCCCGAACGTGACAGGGCGCCTTCGGCCATTTCGCGGGCGACCTGTTCGGATACGGCGCCGTGGGCGATCAGGGTATCGGTGGACACGCCCAGCATCTCGACCTTGGCGGCGTTCGAGTAGGTGACGAAGCCACGATCCATGACGTCGGATGACCCCGGAATGTCTGTCAGCGCGACGGCAACCATACCCCCGGTGCAGGATTCGGCGGTGGCTATACGCAGATTCAGGCTGCGCGCCAGATCGAGAATATCATTTGTAATCAACTCATTAAAACTCCATGTGAAAGTGCCGCCAGGGCCATAACGCCAAGCGCGGCAAATAGCCCGGCAATCATATCATCCAACATCACGCCAAGCGAATCTCCGCGACGGTCGGCCCAGCCGATGGGGCCGGGTTTCCAGATGTCGAACAGGCGGAACAGGACGAAGGCGGCGATCCAGCCGGGATAAAGGGCGGTGAGGGATGCGCCGACATGGGCGGCGCCGATGGATACGGGCAGGAAGGCCAGCCATTGTCCGGCGACCTCGTCGATCACGATTTCAGACGGGTCGTGGTCGTCTTTTCCCTTTGTTTCCAATTCCGTAACCCACCATCCTAACGCAAATGACAGGACGATCCCGGCCAGCAACAGCCAGGGGCCGCCGATGACATGCAGGGCCCAGGCCACGGGAATGGCGGCTGCCGAGCCCCATGTGCCGGGGACCGGGCGCAGGTGGCCGACGCAAAAAAACGTTGCAATCAAATGGGTTACACTCATGTTTTCACCAGTGTTGCTGTGGCCTGTGCGGCGATGCCTTCTTCGCGGCCGGTGAAGCCGAGGCGTTCGGAGGTGGTGGCCTTGACGGAAATCCGGTCGATGGGCAGGCCCGTGATGTCGGAGAGGGCCTGTCGCATGGGCTGTGCATGGGGGCCGATCTTGGGGTGTTCGCAGATCAGGGTGAGGTCTATATTGTTGATTTCAAACCCATTTTCATGCGCCAAACCGACCGCGTGACGCAGGAAAATATCGCTTGCGGCACCTTTCCATTGGGGGTCGGAGGGGGGGAAGTGCTGACCGATGTCGCCCATGGCGAGCGCACCGTATATTGCGTCCGTGATCGTGTGCATCCCAACATCTGCGTCGGAATGCCCCTGAAGGCCGCGTGTGTGGGGAATGCGGATTCCGCAGAGGGTGACGTGGTCGCCATCGCCGAAACGATGCACGTCATAGCCGTTGCCGACACGTATATCCATTTGATTTACCAGTATTTTTCGGGCGCTTTCGAAATCGTCCGGGTGGGTGATCTTGAGGTTGGTTTCATCCCCGTCGATGATCCGCACGGGAATACCGGCGGCGCGGGCGACCTCGACATCGTCGGCGGCATCGCCCAGATGGGCGCGATGGGCCGCAAGAATATCATCGAAAACAAAGGCTTGCGGGGTCTGCGCGCGAAACAGGCCGGTGCGGACCTGTGTGCCGGTCACGATCCCGTCCGCCCCCTGCCAGAGCGCATCGGTCACCGGCAAGGCGGGCGCGGCGGCGCGGGTGCCTTCGGATTGAATTTCGTACAAAACGTTCGAAATGTACGCGGGTTTCGTACAACATCGGGCCACATCGTGAATGAGTGCATGCGCAATGGACGCATCGCTTGCCGTCGCGGCCAGATATTCGAGACCGTTGCGCACGGATTGGGCACGGGTCGCGCCGCCTGTCGTGACCTCGACCCCATCGGGGGGCGTGAAGAGACCGAGATCGTCGGGATGCAGGACCACGACGATCCGATCAATGCCGGGGGTGGCCTGAAAGGCGGCAACGGTCCAGTCGATCACCCGTCGCCCGGCAAGCGGCTGCCATTGCTTGGGCCGGTCGCCCCCGGCGCGGCTGCCGCGGCCTGCGGCGACGATGATGGCGGCATTGGTCATGGGAATTGATTACGCGCAGCCCCGGCCAAGCGCAATGCCGGGAACGATTGCACAAAAATTAGGCATCACGCTTTTGTGCGCACTGGAAAAAGCCCTGCAAATATTGTTTAAAACCCTCTTACTGGATAGAACGGCATCACTGCACAAGGATTAATCAAGTGACATCGATCCTGACCGACAGGTCTCTGACACCTCCTGTTTTCCTGGCCCCGCTGGCGGGAATCACCGACTTGCCGTTTCGCAATCTAGTGGCGCGTTTCGGCGCCGGGCTGGTGGTGAGCGAAATGGTCGCAAGTCAGGAAATGGTTCAGGCCAAGCCGGGGGTTCGTGAGCGGGCCGAACTGGGCTTTGGGCTGGAGAACACGGCGGTGCAACTGGCCGGGCGCGAGGCGCATTGGATGGCCGAGGCGGCGCGGCAGGTGGAAGCCAACGGTGCGCGGATCATCGACATCAACATGGGATGCCCCGCCAAGAAGGTGACCAGCGCGAGCGGCGCGGGGGCGAGTGGTTCGGCGCTGATGAAGGATCTGGACCACGCGCTGAGCCTGATCGAAGCGGTGGTGAATGCGGTGAGTGTTCCGGTGACGCTGAAAACCCGGCTGGGCTGGGACGAGCGGATGCTGAACGCGCCCGATCTGGCGCGACGGGCCGAAAGTGCCGGGATTCGCATGATCACGATTCACGGGCGCACGCGGTGCCAGTTCTACAAGGGCCGTGCCGATTGGGCGGCGATTGCGCGCATCAAGGATGCGGTGGACGTTCCGGTGATCGCCAATGGCGACATCACCGATGCGACCAGCGCGCGCGAGGCGCTGCGCCTGTCGGGGGCCGACGGGGTGATGATCGGGCGCGGCGCGCAGGGGCGGCCGTGGCTATTGGCGCAGGTGGCGGCGGAGCTGTGGGGCGCGGACGCGCCGCAGGTGCCGCAGGGCGAGGAGTTGGCGGATATGGTCTGTGGCCATTACGAAGAGATGCTGCGCTTTTACGGGGCGGAGCTGGGCAATCGCGTCGCGCGCAAGCATCTGGGCTGGTATCTGGACGATGCGGGGACCGGCGCGGCGCTGCGTAAGCAGGTGCTGACCAGCCGGGATGCGGGTGAGGTGCTGCACCTGATTCCGCGTGCGCTGCGCGATGGCGAGAGGGTGGCGGCATGATCGGGCCGGATGACGCTCTGTGGACATCGCTGCCGGTGCCGGCGCTGTTGCTGGACGAGCGGGACCGGATTGTCGAGGTGAACCCGGCGGGCGAGGGATTTCTGATGACCTCGGCCAAGGCGGTGGCGGGCACGCCTGTCTGGGACAAGCTGATGGTCGATGCCCCGCTGGAAGAGGCGTTCGAACGGGCGCGGCACAACGATGCGCCGCTGTTCGTCAACGATGTGGACGTGGGCACGGGCGACCGGGCGCCGCTGCATTGCAATTTGCAGATCGCGCCGATGGCCGGACAGCCGGGGCATATGCTGTTGCTGATTTCGCCGCGCGAACTGGCCGGGCGGGTGACGCAGGGCCAGTCGGTGAAATCGGCGGCCAAGTCGGCTATCGGCATGGCCGAAATGCTGGCGCATGAGATCAAGAACCCGCTGGCCGGGATCACCGGGGCGGCGCAGCTTTTGTCGATGAACCTGAAACAGGAAGATCTGGAACTGACCGATCTGATCGTCAGCGAAAGCCGCCGGATCGTGGGGTTGCTGGAACAGGTCGAGCAGTTCGGCAATGTGACCAAGCCCAAGCTGGGCGCGGTGAACGTGCATGACGTTCTGGACCGTGCGCGGCGGTCGGCCATTCTGGGCTTTGCCGCCGACATGACGATCATCGAGGATTACGACCCGTCGCTGCCGCTGGCGCTTGGCGATGCGGACCAGTTGCTGCAGGTGATCCAGAACCTTCTGAAAAACGCCTCGGAGGCGGCGGGCAAGGATGGTGGGGTGATCCGCCTGCACACCTATTACGAACAATCGCTGCGCGTCCGGCTGGGCGGGGGCAAGGGCAAGTCGCTGCCGCTTCAGATCGAGGTGATCGACGATGGCCCCGGCCTGCCGCCCGAGATCGCGGACGACATTTTCGACCCCTTCGTGTCGGGGCGCGAGAACGGCACGGGGCTGGGTCTGGCGCTGGCGGCGAAGATCATATCCGATCATGACGGCTGGATTTCGGTCAGTTCGGCGCCGGGGCGGACGGTGTTCCGCATCTCGTTGCCGCGCGCGCCCGAAAACATGGCTGAAACCACCAAGGAGCAAGGCTGATGGATGGCACTGTACTGGTTGCCGATGACGACCGCACGATCCGCACGGTTCTGACACAGGCGCTGACGCGGGCGGGCTGCAAGGTGCATGCGACCAGTTCGCTGACCACGCTGATGCGGTGGGTGGGCGAGGGCCGTGGCGATGCGGTGATCACCGACGTGATGATGCCCGATGGCAACGGCCTCGAGATGCTGCCGAAGATTTCGCAGGACCGGCCCGACCTGCCGGTGATCGTGATCTCGGCGCAGAACACCATCATGACCGCCATTCAGGCCGAAGAGGCCGAGGCGTTCGATTACCTGCCCAAGCCGTTCGACCTGCCCGACCTGATGAAGCGCACGGCGCGGGCGCTGGAGACCCGGTCGCGCAGGCCCTCGGCCCCGGTCGAGGACGACCGCCCGGACGAGTTGCCGCTGATCGGGCGCACCCCGGCGATGCAGGCGCTCTATCGGGTGGTGGCGCGGATCATGAACACCGACCTGCCGGTGCTGATCACCGGGGAATCGGGCACCGGCAAGTCGCTGATCGCGCGGGCGGTGCATGATTTTTCGGATCGGCGGACCTTGCCGTTCGTGACGGTTTCGCCATCCGATCTGACCGATCTGGAAGGGCCCTCGCGCGTGATGGCGCGGGCGCGGGGTGGTACGATCGTGCTGGACGAGGTGGCCGATCTGGATGACGACGCGCAGGGCCGCGTGGTGCGGATGATGGATGCGCCGGGCGATCATGCGCCGCGTTTCATGGCGACCAGCCAGGCGCGGCTGTCGGACCGTCTGGAAAAGGGCGGGCTGCGCGAGGATCTGTATTACCGCCTGTCGGGCGCGGTGATAGAGGTGCCGAGCCTGCGCGAGCGGGTCGACGACATCCCGCTGCTGGCCGAGCATTTCCTTGGCCGGGTGGAACGCGAGGGGATGCCGCATCGGGTGCTGTCGGACGAGGCGATGGAGCTGATGCGCGCCTATAGCTGGCCGGGGAACGTGCGGCAGTTGGAGAACGCGGTGCGCCGGATCGCGCTGACCGCGCGGGCCGAAGAGATCACGCGGGCCGAAATCGAGGTGGTGCTGGGCAACCAGCCCGCGGCGCAGCCGGTGCTGGGGCAGACCCAGGGCGAAAGCCTGTCGGCCTCGGTCGGGCGGCATCTGCAGCATTATTTCGACCTGCACGGCAACATGCTGCCGCCGCCGGGGTTGTATGCGCGAATCCTGCGTGAGGTGGAGCTGCCGCTGATCGAGATCGCGCTGGACGCCACCGGGGGCAATCAGGCGAAATGCGCGGACCTTTTGGGCATCAATCGCAATACCTTGCGCAAGAAGATCAAGGACCTTGAAATTAGCGTGACACGCCGCCGCAAGTTGATGTAAAACTGCAACATGCTTGTGGCATTTCGGGCGGAGCGCCCGTAGGTGCCGTATATGTTGCGGTGCGCCACGTCTGGCGCACAACTTGGTGGGGGTCGTGCGTGGCAGAGCAGACACGCAAATGGACGTGGGAACGGGTCAACCGCCTGCGGCGCATGAAGCGCCTGCAAACGCTGGCGACCTTCGGTCTTGTCGTTCTGGGGCCGGTTCTGGCGGTGGTGACCTATCTGGTGATGGGGCCGCTGGACAAGGGCGCATCCTCGGACGTGCTGCGCATCGTTCTGTTGTCGGATCTGATCTACGTGATCATGGTCGCCGCGCTGGTGATGCAGCGGGTGGCGCGGATGGTCGCGGCGCGGCGCAAACGCTCGGCGGGGTCGCGGCTGCACCTGCGCCTGACCGGCGTTTTCGCGCTGATGGCGCTGTTGCCGACGATCGCGGTGGCGATATTCGCGACGCTGTCGGTCAATATGGGGCTCGAGGCGTGGTTTTCCGAACGGGTCGGCGGCGTGGTGGACAGTTCGGTGGCCGCCGCGCAGGCCTATGAAGAGGAACACCGCCGCGATCTGGTGGCGGATGCGCGGGTGCTGGCCTCGGTCATCAATGCCACGAAACGCGCCACGGTGTTCATGGACGATGGCGAATTGCGCCAGATCCTGTCGCAGGGGCAGCGCGAGATTCAGCGTGGGCTGCGCGAGGCCTATGTGATTGACGGCACGGGGGATATCCGCGCGCGCGGCGAGCGATCCTACCTGTTCGATTACGAAGAGCCGACCGAGGCGCAGATCAGGCGCTCGGTCGAGGAGGGGATCGTCGTGATCCGCGATTGGGACAACAACGAATTCCGCGCGCTGATGCCGCTGGAATCGATTCCCGACCGGTATCTGTATGTCAGCCGCAACGTGGACGGGGCGATTCTGAACCTGCTGGACGAAACGCAGGAAACCGCCCGCTTTTACGAACAGCGCGAAAGCGAACGGGGCAGGGTGCTGTTCGAGTTCGGGCTGGTCTATGTCGGGTTCGCGGTGATCCTGATTCTGGCCGCCGTGTGGCTGGGCATGTGGTTTGCCGAACGGCTGTCGCGCCCGGTGGGCCGGTTGACCAGCGCCGCGCAGCGCGTGGGCGATGGCGATCTGGATGTGCGGGTGCGCGAGGAAGAGGGCGACGACGAGATCGCGCAGCTGAGCACCTATTTCAACCAGATGACGGTGCAACTGAAGCACCAGCGCGACACGCTGCTGGCCAATACGAGGCAGATCGAACGCCGCCGCAGGCTGTTCGATTCGGTGCTCGGATCGGTTTCGTCGGGGGTTGTGGGGCTGGACGCCAAGGGGCGGGTGGCTTTCGTCAACAAGGCTGCCGAGCGGTTGCTGGACTGGCACGAGGATCAGGCCAGCCTCGATCTGAGCGTGGCGGTTCCCGAGTTCGGGGCGTTGTTCGACAAGCTGCGCGCCAGCGCGGGCGGCTTCGTGCAGGAGGAAATCAAGGTCAGCCGGGGCGGGCGCGTGGAAAACCTGCTGGTGCGTATGTCGACCCGGCGCAGCGAGGCGGGCAAGCGCGAGGGCTATGTGGTGGCTTTCGACGATGTGACCGATCTGGTCGCGGCGCAGCGCATGGCGGCCTGGGGCGACGTGGCGCGGCGCATCGCACATGAGATCAAGAACCCGCTGACGCCGATCAAGCTGTCGGCGGAACGGATCAAGCGCAAGTTCGGCCGGGTGCTGGAGCCCGATCAGGCGGAGTCGCTGGAGCAACTGACCGATGTGGTGATCCGCCAGACCGACGATTTGCGCCGGATCGTGGACGAGTTCTCGAAATTCGCGCGCATGCCCGAACCCGAGGCCAAACCCGAGACCCTGACGCAATTGCTGCGCGAGGCGGCGTTGTTGCAGGAGGCAGGTCAGCCCGATGTGCGCTTTGCGCTGGATCTGTGCGACGATCCGCTGCGCGCGAGCGTGGATGCGACGATGATCAGCCAGGCGCTGACCAACCTGATCAAGAATGCGGGCGAGGCCATCGAGAGCCTGAACGAGGCGGGTGCGCCCGAGGGCCATGTGCCGCAGATTCGCATTTCCAGCACCATCGAGGACGGGCAGGCGGTGCTGCGGATCGCCGATAACGGCATCGGCCTGCCGGAAGACCGGTCGCGGCTGTTCGAGCCTTACGTGACGACGCGGGAAAAGGGCACGGGGCTGGGCCTGCCCATCGTGAAGAAGATCATCGAGGAACATGGCGGAACGCTGGCGCTGGAAGATGCGCCTGCTTTCGCCGAAGGCGCGCGCCGCGGGGCGATGGCCGTGGTGCGCCTGCCGCTTCTGGCCGAGGGTCAGGATGTGGCGACTGTGGAACAACAGGCGGTATGAGGACAGTATGAGCGATATTCTGATTGTCGACGACGAGCGCGATATTCGCGAACTGATCGGGGATATCCTGGAAGACGAAGGGTTCGGCACGCGGCTGGCGGGCAATTCCGAGGACTGCATGACGGCAATCGCCGAAGAGGTCCCCGCGCTTCTGATTCTGGATATCTGGCTGAAGGACAGCCAGATGGACGGAATCGACATCCTGAAGGCGGTCAAGCGTGATCATCCCGAGATTCCGGTGGTGATCATTTCCGGGCACGGCAATATCGAGATCGCCGTCGCGGCGATCAAGCAGGGGGCCTATGATTTCATCGAGAAGCCGTTCAATATCGACCAGCTTCTGGTTGTGATCCGGCGCGGCATGGAAACAAGCCGGTTGCGGCGCGAGAACCAGGATCTCAGGCGGCGCGAGACCGAGAGCGCCGACATGCTGGGCGCGAGTGCGGCCTTCCGCACGCTGATGGGGCAGCTTGAGAAAGTCACCAAGTCGAACGGGCGCGTGATGCTGACCGGCCCGGCGGGATCGGGCAAGGAACTGGCGGCGCGCTATATCCACGGCAATTCGGGGCGGGCGGATGCGCCCTTTGTCTGCGTCAGTTGCGCCTCGATCGAGCCGGACCGCATGGAAGAGGTGCTGTTCGGGCGCGAAAGCGAGGAGCGCGGGCTTGAAACCGGGCTGTTGGAAGAGGCCAATGGCGGGGTGATCTATTTCGACGAGGTCGCCGACATGCCGCTTGGCACGCAGTCGAAAATCCTGCGGGTTCTGGTGGACCAGACGTTCCTGCGCGTGGGCGGGAGCGACAAGGTCGAGGTGGATCTGCGGGTGATTTCCTCGACCAGCCGCGATCTGGAGGCCGAGATCGCTGCGGACCGGTTCCGTCGGGAATTGTATCATCGTCTGAACGTGGTGCCGATCGCGGTGCCGAGCCTCGAGGAGCGGCGCGAGGATATTCCCGACCTTGCCGCGCATTTCATCGCGTTGCTGAACAGCACGCAGGGTTTGCCGCTGCGCGAGCTGGGCGAGGAGGCGGCGGCGCTGCTGCAAACCATGAGCTGGCCGGGCAATGTGCGCCAGTTGCGCAACGTGATCGAGCGGGTGCTGATCCTGGGCGATCCGTCGGGAGAAATCCGTGCGACGGAAATCCCCGGCGAGACCGAGGTTCCGGCGGAAGACGGGCGCGTGGTGCTGTCGGGCGCGGTGGCGACGATGCCGCTGCGCGAGGCGCGCGAGGCGTTCGAGCGGGAATACCTGATGACGCAGATCAACCGGTTCGGCGGCAATATCAGCCGCACGGCGGAATTCGTGGGCATGGAGCGCAGCGCGCTGCATCGCAAGCTGAAGTCGCTGGGTGTGGTCACCGGCGCCAAGACGGGCCGTGCGGGCAAATCCGATGACGAAGAGGCCGCCGCCGGCTGAGCGGCGTTGCCGCCCGCCGTCAGTCGCCCGAGGGCGTGACGATCCGCCACTCGCCCGATTTCAGCCGCACGGCGCAGCTTTGATCGGTCAGGGGCGGGAGCGGCGCGGCGGTGTTGACGGTGATCTTCTGGCCGCCCTCGCTTTGGCAGGCGGGCAGGCGGACCTGCGTATAGCCCTTGTCGGCCATGCAGGCCTGAACGACATCTTCACGCAAGGGGGCGTTGACGTCATAGCGTTCGTATTGCGCCGGGCGGACCAGCACGCGCCGCCAATAACAATGCCCGGACGGGGTACAGACCGGTTGCGAGATATACTCGGCCGGGATGTAACGGCTCCTGATCTCGGTGGGGACGGTTTCGAGCGCGGCCACGCGGCAGGCGGTCAGATCCTTCGAGAGCCGGGTGGGGCTGATGCCGGAGCGATACCAGAGCGGAGGCGGCGCGCAGGCCGAGAGCACCGACAGCGCGAGCGTGAACAGAAGGAAGCAGGAGCGAGTCATGCCCCGATGATAGCGCGGTTTGGAGAGGCGGACAAAGCAATTGACCCTGCATATCCCTTCTGTCATGCACAGGGTCCAGACAGGGTGAGGCATGGAACATGAAGGTCATCATCTGCGGTGCGGGCCAGGTCGGGTGGCAGATCGCCCGCCATTTGTCCGGTGAGCGCAACGATGTCACTGTTGTAGACAACAATCCGGATTTGGTGCGCAGGGCCACCGATACGCTGGATGTCCAGGGGATCGCGGGCTTTGCCAGCTATCCCGACGTTCTGGACCGGGCCGGGGCGCGCGATGCGGACATGATCATCGCGGCCACCTATTCCGACGAGGTCAACATGGTGACCTGTCAGGTGGCGCATTCGGTGTTCTCGGTGGAGCGCAAGATCGCGCGGCTGCGCAGCCAGTCCTACCTGACGGCGATCTATTCCGATCTTTACCGGCGCGATCACATGCCGATCGACGTGGTGATCAGCCCCGAACGCGAGGTCGCCGAGGCCGCGATGCGCCGGCTCGGCTCGCCCGCGGCGTTCGACACCGAGATGTTCCTTGCCGGCAAGGCGCAACTGATGGGGTTGCGGCTGGAAGAGGATTGCCCGGTTCTCAACACGCCGCTGCGGCAGTTGAGCGATCTTTTCTCGACCCTGCGGGTGGTGGTGCTGGCGATCCGCCGCGAGGGGCGGCTGTTTGCACCCGAGGCAGGGGATCAGCTGTTCGAGGGCGATGAGGCGTATATCTTTGCGCCGCTCGAAGACATCCCGCGCACGCTGGACGTTTTCGGCAAGACCCAGAACAATCAGGAACGTCTGGTCATCGTGGGGGGCGGCAATATCGGCCTTGCGGTGGCGCAGGCCTGCGAAGAGCGCGGCACCCGCACGCGCACCAAGGTGATCGAGCGTGACCGTCACAATGCCGAACGCGCCGCCGATGCATTGGAGCGGACCATCGTTCTGCACGGTGACGGGCTGGATTCGGCATTGTTGAGCGAGGCCGGAATAGCGCGGGCGGACGCCACGCTGACCGTCACCGACGACGACAAGACCAATATGCTGGCCGCGGTGCGCGCCAAGGCCGAGGGCTGCCCGTTTGCCATTGCGCTGATCAACGATCCGACGCTGATTCCGTTGATGGAGCCGTTGGGCATCGACGCCTATATCAACCCGCGCGCCACCACGGTCAGTTCGATCCTGCGCCATATCCGGCATGGCAAGGTGCGCTCGGTCTATTCCCTCGGGGATGCCGAGGCCGAGGTGATCGAAGCCGAAGTCATGTCGACCTCGGGGATTGCCGGATCGACCATCCGCGAGATCGACTTTCCCGAAGGGGTGCTGGTGGGGGGTATTCAGAAGGGATCGAAGATTCACAAACCGACGGGCGGCCTGCGCATCGACGCGGGTGATGTGATCGTCCTGTTCGCCATGTCCGACGATGTGGCGAAGGTCGAACAGTTGCTTCAGGTTTCGATTGATTTTTTCTGACCCATGATTGCGCGGCTGCTGTCCTTTCCGCTGATCCTGATCCTGTCGGGGATTGCGGCTGTCGCGATGCTGCTGCCGGGGCTGCACGCGCTGGCGCAGGGCGATTTCAGCGTCGCGCGGGCCTTTACCTATTCCAGCATCCTGGGGCTGGTGCTGGTGGCGCTGATCGGGCTGGCCATGTCGAACCATCCGAGGCGCGTGAACAGCGACCTGAACGATCTGTTGTCGCTGTTCCTGGCCTTTACGGTGCTGCCGCTGTTCCTGGCCGTGCCGTTTTACGAGGGGCTGGCCACCACCAGTTTCCTCAATTCTTATTTCGAAATGGTGTCGTCGCTGACCACGACGGGGGCGACGATGTTCGCCGATGCGGGACGGCTGACCGACAGTCTGCATCTGTGGCGCGGCATGGTGGGCTGGTTCGGCGGATTGCTGATGTGGATTGCGGCCTCGGCGGTGCTGGCGCCGCTGAACCTTGGCGGGTTCGAGGTGACGGCCAGCGGCGAGCCGGGACAGTTCGGCACCGAAACGATGCGCTTCGAGCGCGCCAGTTCCGCCAAACGGCTGAGCCAGGTCACCCGGCAACTGGCCCCGATCTATATCGGGCTGACCGCCGCGCTGTGGCTGTTGCTGGTCATCGGGGGCGACCGGCCCCTGGTGGCGGTGGTGCATGCCATGTCGACGCTGGCCACCAGCGGGATTTCGGCGGTCGGCGGGGTCGAACATGCCGGATCGGGTTTTACCGGGGAGGCGGTGATCTTCCTGTTCTTTCTGTTCGCGCTGTCGCGGCTGACCTTTTCGTCGGACACCGTGACCACGGCGCGGCCGGGCCTGCATCACGATCCCGAGTTCCGGCTGGGCATGATTCTGGTGTTCGGGGTGCCGTTGCTGTTGTTCGCGCGGCACTGGATCGCTGCGTTCGACGTGGACGAGGTGGAAAATCTGTCGCTGGCGGCCAGTGCGCTGTGGGGCGGGGTGTTCACGACGCTGTCGTTCCTGTCGACTGCCGGATTCGAAAGCGCGTCATGGGATGTCGCACGGGACTGGTCGGGACTGGGAACGCCGGGGATGATCCTGCTGGGCCTGTCACTGATCGGCGGCGGTGTGGCGACCACGGCGGGCGGGGTCAAGCTGTTGCGGGTCTATGTGCTCTATCTGAATTCGCATCGCGAGATGGAGCGCATGGTGTTTCCCTCGTCGGTGGGGCGCTCGGGGCCGGGAACGCGGCGTATCCGCCGGCAGGGCGCGTTCATCGCCTGGATTTTCTTCATGCTGTTCGCGATGTCGCTGTCGATGATCATCATGGTGCTGGCAGGGCTGGGGCAGAGTTTCGAATCCTCGGTGGTTCTGACCGTGGCGGCGCTGTCGACCACCGGGCCGCTGATCACAGTCGCGGCGGAAACGCCAATCGAACTGCTGACGCTGAGCGGCCCGGCGAAGATGGTGATGTGCGCGGCGATGGTGCTGGGACGGCTCGAGATGCTGGCGATCATTGCGCTGTTCAATCCGGGGCTGTGGCGGGATTGAGCGCATCCCTGTCGGATCGGCGTGCAGTGATTTGATTTTTGGGCTGGAAAGTCGTGAGGACGCACTCCATACTCGGGCAGACGGATACATCGCGCCAGTCCGTGGCGTGCGCAAGAACAAAGGCTTTGATGGACCATGGCATCTGATCGACAAAATCTTCAGGACGCATTTCTGAATCAGGTACGCAAGACCAAGATCCCGGTCACGATTTTTCTGATCAACGGTGTGAAACTGCAGGGCGTTATCACATGGTTCGATAACTTCTGTATCCTGCTGCGCCGCGACGGGCAGTCGCAACTGGTCTACAAGCATGCGGTTTCGACCATCATGCCGTCGCAGCCCGTCAGCCTCTACGAGGGTGACGACGCGTCTTGACGCAAGACACAGACCACACAGACACACGCGCATGGGTGTTGCACCCTGACATCCCGTCGGCGGGATCGGGGCGCGATCCGGCATTGGCCCTGGAAGAGGCCGTTTCACTGGCCGAGGCCCTGCCGGGGCTCGAGGTGTGCGGTGCCGATGTGGTGCGCCTGCCGAGGCCGCATCCCGGAATGCTGTTCGGCAAGGGCAAGCTGGAAGAGCTGAAAACCCGGATCGAGGCGGACGAGATCGAGCTGGTTCTGGTCGATGGGCCGGTCAGCCCCGTGCAGCAGCGCAATCTGGAACGGGCCTGGGGTGTCAAGCTGTTGGACCGGACCGGGCTGATCCTTGAGATTTTCAGCGACCGCGCGGCAACCCGTGAGGGCGTGTTGCAGGTGGAGATGGCGGCGCTGAGCTATCAGCGCACCCGGCTGGTGCGGGCCTGGACCCACCTTGAGCGGCAGCGCGGCGGGCTGGGGTTTGTCGGCGGTCCGGGCGAGACCCAGATCGAGGCCGACCGGCGCGCCATCGACGAGCAACTGGTGCGGCTGCGGCGGCAGTTGGAGAAGGTGGTGAAAACGCGCGAGCTGCACCGCGCCTCGCGCGCCAAGGTGCCGTTCCCCATCGTGGCGCTGGTGGGCTATACGAACGCGGGCAAGTCGACGCTGTTCAACCGCCTGACCGGGGCCGAGGTGATGGCCAAGGACATGCTGTTCGCGACGCTGGACCCGACGATGCGGCGCATCGAGTTGCCCGGTGGCGGGCCGGAGGTGATCCTGTCGGACACGGTGGGCTTCATCAGCGATCTGCCGACCGAACTGGTCGCCGCCTTCCGCGCCACACTGGAAGAGGTGCTGGCGGCCGATCTGATCGTGCATGTGCGCGACATCTCGCATCCCGAGACAGCGGAACAGGCCGCCGATGTGCGCGCCATTCTGGACAGTCTGGGCGTGCGCGAGACCACGCCGCAGATCGAGGTGTGGAACAAGATCGACCGGCTGGATGCCGAGGCCCGGCAGGCGGTGGTGACCCGCGCCGCGCGCAGCGACAACGTGCAGGCGCTGTCGGCGGTGACCGGCGAGGGGATGGACGCGCTGATCGAGGCGATCACCACGGGCGTGACCGAGGCCACCCATGTCAGCGTGCTGCAGCTTGGGTTCGACGCGGGGCGCAAGCGCGCATGGCTTTACGAGCGCGGGCTGGTCGAAGAGGAACGCCAGACCGAAGACGGGTTCGAGTTGAGCGTGCGCTGGAGCGCCAGGCAGGAAGCGCAGTTCGGCCAGGTGTGAGGCTGCGTCAGTGGTGGGCGGTGTTGGAGAACAGCTGAATCAAAACGATTCCGCCAAGGATCATGCCGGTGCCGACGATGGCGGGCAGGTCGAGTTTCTGGCCGAACACGACAAAGCCGATCATCGCGACGAACACGATCCCCAGCCCCGCCCAGAACGCATAAGCGATGCCCACCGGGATATATTTCAGCGTCAGGGCCAGCAGGTAGATCGCGATGCCATAGCCGATCATCGCCAGCAGCGAGGGCCAGAACCGGGTGAATTGCTGGCTGGCCTGAAGCGCGGTGGTGCCGATGGTTTCGGCGGCAATGGCGACGATCAGCAGAAGATAGACCTTGGTCATACGCGGCTCCGGCGTTTGGGGTATGAGGCCGTGCTACGTGGTTTTCGGGGGCTGTGCAATCGCGTGTCGCGCGTGCGAAAAAATGTCTGGGTGATACCTGTGTCGTTGCCATCCACCTGTATTACGACAATCCACGCGAACATGGCTGGTGGCGTCAGGATGCGTCGAAACGGGTGGAGCCGGCGGGTGCATCGTGACCGGCCTGCGGTATGAGCCGCGCACATATGACCCGCAGAAGACATTGCTATATCTGGTGCAAAACAGTGGTTGGGCCCCGCGTAAATAAAGCGGATTTGGCGTTTTCCTGCCTGAAACCGTGGTGGTCGCGAGGCAGCGGTTCCGGGCGGGCGAATTCTTGAAAAGAATTCGGGCCGGAAACTTTTGAAGTTTCCGGGTCCCGGCCCCGAGGGGCCGGGCCTGTTTGAACGCAATCAGTCGATGATGGCGTTGAGCGTGGCGCTCGGGCGCATGACCGCGGCCAGTTTGTCGGCGTCGGGGTGGTAATAACCGCCGATATCCGCCGGTTTGCCCTGTGCGGCAGCTAGTTCGCCGGTGATTTTGGCCTCGTTTTCGGCGAGGGCCTTGGCGACGGGGGCGAATTCCTGTGCCAGGTCGGCATCGTCGCCCTGGGCGGCCAGTGCTTCGGCCCAGTAGCGGGCGAACCAGTAGTGGCTATCGCGGTTGTCGGGCTCACCCACCTTGCGCGAGGGCGAGCGGCCATTGTCCAGAATACCCTGCGTGGCGGTTTCGACGGTTTCGCCCAGCACTTTGGCGCGGGCATTGCCATTGGCCTCGGCCAGGAACTTGAAACTTTCGCCAAGCGCGCAGAATTCGCCGAGGCTGTCCCACCGCAGGTGGTTTTCGGCCTGAAGCTGTTGGACGTGCTTGGGGGCCGAGCCGCCAGCGCCGGTTTCGAACAGCCCGCCGCCGTTCATCAGTTTCACGATCGACAACATCTTGGCCGAGGTGGCCAGTTCGAGGATCGGGAACAGGTCGGTCAGGTAGTCGCGCAGCACGTTGCCGGTGATGGCGATGGTGTTTTCGCCCCTGGTGATGGTCTCAAAGCTGGCGCGGGTGGCGTCGCGGGGCGACATGATTTCGAACTTGTCAGCCGCGCCTTTGGCTTCGAGGATGGGTTTCACGTATTTGATCAGCTCGGCGTCGTGGGCGCGGGCCTGATCCAGCCAGAAAATCGCACGATAGCCGGTGGCCTTCTGCCGTTCGATGGCGAGATTCACCCAATCCTCGATCGGGGCCTTGCGGGCCGAGGCCGAGCGCCAGATGTCGCCCGCTTCGACGCTGTGTTCGTGCAGAACGGTGCCGTCATCGAGAACCATTTTCACGGTGCCGTCGGCGGGGATTTCAAAGGTCGTCGGGTGGCTGCCGTATTCCTCGGCCTTCTGTGCCATCAGGCCGATATTCTGCACGGTGCCTGCGGTGGCCGGGTTCAGCTTGCCGTTGGCCTTGAAGAATTTGATGGCCTCGTCATAGACCGGGGCGTAGCTGTCATCGGGGATGACGCAAACGGTGTCGTGTTCCTTGCCGTCCGGGCCCCAGCCCTTGCCGCCGGCGCGGATCAGGGCGGGCATCGAGGCGTCGATGATCACGTCCGAGGGCACATGCAGGTTGGTGATGCCGTTGTCGCTCTCGACCATGTACATCGGCGGGCGGGTGGCGCGCACCTCTTCGATGGCCTTGAGGATTTCGGGCTGATCCTTGACGCGCTCCAGCAGGTCGCCGAGGCCGGAATTGGGGTTCACGCCCAGGTCCTTCATCTGGTCGCCGTATGTCTCGAAGACGGGCTTGAGCCATTCCCGGACGGCGTGGCCGAAGATGATCGGGTCGGAGACCTTCATCATCGTCGCCTTCATGTGCAGCGAGAACAGCACGCCCTCGTCCTTGGTTTTTGCGATCTCGTCGGCAAGGAAGGCGTCAAGCGCCTGTGCGCTCATGTAGGTGGCGTCGACGACGGTGCCTGCGGGATAGCTGACGCCGTCCTTGAGCACGGTTTCCGAGCCATCGGCGGCGGTCAGCACGATCTTTGCGGTCGCTGCCTTGTCGAGCGTTGCCGAGGTTTCGTTGGAGAAGAAATCGCCGCCCGACATCGAGGCCACGCGGGTTTTGCTGTCAGCGCTCCAGTCGCCCATGCGGTGGGGGTTGTTCTGGGCGAATTTCTTGACGGCGGCGGCGGCGCGGCGGTCGGAGTTGCCTTCGCGCAGGACGGGGTTCACCGCCGAGCCCTTGATCGCGTCATAGCGAGCGCGGGCGTCCTTTTCGGCGTCACTCGAGGGCTCATAAGGGTAATCGGGGATGGCAAAGCCCTGATCCTGCAATTCCTTCACGGCAGCGACAAGCTGAGGCACCGAGGCGGAAATGTTGGGCAGCTTGATCACGTTGGCGTCGGGGGTTTTGACCAGTTCGCCCAGCTCGGCCAGATCGTCGGAGATGCGCTGATCTTCGGTGAGCGATTCCGGGAAGGCGGCCAGGATGCGGCCCGCGAGCGAGATGTTTTTGGTGCCCACCGAGACGCCCGCCGCAGCGGCAAAGCGCTGAATGATCGGCAGGAGCGAGGCGCTGGCGAGTTCGGGCGCTTCGTCGACCTTGGTGTAGATGATGTCGGGATTGGAAGTATTGGCCATCTGTGATCCCTTTCGATCAGGTTTTGGACTGGTCTGCGCCCCCCGAAGTCATGCGGGCGGGCAGGCGGTAGGGTCTTGGTTGGGCCTTCGCCGCTCCCCTGCCGGTGTCGGCGCGGTGGGGCGAAGACTCGGGACTTGCCCGCGTCATAGCGCAATCCGTTGGGACGGGAAAGATGGTATGCGACAGTATACTGAAAAAGTTTTCAGATCAGACGGCGTATTCCTCGGAGCGGGCCAGCCGGGTCATCAAACCTCGGGCGACCGCGACCGCGATCAGCACCGCCAAGAGGAGCGGCATCGGCGTGCCGTTGAACATGAGCCCCACGGGCACGGTCAGCAGGACCGACCCCACGGTGGCGATGGCCGCGATCACGCTGGCGCCCATGCCCGCGATATGACCGAGCGGTTCCATCGCCAGCGCGTTGATATTGCCAAGGGTCAGTGCGGCATGGGCAAAGACGCTGGTTTGCCACGCGATATAGAGGGGAAACTGCCACGCGGGCGGCAGCAGGCCGAGCCAGAACGCCAGAACCATGGCCCCCGACAGCGCGATCTGCACCGATAGAGCGGCGGCCACCATGCGCCGCATGCCAAGGCGCATCACGACCCGCGCATTGAACAGGCTGAACAGCCCGGCGATCATGGCCATCATGAAGAACCAGACGGGAAAGCTGTCGGCGCGGTCGAAGAAGGCCTCGAAAACCTGCTGGATCATCGAGATCGAACAGAACAGCGTCGTCATGCACAGCATCTGCACCGCGATCGACAGGCGCACGGTGCGATGCGACAGCACCTCATGCAGGGCGAGCGCCATGGCGGCGCGGCGGAAGGGGCGGCGCGCCTGTGGCGGCAGGGGCTCGTCGAGCCGCAACGCCAGCCACAGGCTGCTGGCCAGCGCGAAAACGATGAAGGACACGAAGATCATGCGCCACCCGGCAAGGTCGATCACCACGCTGCCCGCCAGCGGCGAAATCGCCGGCACAAGGGTGAACACCATCATCACGAAGCTCATCAGCCGGGCCATGTCGCGGCCCGAATACAGGTCGCGCACGATAGCCAGAGCGACGATGCGCGCCGCTGCCGCCCCGAGCCCCTGAACGATCCGCGCGGCGATCATCAGCTCCAGCGTCGGGGCGGCCCATGCCAGTGCGGCGCCGAAGATATAGATGCCCGCGCCGGTCAGGACGACGGGCTTGCGCCCGAAACTGTCCGACAGCGGCCCGGTGAACAGGGTTCCCATACCGAGGCCGAGGATGAAGGACGTGACCACCAGTTGCGCGCGGTTGAGTGCCTGCGGCGTCAGTTCCGCGCCGATCTGGGGCAGGGCGGGCAGCATGGAATCGATGGAAAAGGCGACCGTTGCCACCAGCATCGCCATCATCGCCACGAATTCCACCCGACCCAGCCGGGATTGCCCGGTCATTGCCCCGGACTTTCAGAATCGGCCTTGCCGTGCTGGCCGTCTTCGCCGGGCCATTTGCGGCGTTTTGCGCGCTCTTCGCGCAGGCTTTTGCGAATCTCGTGCCTGCGCACGGCGAAATTGCCGAATTGCTGGATCGCGATGGCGAAAATGCCGAGCCCGAGGATGATGAACACCGTCGTGGCGATCTTGCCCAAGGCAGTGGCCGGAACCAGCTCGCCATAGCCGACGGTGGACAAGGTGACGACGGTGAAAAAATAGCTGTCCAGCCAGCTCCAGCCTTCGACATGACGAAAGAACACCGTGCCGCTGCCGATCAGCGTCAGCAGCAGCCCGACCAGCGTTATGGCCTTGGTGCCGTTCATGATCAGCTTTCGCCCGGCGCTTGGTCGAGCTGCGCGGTGATCTCGTCGATCACCTTGAGCCACAGGTCGGGCGGCTGCGCGCCGGGCACGGCGTGCTGGCCGTTGACGATGAAGGTCGGCACCGAGGAGATGCCCATTTCGCGAAACTGCGCATCGCTGGTGCGAATGGCGTCCGTATCCGCGTCCGAGGCCAGCAGGCGGCGCACCAAGGCGGCGTCCATTTCCAGCCCGTCGGCCAGATCGGCCAGAACATCGTGATCGCCGATGTCGCGCCCGTCCTGAAAATAGGCCCGAAACAGCGCCATGGCCATTGCCGTCTGGCGATCCTCGATGCCCGCCCAGTGGATCAGGCGATGGGCGTCCAGCGTGTTTGGGGTGCGTTCGATGGCCTCGAAATCAATCTTCAGACCGGCCTCGGCGGCCTTTTCCGCAACCGGCAGGTAGGCCTGCACCGCGGCGTCCTTGCCGCCGAACTTGGCTTCGAGATAGGCGCGGCGGTCCATGCCTTCGCGCGGCATGTCGGGATTGAGCTGAAACGGATGCCAGTGGATCGTGAACGGATGGTTTGGCCGATCCCCGAGGGCGGCGTCCAGCAAGGTCTTGCCGATATAGCACCACGGGCAGATCGGATCGGAGACGATATCAAGCTTGACCATTCAGGACCTCGTAAATCGGACGCAATTCCCGCCGCAGCAGTTTGCCGTTCGCGCCGGTGGGCAGGCTTTCCACATGGAAATAGCCACGCGGGCGTTTGTAGGCGGCGAGGTTCTCCTGCACATAGGCGTTCAGGGCGTCGGCGTCCACCGGGTTGGGCGCGGTGTAGAAGGCCATGATCAGGCGCGTGTCCTGTTTGACCTCGATATCGGTGACGGCGGCCTGGGTGATGTCCGGGTAGCGATTGAGAACGGTTTCGACTTCGAGTGGCGAAACGCGAAAGCCCCCCGCGTTCATCATGTCGTCAGCGCGGCCCAGATAGGCGATGTCGCCTCTGTCGTCCATCATGCCCTGATCGCCGGTCAGGAACCAGTCGCCCTGAAACCGGGCGGCGGTATCTTCGGGTGCGTTCAGATAGCCCAGCATCAGCCCCGGATCGCTGCGGTGAATGGCGATGGTGCCTTCCTGCCCGATCTCCACGGGACCGTCGGGGCCGACGATGGCGACTTGGCGGCCCGGTTGCGGGCGGCCCAGAGTGCCGGGGCTGGCCGGGTGGTCGGGGCTGGCCGATATGAAGGTGGAGCATTCGGACATGCCATAGGCTTCGTGTATGGCGGTGCCGGTCGCGTCCTCCCAATGATGGCGGATATTGTCCGACAGTTTTTCGCCCGCAGCCAGCCCGTGGCGCAGTTTGGGCAGCGACAGGGGCGTGTCAGGGCCAAGCATCTTGCGAAAGACGCCCGGCGCGGCGGCAAAGATCGTCGCGTCATGGCGTTTCAGCAGCAGCGGCAGTTGCGCGGGCGTGATGCCCGGTTCGGGGATCAGCGCGGTGGCGCCCACGGTCCAGGGGTCCATCAGCCCGGTGCCGAGCGTATAGGTCCAGTTGAACGCGCCGGCATGCAACAGCCGATCGTCGGCGTGCAGACCGCTCCAGCCGCCGATCATCATCTGGCGTGCCCAGATGGCGCGATGGGCGTGGCACACGGCGCGCGGCACGCCCGATGTGCCGGAAGTGTAGATGATATAGGCCATGCGGTCGGGATCGCCCATGTCCCATTCAGCCGGGGGCAGGTCGCGCATGTCCTCCAGCGCGGGCTGGTCGATGATGGGCACATCGGTTTCCGGGCAGGCGATGCCGGGCCCAAGCAGGATGACCGCCGGATTCAGCGTGGCGATCATCTTCTCCACCTCCGGCGCGGTCAGTTGCGACGAGGTCGGCACGGGCACCAGCCCCACGGCGATGGCCCCCAGGTAGGCGATGGGAAATTCGACCGTATTGCCAAGCCGCATCAGCACCCGGTCGCCCGGTTTCAGCCCGGTTTGCAACAATCCGGTGCCGGTGCCCAGCACCGCCTGTTTGAGGCACGCATAGCTCCAGCGTTCGGCGCCCGAGAGCCGCAGGATGGCCAGCGCCACCTTGTCGGGGGTATCGTCGGCATGGGCCAGCACATGGGCCGCCAGATTGAACGGCGCGGGGCAGGGCGGGTGCGGGGCGGTGTGGGTTTCGGCAAGCATGCGCAGGGATTAGGCCGCGCGCCCCTCAGTTGCAAGTGGGGCTGAGTGCTCTTATAGGAACGGCTTATGCAGCGAACGACACCTCAGAACCTGATCCGCGTGGCCCGCGAGAATGGCCGCGACGAAACGGCGGAGCCGTTGAACCTTGGCGAACGGGTGCGTGAGCTGCGCAAGGCGCGGGGCTGGACGCTGGAACAGGCGGCCAGTCAGGCGGGGCTGGCGCGCTCGACCCTGTCGAAGATCGAGAACGGGCAGATGTCGCCCACCTACGACGCGCTGAAAAAGCTGGCGGTGGGGCTGGAGATTTCCGTGCCGCAACTGTTCACCCCGCCGCAGCGCGAGCAGATCAGCGGGCGGATGTCGATGACACGGGCGGGCGAGGGGCAGCAGCAGGCCACCGCCACCTATGAGCATGAATTGCTGGCCGAGACCCTGACCAAGAAGCGCATGATGCCCTATCGCGCCCGTATCCGGGCGCGCAGCGTCGAGGAATTCGATGGCTGGGTGCGCCATGACGGCGAGGAATTCCTGTATGTGCTGACCGGGGTGATCCGGCTGTATACGGAATTCTACGAGCCGATCGAGATGCGCCGGGGCGACAGCGCCTATTACGACGCGACGATGGGGCATAACGTGGTGTCGGTGAGCGACGAGGATGCGACGATCCTGTGGGTTACGTCGCTGACGTGAAGTTCGCCGCCTAAAAGCCTACCATATCGCGAATATCCCTTGGGCTGCGTCCCTCAGAACGATAGGTGGCGATGGCGCGGGCGTCGTCGCGCTTGGCCAGTCGCTTGCCGGTATCGTCGCGGATCAGGCGGTGGTGGTGATAGATCGGCGTCGGCAGGCCCAGAAGGCGTTGCAGGACGACATGAATCTGCGTGGCGCTGAACAGATCCTGCCCACGGATCACGTGACTGACCTGCTGATCGGCATCGTCCAGCACGACGGACAGGTGATAGGACGCCCCCATGCCGGGCCGCGCCAGCGCCACGTCGCCCACGGTGGCCGCCATATCCAGCGGGGTGATCCGGCCGGTTTCGCCATCCGGGCCGCTGCCGGTTTCCGAGAACGTAACCGGCCGCTCCAGACGCGCCAGCGCGCGGGCCATATCGAGCCGCAGCGGTTTGTCGGGCATCGGGCCGGTAGGCGGGGTGGCGGGGCGGCAGGTGCCCGGATAGATCATCCCGTCAGGGCCGTGCAGCGGCGCGCCTTCTTGCGGGGCCGAGGCGGCGGCGCGGATATCGGCACGGCTGCATGAGCATGGGTAGAGAAGCTCCTGATTCCACAGGATTTCAAGCGCCTCCCGATACCCGGGCAGGCGCTCGGACTGGCGCAAGACAGGGGTTGGCCATGTCAGCCCCAGCCAGTGCAGGTCGTCATAGATCTGCGCCTCCCATTCGGGGCGCGAGCGGGACCGGTCCAGATCGTCGATCCGCAAAAGGAACACCCCGCCCGCCGCCTGTGCCATGTCATGCGCCAGAAGCGCGGAATAGGCATGCCCCAGATGCAAAGGGCCGGTCGGGGATGGGGCGAAGCGGGTCCTAAACGTCATTTGATTACCGGGACTAAGGGGACGCTGTTCATGTGTCGCATCCCGGCAGTATCAGCCCTGAGCCAGCGCCGGAGCGGTCTGGTCCAGCCAATCCGTCCAGGCGGCTTTGGCGCGGTCGGTATAGGCCTTGTAGCGGTCCTTGCGGCCCCTGCGCCCGCCCTTGAGCCCCTCGACCGGCCGGAACAGGCCGAAATTGACGTTCATCGGCTGGAACGTCCTGGCCTCGGCCCCGCCGGTGATGTGGTGGATCAGGGCCCCCATGGCGCTGTCTTGCGGCGGTGGGGGCAGCGGTTGACCGAGGATTTCCGAGGCGGCCAGACGCCCCGCCAAAAGGCCCATCGCGGCGGATTCGACATATCCCTCGACCCCGGTGATCTGCCCTGCAAAGCGGATATGGGGCCGCGATTTCAGGCGCATCCGGTCATCCAGCAGTGTCGGTGAGTTCAGGAACGTATTGCGGTGAATTCCGCCGAGGCGCGCGAAACTGGCATTTTCAAGACCCGGAATCATTTTGAAAACAGATGTTTGCGCGCCATATTTCATCTTGGTTTGGAAGCCGACGATGTTATAGAGCGTCCCCAGGGCATTGTCGCGGCGCAATTGCACCACGGCCCAGGGTTTGACATCGGGCTGGTGCGGGTTGGTCAGGCCGACGGGTTTCATCGGGCCGTGGCGCAGGGTTTCGCGACCGCGTTCGGCCATCACCTCGATCGGCAGGCATCCGTCAAAATACCCAGCGGTCTCGCCCTCGTGAAACTCGGTCTTGTCGGCGGCCATCAGGGCGTCGATGAAAGCCTCGTACTGATCGCGTGTCATCGGGCAGTTGAGATAGGCGGTGCGCTCTTCCTCGGTTTCGCCCTTGTCATAGCGCGACTGCATCCAAGCCTGCGACATGTCGATACTGTCGAAATAGACGATGGGCGCGATGGCGTCGAAAAAGGCCAGCGCATCGGTTCCGGTTTCCTGCGCGATGGCCTGACCCAACCCCTGACTCGTCAGCGGGCCGGTGGCGATGATCCAGTGCCCGTCATCGGGGAGGGCGGTGATCTCGCCCTCTTCGACGGTGATCAGGGGATGAGCGCGCAACTCTCTGGTGACCGATTGGGCGAACGGGTCGCGATCCACGGCCAGCGCCCCGCCTGCGGGCAGGCGGTGGCGGTCAGCCATCGCCATGATCAGCCCGTTCGCGGCGCGCATTTCCCAATGCAGCAGGCCGACGGCGTTCTGTTCGTCATCGTCCGAGCGGAACGAGTTGGAACAGACCATCTCGGCCAGGTCGCCGGTGCGATGGGCGAAGGTTTCGACCTTGGGGCGCATTTCGTGGATCACCACGGGAACGCCCATCTGCGCCGCCTGCCAGGCGGCCTCGGACCCGGCCATGCCGCCGCCGACGATATGAAGTGTGTTGCTCATGGCCTGCGATGTAGGGGATCGCGCGGCGTTTGGGAAGGGTTCAGGAAGGGTGGCCGTGCAGGGCCCGCACCGCAGCGCCCTTGAGGCGCGTGCCGATTTTCACGGGTTCGGTTTGCGCGCCCACAGGCCATGAAAAGTGAGATGTGACGAAAACAAGGCAAATGTGGAGAAATCTTGACGCCGGGAAATCGCGTAGGCGGTGATCATGTCACCGCGAAGCCGAACCCCTTGTTTTATTGGCAATCGTGGGGTTGGCATAAGCCGTAATACTTTGCTGATCAAAAACGCTTATCCGAGTCCTTCGAATGTTACCTACACCAACCCCAAGACAAAAATGGCAGAAATACGTCACAAGAAAACTACAGATCAGGAAACGGTGTGGTTCGCTTTTGGAAACAATGGCATTAACAGACTGTTAACGATTGGAAATCCCCGAAGCGCCATATCGCGCGCCGGGGATTTCGGCTTTGGAGCGGTGTCTAATTTGTTTCAGGCGAAGGAACAATAGGTCTGATCGGCATTCATTGATGCGGATAAAGTCAGTCCTGATCCCATTCCGGCACGCGTTTTTCAAGAAA
Source organism: Roseovarius sp. PS-C2 (assembly GCF_018862045.1). NCBI lineage: Bacteria > Pseudomonadati > Pseudomonadota > Alphaproteobacteria > Rhodobacterales > Roseobacteraceae > Roseovarius > Roseovarius sp. PS-C2. The sequence goes on from NZ_JAHKSQ010000003.1 coordinate 202,397, forward strand.
AGCGGCAATGCCTTCGGCGGTATCGCGATACAGCATGTTTTCGACCATCACCTCGCCCGTATAGGCATAAGCCTGATCGAGCGGCATTTCGATCTGATCGTAAAAGGCGCGCTTGCCGATGCGCACGGCGGCGCCCAGCTTGGCCGCGACCTTATCGGCCAGAGCGTCGGTTTCGGCCTCCAGTTGCTCATGCGGGACAATGCGGTTGATCAGCCCCAACTCCAGCGCGCGGGTCGTGCCGATGAAGTCCCCGGTGGTCAGCATCTCGAACGCCTGTTTGCGCGGGATGTTGCGCGACAGGGCGACCATCGGGGTCGAACAGAACAGGCCGATATTGACGCCGTTCACGCCAAAGCGCGTTCCTTCGGCGGCGACGGCCATGTCGCAGGACGCCACAAGCTGACACCCGGCGGCGGTGGCGATGCCGTGAGGTTGTGCGATCACCGGCTGGGGCAGGGTGCGAATGGCCGTCATCACCCTGGCGCAGCGGGCGAACAGATCGGCGAAATAGGCACGCCCGCCATCCTCGGCCTGACGGCCCTGGGTCATTTCCTTGAGGTCGTGGCCCGCGCAGAACGCCTTGCCGGTGCCGGAGATGATGACCACGCGGATCGTGTCATCCGTGGCGAGGCTGTCGAACTCGGCCTGCAGGGCGGCCAGCATCGCATCGCTGAGCGCATTCAGCTTTTCGGGATGATTGAGCGTCAGCCGTGCGACCGCGCCACGGTCGCTGCGTTCGAGAATTGCCATCTTGAACCTCCTCCTGATGTTGTGGACAAGTTTAGGCATGAAGGGGCAGGGAGGGAAGCGCATGAGCCTGAAAATGACACGAGAACAGCTGGCGGAGTTTCTGGTGGCGGAATTTCCGCAGGTCGCGGGCGATTTCGCCATCGAGGATGTCGGCGAAAACCGCATTCGTGTGCGGCTGGTGACGGAAGAGCGGCATTTGCGGCCGGGCGGCACGGTATCTGGGCCGACGATGTTCGCGCTGGCCGATGTGTCGGTCTATCTTGCGATCCTGGCGATGATCGGACCCAAGGCGCTGGCAGTGACCACGAATTGCAGCATAGATTTCATGCGCAAACCCGCCGCGGGCGCGGACCTGATCGCCGAATGCCGGTTGCTGAAACTGGGCCGGGTGCTGGCGGTGGGCGAAGTGCTGTTGTTCTCCCAGGGGGTCGAGGCCCCGGTGGCACGCGCCAGCCTGACCTATTCGATCCCGCCCGGATGAGACGGGCGTGGGCGGGGCGCTGTCCCTGCGGTCGTTTTTTTGGCAGAAGATGGATTTGACGTGGGGTATTTTAATACCTTAATTTTAAGAGCATGAAAACAAACGATTTAATCGGCATTGTCACGCTTGACCTGTGCCGCGCAGTGTTTATAACCGCGCCATCGAACAAAGGGGCGGGTCCGTGGACCGGCCCGGCACGTCAACAAGGGATTTCCCTGCAATGAAAACATTCTCTGCAACTCCGGCAGATATCGACAAGAAATGGATCCTGATCGACGCCGAGGGCGTTGTTCTGGGCCGTCTTGCCTCGATCATCGCCATGCGCCTGCGCGGCAAGCACAAGGCATCCTTCACGCCCAACATGGACATGGGTGACAACGTCATCGTCATCAATGCCGACAAGGTCCAGCTGACCGGCAACAAGCGTGAAAAGCCCAACTACTGGCACACCGGCCATCCGGGCGGCATCAAATCGCGCACCACCGGCGAAATCCTGGAAGGCGCGCATCCCGAACGCGTCGTCATGCAGGCCGTCAAGCGCATGCTGCCTGGCAACCGCTTGGCCCGCAAGCAGATGACCAACCTGCGCGTCTATGCAGGCACCGAACATCCGCACGAGGCGCAAAGCCCCGAAGTGCTGGATGTGAAATCCATGAACAAGAAGAACACGCGGGTGGCATACTGATGGCTGAAGAAATCAAATCGCTCGAAGATCTGGAATCGGTTGCCGAGGGCACCGTTGCCGAGATCGAAGTCGAAACCCCGCGCGAGCCGGTCCGTGACGAACTGGGCCGCTCTTATGCCACCGGCAAGCGGAAAGACGCGGTGGCCCGTGTCTGGATCAAGCCCGGTTCGGGCAAGGTGGAAGTGAACGGCAAGGAACTGAATAAGTACTTCGCCCGTCCGGTTTTGCAGATGATCCTGCGCCAGCCCTTCACCGTGGCCGGTGTCGAAGACCAGTTCGACGTGATGGCGACCGTCAAGGGCGGCGGCCTGTCGGGTCAGGCCGGTGCGGTCAAGCACGGCATCTCGAAGGCGCTGCAACTTTACGATCCGTCCCTGCGGTCGCCGCTGAAGGCCGCGGGCTTCCTGACGCGCGACAGCCGTGTCGTGGAACGGAAGAAATACGGTAAGCGCAAGGCGCGCCGGAGCTTCCAGTTCTCCAAGCGTTAAGCAACGCGACAACGTATCATCGAAAAGCGCAGCCCGTGGGTTGCGCTTTTTCCGTTTCCTGACCTATTTGGCACCATGAAATACAGACGCGAGATTGACGGCCTGCGCGCCGTGGCCGTTGTGCCGGTGATCCTGTTCCACGCGGGGCTAAGCCTGTTTTCGGGCGGCTATGTGGGGGTGGACGTTTTCTTCGTGATCTCGGGATATCTGATCACCACGATCATCATCGCCGAGCGGGACGAAGGACGGTTTTCGATCCTGCGGTTTTACGAACGGCGCGCGCGGCGCATTCTGCCCGCCCTGTTCGTGGTCATGGGCTTGTGCATTCCGTTTGCATGGATGTGGATGCCGCCCGAACCCTTCGACGATTTCCTGCGCAGCACGGCCTTTGCCGCGCTGTTCATCTCGAACGTCCATTTCTGGGAAAATGTCGGGTACTTCGCGGTGGACGCCGAGTTGCGCCCGCTATTGCACACCTGGAGTCTGGCGGTCGAGGAGCAGTATTACCTGTTCTTCCCGCTCTTGCTGGCCGGGTTGGGGGCGTTTCGCCGCTCGAAGCATATCATCGCGATTGCCGTATTGGCGGCGTTGTCGCTGGGCCTGAGCGAGTGGGGCTGGCGCAATTACCCCGACCAGAATTTCTTTTTTACCTTCTCGCGCATGTGGGAACTGTTCGCGGGGTCGATCTGTGCCTTCATCGTGTACAAACGCCCGGTCGCGCCGAACGGTCCGGCGGCGGCGCTTGGGCTGGGTATGATCCTCTATGCGGTGTTCTTCTATGACGGGGCCGTGCCGTTTCCGTCCATCTATGCGTTGATGCCGGTTGTGGGCACGGCACTGGTGCTGTTGTTTGCGCAACAGGGCACGATGGTGGCGCGGCTTTTGTCGACGAAGCTGCCCGTGGCAATCGGGTTGGTCAGCTATTCGGCCTATCTGTGGCATCAGCCGGTCTTTGCCTTTGCCCGTCTGCGCAGCCTGCACGAGCCCGCTCTGTGGGTCATGCTGGGGCTGGCGCTGGTCAGTTTCGCCCTTGCGGTGCTGAGCTGGCGATTCATCGAGCAACCGTTCCGCGCCGGGCCGCGGAAATGGCTGCCGGGCCGCCCGGCCTTGTTCGGTGCGAGCCTGGCGGGGATCGCGGCCTTCGTGGTGTTCGGCCTGGGGGGCATGCAACTGGGTTGGGCCAACAGTCGGCTGGACGGGCGCATGACACCGTTCTTTCAGGAGATGCTGGACAGCACGGCCCGCAGCATTCCGACGGTCAGATGTATCGACTCCCTCGACCCGGATGGGAATTTCTGCACGATCTTCAAAGGCCGCGAGGACGGTGAGACGATCGCCGTATTCGGCGACAGCCATGCGCGCGCCATCCTGCCCGCATTCCAACAATATTCTCAGGACAGCGGCGCCCGGCTGGTGGCGGGGATCAAGGGGGGCTGCCCGCCGTTGATCGGGGTTTATATCCTGAACGGAAACTTTCCTTTGGGCACCTGTCACGATCTGGCCGAAGCGCAGGCGCGGTTTGTCGCGGACAACGACATCTCGACCGTGGTTCTGGTTTCGCGCTGGTCGCTCTACACCAAGGGCACCTATGGGCGTGAGGGGGACGTTTTCCTGCTGAACGACCAGCCCGCCCGCCAATCCGGTGGCCGCGCGGCGGGGCGTCCGATCTTTGCAAAGGCTCTGGAGCGGACCGTATCCCATTACCGGGATCTGGGCGTCCGGGTCATCATTCTGGAGCAGGTGCCGCAATTACTGATCACACCCGACGAGGAGATTTTCGCGGCGATGATGCTGCGCGGGGATTCGAGCGCGGCGCGCCAAACGCTGGCCGAAGCCGGTGTGCCGGTGGCCTGGCACGAGGATTTGCAGAGCTTTGCGCGCGAACAGTTCGACAAGCTGGAAGGGCTCGATGGGGTCGAAGTCGTCTCGGTGTCCGATGCGTTCCGCGATGGCGATATGTATCGCTGGTTCGTCGACGGGCGGTCGGCCTATTCCGATCTGGATCATGTTTCGGCCTATGGCGCGCGCCTGTTGCAACCGCGCATGAGCGAGATCCTGTCCGGCGAGTAATATCTATTCGTCGGGTGGGATCAGGCCGAGACCGCGCAGGTAAATCCCGATCCCGGATTCCAGCAGTTCTTCGGGGGCGAAAGGCGAAGCCGTGCCGGGAGAGTTGCGCGCGAACAGTTCGACCACGCCATGCGACATCGCCCAGATATGGGCGCTGAACATCGCGGCGGGCGGGCGTTTTCCCGGTGGAATATGCTGGCTGAGGGCCTCGGCGGCGCGTTCGAGAATGGCGCGGGCGCGGCTGGCCTCGTGCGCCAGTTCCGGGGTGCGGTTGACCGATATGCCGCTTTCGAACATCGCGATGTAATGGCCGGGATATTGCCGGGCAAAGGCCAGATAGGCGCGTCCCGTCGCCTCGAAACTGGCCAGCGCCGAGGGTTGACCCTTTTCAAAGGCATATTGCATCACGTCGGCAAAGATCGCGTAGCCCTGGCGCGAGGCTTCGGCGATCAGATCGTCACGCCCGGCGAAATGGCGATAGACCGCTGCCGGGGTCACCCCGGCCTGTTTGGCCGCCTCCGACAAGGTGAACCCGGTCGGCCCCCTGGCCTCGATCAGGCGCAGGGCGGATTCGACAAGGGCCTGGCGCAGGTTGCCGTGATGATAGCCGCGCTTACCCATCCCAGATGCCCGGGCCGCCACAGACCGCAGGGTCGGGTTTGCCGACGGCCCTGGTATCCTTGCGGTGGTAGTCGATATGGCTCAGAACATGGCGGATCGCCTCGGTTCGGGCGCGGCGTTTGTCGTCGGAGCGGATGATCGTCCAGGGCGCGTGATCGGTATGGGAGCGCTCCAGCGTTTCGGAAATGGCCGCCGAATAGGCATCCCATTTGCGCAGGCCTTCGACATCGATCCGGCTGAGTTTCCATTGCTTGAGGGGGCTGCCTTCGCGCTGCAGGAAGCGGCGCAATTGTTCGGCCCGTCCGACATTGAGCCAGAACTTGAACAGGTAAATACCTTCATCGACCAGCATGCGCTCGAAATCGGGAACCTGAGCGAAGAAATGTTCGCGCTGCTCGTCGGTGCAGAATCCGAACACCTTTTCCACGACACCGCGATTGTACCAGCTTCGGTCATAGAACACGATTTCGCCCCCGGCGGGCAGATGATCGATATAGCGTTGGAAATACCATTGCGTGGCCTCGATATCCGAGGGTTTGGAAAGCGCCACCACCCGCGCACCGCGCGGGTTGAGGTATTCGCGAAAGCGTTTGATCGTTCCGCCTTTGCCGGCGGCATCGCGCCCCTCGAACACGATGGCGATGCGTGCGCCGCTTTCCTTGGCCCAGGCCTGCAACTTGACCAGTTCGATTTGAAGCGCCTCGAGGTCCTTCTCGTAATGCTTGCGCGGCAGGCGTTCGGAATGGGGATAGGACGAATCGAGGATATCGCCCTTATCCGCCCGCCTGATGGCGTTGCGAATGTCCTGGGGCGCGTCCTGTTCATAGAACCTGCTGATCTCGCCGTCGAATGGCAGTTCCATCGGCCTCTCCTTGGTTTTGCGCGTACTATGGCCGCTTGGCGGGCAGGGCGCAATCCGGCGCGCCGCGTGCCGTGCGGTGCGCGATGCTATGGAGACAGCACCGCGAAACCCGACATGATCTCAGCGGCCAATGACATTCAGATCGAAGGGTGTCGTCTGGTAAATCTGGTTGATCCAGTTGCCATAGAGCAGGTGCGCATGGCTGCGCCAGCGGTTCTGCGGCGGGCAGGAAGGATCGTCGCCGGGATAGTAATTGCACGGCACGTTGATCGGCGTGCCGTTGGCCACGTCGCGATCGTATTCCTGTTTCAGCGTGTCGCTGTCGTATTCGAGGTGATTGAAGATATAGAGCGCGCGATGCTCCGGGTCTTCCACCAGGCAGGGGCCGACCTCGTCGCTGTGCAGCAGGATTTGCAGGCCCGGCACGGCCTCGATCTCGACACGACGCATTTCGGTCCAGCGGCTGACGGGAATCACGCAATCATCCGAAAACCCGCGCAGGTAAGGCGAGGCCGGGGCCATGTTGCGGTGGCGGAAACAACCGAACGCCTTGTGATCCAGAAGATGCTTTTTCACGCCGTGGAAATGGTTGATCATCGCCATGCCGCCCCAGCAGACGCCGAAGGTGGAATGCACATGGCTTTGTGTCCACTCGAATATCTGTTGCAACTCGTCCCAATAGGTCACGTCGGCGAAATCCAGATGTTCGATGGGCGCGCCGGTGATGATCAGCCCGTCAAAGCGTTCATCGGTGGCCGCAACCTCGGAAAACGGGCGGTAAAAGCTGCGCATGTGATCGGCCGCCGTGTTCTTGGTGCGGTGTTCCGTCATGCGGATGAGGCTCAGTTCGATCTGAAGCGGCGTTGCGCCGATCAGGCGGGCAAACTGGTTCTCGGTCTGGATTTTCTTGGGCATCAGATTCAGCAGCCCGATGCGCAGGGGGCGGATATCCTGACGGGCGGCCTGATCCTCGTCCATGACCATGACGCCTTCGCGCGTGAGCACGTCATAGGCGGGCAGGTCAGCGGGGATCTTGATAGGCATGTGTCGGGATATCCTTGGGTCAGTTGGTTGATGTCAGATAGGACTATGCGCTGCGGCGCTCAAGGGCGGTGGCGATCAGCCGGGTAAAGCCGTCTTCGTCCTGCACGGCGGCGATTTCGTCGGCGGTGACGGTCACGCCCCATTTCGCCATGGCCTCATAGCGCGGTTGCCGATGCGCCAGGGCGCGCGCATAGGTCCAGCGAATGAAGGAATCGGGATCGACATTCTCGGCGGTGCAATCATGCGTGGCGAGGTATTCCTCCCATGCCGCATCCAGGAATTCGGGCTGATAGGCCATCGGCTTGGGCGCGCGGTCGAACCGGCGGATCAGGGCCTGCGTATGGGCCTCGGAGCCCTGAATATAGACCATCAGGCAATGCTGGCTGAGCTCGGTCAGGATCGGGTCTTGCGGATCGTCCCCATCGACCCATTCACAGATCGAGCCCCCCGTATCGCAGATGAAATGCGGATAGCCGTAAAGACGCCGGGCGCGTTCGACAAAATGGGCCGTATCCATCAGCGCGGCAATCTCGGCCTGACGGAACTGTTCCTGACGGGTGCGGTATTCGTCGATCGGCAACCCGCCTCTGGACGGATCGCCGGGCTTACCCAGATAGGTCGAGACCGGCGTCAGATTGTTGAAGGTGATGTTCGAGCCGATATAGATCGAATCCGACAACAGGAGGTCACGCAGGAACGGCACCTGCATGGCATGCGCCTTGGCGTTGTCGGCGATCAGCTCGCCCATGTAACGCGTGCCGATACGGTAATCTATGGAATAGTGAAACCAGTCGCCCGACGCGCGCAGCAGGTCCGAGACATGGGTCTTGCCAAGCCCCGACATGCCGTAAAACAGAACATGCCTCTCGGGGGCATCACGCCAGTCCTGTGCCGAAGTATAGATCATCACCGCTCCTTCATTGCCCGATGGTGGTAGCCAGAGGGGCAGGGCAGGTCAATCGAAAGCAGCAGATACGAAAAGCCCCGCCCGATGGGTCGGACGGGGCCTGATTTAGCGGATACGGTTGGCGATCAGTAGTGCCAGCCGACCTTGACGCCGAAACCGACGGCGTTGTTGTCCTTGAAGCTGGTGCGCAGCGGCCCGATGGTCGTGGTGGCGTCACCGACCCAGGTGTAGTTCACGCCGGTCGAAACCGAGATGTTGTCGTTCTTGTAGCGTGCGCCGACGGTCACGCCGAACTTGCCGCTGGTCGGGCCGAGGTTCGACACCGGCGTGGTCGAATCGCCGTCTTCGTAGCTCAGCGACAGCGAGGCCGACCAGGTTTCGCTCAGACGGCGCCCGACACCCAGGGAATAGGTGGTCGTGTCATCGCTGTAGGACAGGAAGGGCGAGCCCGTTGCCTGCCGGTAGATCACCGGGTCGATGCTGAAGTCCGACCAGTCGACCCAACGCACGCCACCGAACAGAAGCGTATCCTTGGCGATACCGGTCTGGAAGCTGAGGTTCACCGATTGCGGCGTCTCGATTTCCGTAACGCTATAGAGCGGAGTCGGCGCCGGGGTGAAAATGTTTTCGGTGGTCTGGTGCTCGGTCTTGATGCGCGAGTTGTAGGTCAGCGCGATACGCATCGCGATATCGGGCCGCTCGTAAGAGAAACCGGCGACGTAGCCAAGGCCTGTATCGTCCCTGCCGTTGACCGAATACCCGGCAACCGACGGGATCGACGCCTTGGCGGTGACACGCTGGATGCGCAGGCCGCCATGCACACCAAACCCGTTATCCATGCGGTAGCGCAACAGCCCGGTCAGGGCCATCGACTTCAACTCGGCCTCCGACCCGCTGATGGGGTAGGCGGCCGGATCATAGGTCACGTCGGCGCCAAACGGCTGGTCGAGGATGATCGCATAGCTCAGATTGTCGTTGATCTGGTGCTTCATCGCGGCACCGTATGTCCAATAGGTATTGGTCATGTTGTTCGAGCTGAGCACGCCGGCGCCCGGAACGGCGACCGTGCCCGACACATCGGGCGCCACGCTGCCAAAGCTGATCTCGGCATAGTTGCCGTCCTGGAACAGAACGTCGATGGATTGCCCCGACCGATCGATCCCGCCGGCCTGAGCAGCGCCTGTGGCTGCGATGACGGCAGCGGCGGTGAAAGCTGTCTTTTTCATACTGACTCCTCCTCAGATTGAGAGGCATGCTATATGGGTTATGGTTTCGGTCAATCTTTGACGCTACGTCAGTGACGTAACGGAAAAATTAAGGTGCGTCCGGGTCACAGTCCTTGTTTCACCTTGTCCGGGCGACGGGATCACCCCCGCGGCGCGTTTCTGACCACATATTCAGGTAGTTCGCCCCAAAAATGACCACTGCGCCAAGGATCACGAAGATATCGACCGGCTCGTCGTAGAACAGAAGCCCGATGATCGCGATCAATGGCAGCCGGATGAAGTCCACCGGGCTGACCAGCGTGGCCGGTGCCATGGACAGGGCCGTCGTCAGGCAGAAATGCGCCATCAGCCCGCCGCAGGCGATCACCACCAGCCAGGGCAGCGACGAGAGCGAGGGCAGGGCGATATCTCCGTCGAACCCAGCGCAGATCAGGCCGAACAGGCTTTGGCTCAGCGTCATCCAGAACAGGATGCAGGTCAGGGTTTCGGTGCGCGTCAGGCGTTTGGTGAACATGATCGACCCGGCGAACCCGATCGCGGCACAGGCCGCCGCCAAAGTGCCGATATTCACCGTTTCGGGGCTGGGCCGGGCGACGATGAGAATACCGATGAAACCCAGACTTGCCGCCAGAACACGCACCCGCGTCATCCGTTCTCCCAGAACCAGTGGCGAGAGCATCAGCACCCACAGGGGCGAGGTGAATTCAAGCGCAAAGACCTGCGCGAGCGGAATGATCGTGATTGCATAGAACCACAGGTTCTGGCCGGTAAAGTGAAACACGTTGCGCAACAGGTGCAGACCCGGCTTGCGCCGTGACACGGTGCGCAATCTGCCGGTGGTCCCGGCCACGGCCAGCACCAGAGCAAACCCGATCATGCTTCGGAACATCATGATCTCGAACGTATCGAGTTCGAAACTGACCGAGCGCCCGCCCACGGCCATGGCCGAGAACGACACGACCGCGCCCAGCATCCATAACGCTGCGCGCAGTACGGTCGCGGGATCGGTGGAGGCGACGGGATTTGCCGGTCGGGAGGTCACTCCCACTCGATGGTGCCGGGGGGTTTCGAGGTCACGTCATAGGTGACGCGATTGATCCCCTTCACCTCGTTGATGATGCGCGTGGCGGTTTCGCCAAGGAAGTCGTGGCTGAACGGGTAGTAATCGGCGGTCATACCGTCCACCGACGTGACCGCACGCAAGGCACAGGCATAATCATAGGTCCGCCCGTCGCCCATCACGCCCACGGTGCGCACCGGCAGGATGGCCACGAAGGCCTGCCAGATATCGTCATACAGACCGTGCTTGCGAATCTGGTCGATATAGACGGCATCGGCCTTGCGCAGGATTTCCAGCTTGTCGCGGGTGATCTCGCCGGGGCAGCGGATCGCAAGGCCCGGCCCCGGAAACGGGTGACGCCCGATGAACGAGGCGGGCAGGCCCAGTTCGTGACCCAGGGCGCGCACCTCGTCCTTGAACAGTTCGCGCAGCGGCTCGACAAGTTTCAGGCCCATCTTTTCCGGCAAGCCGCCCACATTGTGGTGGCTCTTGATTGTCACCGACGGCCCGCCCGAAAAACTGACCGATTCGATCACGTCGGGGTAGAGCGTGCCCTGAGCGAGAAACTCGGCGCCCTCGATCTCGCCCGCGTATTTCTGGAACACGTCGATAAAGAGTCGGCCAATGGTTTTTCTCTTTTCTTCCGGGTCGCTTACGCCTTCAAGTTCACCCAGGAAAAGATCGGCCTCATCGGCGTGAATCAGCGGGATGTTGTAATGGTCGCGGAACATCGTGACCACTTCGTCGGCCTCGTTCAGGCGCAGCAGGCCGTGATCGACGAAAACGCAGGTCAGCTGATCGCCGATCGCCTCGTGAATCAGCACGGCGGCAACGGAACTGTCCACGCCGCCGGACAGCCCGCAGATCACTTGCTTGTCGCCCACCTGTTCGCGAATCTGGCGGATGGCCTCTTCGCGGTAGGCGGCCATCGTCCAGTCGCCCTTGAACCCGGCCAGCCGGACAAAGTTTTCATACAGGGTCTTGCCGTTGGGCGTGTGGTGCACCTCGGGGTGGAACTGCACGGCATAGAATTGCCGGTCGAGATCGGCGGTGATCGCGAACGGCGCATTGGGCGAGGTGCCGTAGACCTCGAAGCCCGGTGCGATCTGGCTCACGTGATCGCCGTGGCTCATCCAGACCTGTTCGCGCTCTTCCAGAAACCAGCCGGTCAACAGGTCGATTCGATCCGCTGACGGGCTGACATAGGCGCGGCCGAACTCGGCGGTGCCGTGGCCGCGTTCGACCCGGCCGCCCAGCATGTGCATCATCACCTGTTGCCCGTAACAGATGCCAAGGATCGGCACCCCGAGCTCGAACACCTTCGCGGGCGGGCGTGGCGATCCCTCGTCAATGACGCTGGCCGGACCGCCGGACAGGATCACGGCCCTGGGCGCGAAATCGTCCAGAAAGGCGTCGGTCACGCTTTGGAACGGGTGGATTTCACAATAGACATTCAACTCGCGCAGGCGGCGCGCGATCAGCTGCGTTACCTGGCTGCCGAAGTCGATAATGAGAAGGCGGTCATGCGATGTCTGGCTCATGCCATGCCAATAGGACGCAGGTGCGATTTTCGCAAGACCCGGCGTGCAGGCGTCGCGATTCAGCGGCTCACATGTCGCTTTAGACCCCAAGAGGCCGCAAATCTCCGATGACAGGCTGTCGCGCTGCGGTATGGATGGGATCAGCCGCGCCTTTTGGGCGCTCAAGGAGTTCAGGGGTAGGACAAGAATGGCCGAAGCAGCAAGCCGCAGACGTGGACGTGGAGGCGGCGGCGCCGCCCGCCGGGCCGAGCGCACCGCCGTCAGCATCGAAACCGCCAAGTATATCGAGCGCAACATCCCGCTTTACGACATACTGGACGACGAGGCACTGGAGATCATCGAAACCAATGCCGAGATCATCCTCGAAGAGGTCGGTGTCAATTTCGTCGAGAACCCCAAGGCGCTGGAACGCTGGCGCGAGGCAGGGGCCGATGTTCAGGGCGAACGCGTGCATATCCCCCGCGGACTGGCCCGCAAGCTGTGTTCGACCGCGCCGTCGCGCTTTACCCAACATGCCCGCAACCCCGAGCGCAATGTCGAGATCGGGGGCAATACGCTGGTCTGTGCGCCGATCTATGGCCCGCCCTTCGTGCGCGACATGGAAGGCGGACGCCGCTATGCGACGATGGCCGATTTCGAACGGTTCGTGAAGCTGGGCTACATGTCGAAATGGCTGCACCACTCCGGCGGCACCGTCTGCGAGCCCACCGATATCCCGGTGAACAAACGCCACCTCGACATGCTGCATGCCCATATGACGCTGAGCGACAAGCCCTTCATGGGCTCGGTCACCGATCCCAGCCGCGCCCAGGACAGCGTCGAGATGTGCGAAATCCTGTTCGGCAAGGATTTCGTGCGCGACAATACGGTGATGACCTCGCTCATCAACGTGAACTCGCCCATGACCTTCGACGAGGTGATGATGGGCGCGCTCGAGGTCTATGCCGAGAACAATCAGGCCTGCATCGTGTCGCCGTTCATCGTCGGTGGGGCCATGGCGCCGGTTTCGGTGATCGGGACGCTGACGCAGGTGCTGGCCGAAGTGATGGCCGGCATCGCCTACAGCCAGCTGGTGCGCCCCGGCGCGCCGGTGATCTTCGGCGCCTTCGTCAGTTCGATCGACATGAACAGCGGCGCGCCCACCTTCGGCACGCCCGAGGCCAGCCAGATCATCTATGGCGCGGGGCAACTGGCGCGCCGGATGGGCCTGCCGTTCCGCTCGGGCGGGAGCCTGTGCGGCTCGAAACTGCCCGATGCGCAGGCCGCTTATGAAACCGCTAACACGCTCAATGCCGTGCTTCTGGGCGGCGTGAACTTCATGCTGCACAGCTGTGGCTGGCTGGAAGGCGGGCTGGTCGCCAGTTTCGAAAAATTCGTGATGGACGCGGATCAGTTGGGCGTGTTGCACAAACTGGCTGCCGGTATTGCCGCCGACGAAAACGGACAGGCGATGGACGCCATCCGCGAAGTCGGACCGGGCGGGCACTATCTGGGCTGCGCGCACACGCAGGCCAACTTCAAGCAGGCCTTCTGGCGTTCGGACGTGCTGGATTACAAGCCGTTCGAGACCTGGCAGGACGAGGGCGAGCGCGACACCATGCAACTGGCAAACACCAAGATGCACCAGATGCTGGCGAATTATCAGCAACCCGCGCTGGACCCGTCCATCAGCGAGGCCCTGGCCACCTACATCGCCGAGAAAAAGGCGTCGATGCCCGACGCCTTCAGTTAAGCATCGCTTCGCTCGGGGTGGGTGGCGCGCAGAATGCGGGCCTCACCCATCATGGCGATCAGAACGTCAACATGGCGCGCCGCGGAGTATTCCGCGGCGCGTCTTTTCCTTTGCGCGTTCATTTCAGCCTCGATTTCCATCAGCTGCATCAGGGCGGCGCCGTTGCAGGGCAGGGGACCGATCCCCAGATGCCGCTGAAGGTGGACCGTTCTGCGGTAATCGCCTTGCCCGATACGAGCGGCACGAATCAAAAGTCGGGGGCGGCGCAGGGCGTGCAGGGCGGAAAGAACATCCAGCATTGAATCACTCCGATTAACTGAGACCGGAGACACATCGCACAACTCATGCGGGTGTTGCGTATTTTGGAAAAGCAGCGAACGCTGGTCTGAGTATTTGTTTACGATTTGGAAGTCATTGTTGACAAACGATTTATAGTTAACGAACTGGTAAGAAATACCCGCTTAGGTTGCAGCGTCTTATCGTTAACCGATGGCAAGGCTTTCAATCAACGCCCTGTCAAAACCTGGGGAAGGGATTTGGCATGACACATGGATCTGTTGCGACCGGCCATTTGGCAGATGTTCCGTCCTGGGTGCCCGAACCCGCACGGCACTATCTGGCGCATACGGAAAGCGGCACGTCGATCCGGGCGCTGGCCCGCAGGGCGGGATGCCATGCGTCGACGGTCCTGCGCCAAATCCGGAGCTGCGAGTCACGGCGGGACGATCTTCTGGTTGACGAGGGGCTGCGCCGTCTTGGGCGGCAGGTTCTGGATCAGGCCTTTACCGGTTCGCAGATCAAGGAGGTGATAAGAGTGACCCCGACGACATGCGATGATGCCGGCTGTGCCGCCCTGACCGAAACCCGACTGACCGCCGAGGCCAGCCGAATCCTGCGCCGAATGTGCGAAACAGGTGCGATTCTGGCGGTGTCCGCCGAAATGGACAAGGCCGTGGTGGTGCGCGAAGCCCGCGATGGGCACGCGTCTCGTACCGCTGTCGTCGACCGTGCGGTGGCCGAGGCGATGGCGTTGAAATCCTGGATCGCCTGCGATGCGCCCGGCCGCATCCTGCGCTATCGGATCACGGCGGCAGGCCGGGCGGCCCTGAACCGGATGCTGGCCGAAGGTGAAAATCATGCGGTCGGTTTCGCCGAGGCGCAGACCTCGTTCGACTATGCCTGCACCAAGGTCCCCGGCAAGAAACCGGGCGCGTCCCGGCGTATACGCTATGGCGTGGCCGAAACGCCGCTTGTGGCGCTGGCCCGGCGCAAGGACCGCGATGGCCGGCCTTTTCTGTCGGATGATCTGGTGCGCGCGGGGGAACGCCTGCGCGAAGATTTCGAACTGGGGCAACTGCCCGCGCCCGCACGTGGCGGAAGCTGGGATGTTTTCCTGACCGATATCGCGGATGATTGCACAGCCCTGTCAAAGGATATCCGCATGGCCGATGCACGCGCGCGCGTCGTCGGGGCATTGCGCGATCTGGGGCCGGGCCTGGGCGACATGGCCCTGCGCTGCTGCTGTTTTCTCGAAGGGCTGGAAACCGCGGAAAAGCGCATGGGCTGGTCGGCGCGCTCGGGCAAGATCGTGCTTCGGATCGCGCTTCAACGGCTCAGGCGGCACTATCAGACCCTGGGAGACGCGGGCGGGATGATCGGCTGAGCCCCTTTCAGCCTCCCACGATCCATCCCACGACAAATGCAACGACGGCGCAAACGGTGCCGACCAGCACCGTTTCCCCGACGGACCGCGTCAACCGCTCTCGCGTGGCGCTGAACCGCAGCAATCCAAGCGCCGTCAGCGCCAGCAGCGTCGCGATAACGGACATCACCAGGGTGCTGCGGGTCGCGTCGAACAGGAAATAGGGCAATAGCGGGATCGACCCGAAACAGACAAAGGACGCAAAGGTGAACAGGCCGTTCACCGCCGGATTGTCGTCGTCCGGGTCCTGCATGCCATGCGTATAGGTCATGGTCAGGTCGGCCATCAGCTGTGGATGACGCGACAGAATGCTGGCCGCGGCATCCGAATCCGTCGCCGACAACCCCCGGTCCTGCAACAGGCGCGCCATGCGGTCCTGCTCGGTCTCGGGGTGCTCGGTGATCTTGCGCAACTCGGTCTGGTGCCTGCTGCGATACAGGTCGTTTTGCGACCGCGCCGACAGGAACTCCCCCAGTCCCATGCTGACCGCATCGGCAAACAGATTGGCCAGCCCGAACACCAGAACCGCCAGACCGCCGATCTGGGCCACACCGTCCGCGGCGGCGCCGGCGAATCCGGCGACGATGGCAAAGGTGGTCACGATCCCGTCATTGCCGCCATAGACGATCTGCTTGAGGAATTCCTGCGTCTTGTCCAGCTTGCCCGCGTCTGCGGGGCTATTGTGGCTTGTGTCTGAGGTCATGGCTGGGGCTGTGCCTTGCTGTGAACCGGATATGCCGTGACGATACCCGACTCGCGGCTGCCCGCAAGCATCGCATCGGCATAAGGAACCGGCCCGCACCGAACAGGCACGGACCGGCAATCACCAGGACACCTTTCAATGCGATGGGCACTCGTTAATCCCGCTGCGAAGTGGCCGCGATGCGGTTGTTGTAGAACTGGCACTCCCCACCGCTATGACCTATAGTTACAAATAATTATCGAATGATGTGCGGGGAATATTTCGTGCGAGACCTCAAGATCCCGGATCAGCGCCACCCGGAAAAAGCGCACCGCCCGGACAACGCCCAGCCGAAGAAGCCCGACTGGATTCGTGTCAAGGCGCCCACGGGCAAGGGATATCGCGAAACCCACAAGATCATGCGCGATCACAACCTTGTCACCGTCTGCGAAGAGGCGGGATGCCCCAATGCCGGCGAATGCTGGAGCCAGGGCCACGCCACCATGATGATCATGGGCGAAATCTGCACACGCGGCTGCACCTTCTGCAACGTGGCCACCGGCAGGCCCGAGGCGCTCGACGTGTTCGAGCCGGGCCGCGTGGCCGATGCGGTGCAAAAGCTGGGCCTGAACCATGTGGTGATCACCAGCGTGGACCGCGACGATATCGACGATGGCGGGGCCGAACATTTCGCCCAGACCATCCGCGCGATTCGTCATCGCAGCCCCGGCACCACGATCGAGATCCTGACGCCCGATTTCCTGCATTGCGAGTCGTCGGTTCTGGAAACCGTGGTCGCGGCCAAACCGGACGTGTTCAACCACAACCTCGAAACCGTGCCGTCGCTTTACCCGTCCGTGCGCCCCGGCGCGCGGTATTTCCATTCGCTGCGGCTGTTGCAACGGGTGAAAGAGATCGACCCGACCATGTTCACCAAATCGGGAATCATGGTGGGGCTGGGCGAGAATCGCCAGTCGGTGCATCAGGTGATGGACGACATGCGCGCCGCCGATATCGACTTCCTGACCATCGGCCAGTATCTGCAACCGTCGCCCAAGCATCACGCGGTGGATCGTTTCGTGCATCCCGATGAGTTCGCGGCCTATGAAAAGGCCGCCTATGGCAAGGGATTCCTGATGGTGTCGGCCACGCCGCTGACGCGGTCGAGCTATCACGCCGGTGACGATTTCGCCCGCCTGCGCGAGGCGCGGCTGGCCAAACTGGGCTGATCGGACGGTATTGAAGCCAAAAAACCGGCTGTCGATGCAGCCGGTTTTTTGATGTTGCTCGTAATCGTCTAAAGGCTCAGCGCCCCCAGGTGCGGACTGGGCCGCAATCCATGTGAACGAAGTTCGATCCCGAATACCGGCCGACACCGCCGCCACGGCAGGACGACGCGGCCTGGAACATTTGCCCGACCGAGCGGGAACTGAGGCGAAGGTCGGCGGCCTGACCGCGCAGGTGGCGCGAATTCTTGGCCACACCGCTGGAGCGGCTGCGCAGCATCGCGTTGGTTTTCGGGCTGCGATACCCCGACAACAGCATGTAGGGCTCGTTCACATCCATCAGGTTGTGCGCCGCCGCCATGATGTCGATGGTGCGGGTGTCGATGTTCATCACGTCATTGGTGCGCCAATCCCGCATGAACAGGGTGATTTCCTTGACCGCATCGCGGATATATTCGCCTTCGATCCAATAGATCGTGTCGATACGTTCCCCGGTGCGCGGCGATGTCATGCGCAGCCGCCGGACATCACCGGCCCCGCGAAGAAAACCTGCCGCATTGCTGTAGGTGGGCGTTGCGATCACTGCAGTGGCTGCAAAAGCGCCTAGCACCGCGCGCCGCGTCATGCTCTGAGAGCTGTAGTCCGTCATTTGATTAGCGCCTGTCCCGTCGCTTGCTCGATGCCCGCCTTCGCGGACGTTGTCACTTTCCCCAAGTGCAGTGATCTTATGGCATAGATGGAATCACTGACCAAGTGCGTTTTGGTTCAAATTGTCTGTGGCAAGTATTTTCGGCAGAATTTTGCGCAAAGCGGTCAGACTGTGCTCTATTTGCGCGGTTTGCGATGCGAATTGGCCGCAATGATGACGGGATTTCGTTCTGACCCAAATTTGATTGGACAATCCGGGGCCAGCCCGAAAAACAGGATAGGGGAATTTGAAGCGCGAACAGATTTCGGGAGTTTCGTATGACGTCGGTCAACAGCGCAGCGCTGCGTATGGTTTTTCTTGGCGCCCTGGTGGCGCTGGCTCAGGTCCTGTTCGGGGCCGGTGGGGCGCAGGCCCAGGTAACGGCATTCAAACAGGCCGTGGCCGAAGCCGCGGCGCAGGATCGCGATATCGCCGCGTTTTACCGTGACAACAATTATGAACCGCTCTGGACGGGCCGGTCGGGTCAGGATCGCCGCCGCCGCGCCGCTTTGTTCGACGCGATCGCATCGGCAGACGATCATGGCCTGCCCGCCGAACGGTACGATGCCGACGCATTGATGCAACAGCTCAAGGCCGCTGATTCATCGCGTGCCCTCGGTCTTGCCGAAGTCGCGATGAGCCGGACGTTTCTGAAATTCGCGCGTGAAATGCAGACCGGCGTGCTGGTGCCGAGCCGGGTCGACAGCGGCATCAAACGCCAGGTGCCTTATCGCGAGCGCGTGTCCTACCTGAGCGGTTTCCAGAAAAGCAATCCTGGCGGATTCTTTCGCGCGCTGCCCCCACAGAACACCGAATACACCCGCCTGATGAAGGAAAAGCTGCGCCTGGAACGTCTGCTGGCGCGGGGCGGCTGGGGTGCCAGGGTGCCCTCCGATACGCTCAAGCCCGGCGAGTCCGGCGCGGCGGTCGTCGCACTGCGCAACCGGCTGATCGCCATGGGTTTCCTGCGCCGCAGCGCCACGCAAACCTATGACGAACAGATGCTGCAGGCGGTGCAGCAGTTTCAATTGGCGCATGGGCTGACCCCCGATGGTGTCGCCGGGGCCGGAACCATGGCCGAGGTCAACACCTCGGTGCAGGACCGTCTGAAATCCGTGATCGTCGCCATGGAGCGCGAGCGCTGGATGAACCAGCCCAGGGGCAAACGTCATATCCTGGTCAATCTGACGGATTTCAACGCCCGCATTCTGGATAACGATCACGTCACCTTTGAAACCCGCGCCGTCGTGGGCAAAAATCAGGGCGACCGCCGCAGCCCGGAATTTTCCGACCAGATGGAATTCATGGTGATCAATCCCACTTGGCATGTGCCGCGCTCGATCGCCGTGAAGGAATACCTGCCGATGATGAAGCGCAACCGCAACGCCGCCGGGCATTTGCGGCTGTATGATCGCCGCGGGCGTCAGGTCAGCCGCTCGTCGATCAATTTCAACGCCTATAACGCATCGAATTTTCCCTACGCAATCAAACAACCGCCCTCGCAGCGCAATGCGTTGGGGCTCGTCAAGTTCATGTTCCCCAACCAATATAACATCTACCTGCACGACACCCCGTCCAAAAGCCTGTTCGACCACGAAAAGCGCGACTACAGCCATGGCTGCATCCGCCTGCAAAAACCGTTCGAATTCGCCTATGCGCTGCTCGCCAGACAGGAAAGCGACCCCGAGGGGTTTTTCCACTCGGTGCTGAACACCGGCAACGAAACCCGCGTTCCGCTGAAACAGCCGGTGCCGGTGCACATCATTTACCGCACCGCTTTCACCAAGGCGAAAGGGCCCACGCAGTACCGCCGCGATGTTTACGGGCGCGATGCGCGGATTTGGAGCGCGCTTGAAAAAGCGGGGGTTTCACTGCGCGCGGTTCAGGGCTAAACCGCTCTCCGACAAAGGAGGGTGCCATGGCCTACACCATTGAGCAGATCGCACAGGCGCTTGGGGCGACGGCCTTCGGCGCGACCGATATCGCCATCGAAAGCGTGGCCGAACCGGCCGTAGCCGCGGCCGACCAGCTGGCGCTGGCGATGAAGCCCGAATATGCCGAACAACTCTCACAAGGGCAGGCCCGCGCGGCCATGCTGTGGGAGGGGGCGGACTGGCAGGCGCTCGGGCTCGAGGCGGCCATTATCTCGCCACGCCCGCGTTTCGCATT
Organism: Roseovarius sp. PS-C2; assembly: GCF_018862045.1. NCBI lineage: Bacteria > Pseudomonadati > Pseudomonadota > Alphaproteobacteria > Rhodobacterales > Roseobacteraceae > Roseovarius > Roseovarius sp. PS-C2. The sequence goes on from NZ_JAHKSQ010000003.1 coordinate 222,331, forward strand.
GTCGGGCCTGTCGGCAATGATGGATCCGGGGCAAGGCTGGGCGAGCGGGATTCACCCGTCGGCGGTCGTCGCCGAGGATGCCGAACTGGGCGAGAATGTCAGTGTCGGCCCGCTGGCCGTCATCGGGGCAGGGGCCGTCATCGGGGCTGGTACGGTGATCGGCCCGCAATGTTTTGTCGGAACCGGCACAACCATCGGGCAGGACGGTTTCCTGCGCGAAGGCGTGCGGATCGGCGCGCGCGTGCGGATCGGCGACCGGTTCGTCGCCCAGCCCGGCGCGGTGATCGGCGGCGATGGTTTCTCTTTCGTGACGCCCGAGGTATCGGGCGTCGAACGCGCCCGCCAGACCCTTGGCGATCAGGGCGATGTGCAAAAGCAATCCTACGCCCGCATCCATTCGCTCGGCAGCGTCTGGATCGGGGACGATGCCGAGGTCGGATGCAACGCCTGCGTCGACCGCGGCACCGTGCGCGACACGCGGATCGGCAACGGCACCAAGCTGGATAACCTCGTGCAGGTGGGCCATAACGTGGTGGTCGGCAACGACACCCTGCTGTGCGGGCAGGTGGGCATCGGCGGATCGACCGTGATCGGCAATAACGTGGTTCTGGCCGGTCAGACCGGGGTCGGCGATAACCTGTTCATCGGCGACAATGCGATCACCGGCGGCGGCACCAAGGTGCTGGCCAATATTCCCGCGGGCCGGGTGATGCTGGGCTATCCAGCGATGAAGATGGACAGCCAGATGGAGGTCTACAAGGGCCTGCGCCGGCTCAAACGTCTTTTCGCGGATGTGGCCGAACTTAAGAAAACTGTTTCAAACACCGTGCAGAGTGACTAAATCCTTCGCGACAGGATCGGAAAAGAGCACAGTCATGAGCAGCATCAAGGATCGTGTAATCTCAATCATCGCCGAACAGGCTGTACTGGAGCCCTCGGACGTGACCATGGACAGTACGCTCGAGGATCTGGGAATCGACAGCCTGGGGCTGGTCGAAAGCATTTTCGCCATCGAGGAAGAATTCGACATTTCGGTGCCGTTCAATGCCAACGAACCGCAGGCCAGCGATTTCGACATATCCTCGGTCGCGGCCATCATCGACGGAATCGAGACGCTGGTGAAAGAACAGTCGTGAAGCGCGTCGTCATTACCGGGGCAGGCACGATCAATGCCCTCGGCCATACCGTTCCCGAAACGCTGGCCGCCATGCGCGAAGGGCGCTGCGGCATCGGCCCGCTGGAATTTCGCGATGTGGATCGCCTGTCGATAAAGATCGGCGGGCAGGTGCGCAACTACGAGCCCGAAGGGCGCTTCAACCGTCAGCAACTGGCGCTGTATGACCGCTTCACCCAGTTCACCCTGATCGCCGCGCGCGAGGCGATTTCGCAATCCGGGCTGGTGTTTTCGGGCGAACTGGCGGCTCGCGCCGGGATCGTTCTTGGCAATTCCGGCGGTGGCATGACCACGCTGGATGACAATTACCGCACGGTTTACGAGGACGGCAAGAACCGGGTGCATCCCTTTGTCGTGCCCAAGCTGATGAACAACGCCGCCGCCAGCCATGTGTCGATGGAGTTCAATCTCAAGGGCCCCAGCTTCACCGTTTCCACGGCCTGCGCCTCGTCCAATCACGCCATGGCGCAGGCGTTCCAGATGGTGCATGGCGGCATGACCCCGGTGATGGTCACCGGCGGGTCGGAATCCATGCTGTGCTTTGGCGGGGTCAAGGCATGGGAAGGGCTGCGCGTGATGTCGCGCGATGCCTGCCGCCCGTTCTCGGGTAACCGCAACGGCATGGTGCAGGGCGAAGGGGCCGGGATTTTCGTCTTCGAGGAATACGAGCACGCCCGCGCCCGCGGGGCCGAAATCATGGCCGAGGTCGCAGGCTATGCCATGTCCTCGGACGCCGCCGATATCGTCATGCCCTCGAAACAGGGCGCGGCGCGGGCGATCAAGGGCGCGCTGGCCGATGCCCGGATGAACACCACGGATGTGGGTTATATCAACGCCCACGGCACCGGCACGGCGGCCAACGACAAGACCGAAAGCGCGGCGGTGGCCGATGTATTCGGCGCCCATGCCGACCGGCTCATGATTTCCTCGACCAAATCCATGCACGGCCACCTGATCGGCGGCACCGGCGCGGTGGAATTGCTGGCCTGTATCATGGCGGTGCGCGACGGGGTGATCGCCCCCACCATCGGCTATGAAGAACCCGATCCCGAATGCGCGCTGGATGTCGTCCCCAACACCGCGCGCGAGGCAAAGGTGGATGTGGCCCTGTCCAATGCCTTTGCCTTTGGCGGGCTGAACGCGGTTCTGGCGCTCAGGAAATTCGCCTGATCGCCCCCCAACATGACACAGCCCTGAAAAGAAATGGCGCCGCGTGATCCTCTCAGGCAGCGCCTTGTTTGCAATCTGCTTGGGGGCAGATCAGTTCTGCACCACCGTCACATTGTCGAAGGCAGCGGTGAACCCGTCCAGCGAGGCCTTGATATTGACCGTCTGATCCGGGGCCTGTGCCGGAACGATCTGCAGGTTTGCAGCCCCACCGGCCTTGAACGCGTTGATGTCTTCCTGCGTCAGGCCGATCCGGGCAAAGCAGCCCACCATCGAGCAGAAGGAATAGGTATAGGTCTTGGCGCGACCGCCATCGACAGAGATGCGCAATTCTTCGGTCAGCAAGGTCCCGAGCGGCACGACGATGGTCGCCCCGGCCACGGCCTGCGCCCCTTCGGCCAGACGGAACAGGCTGAACTCGGCCACCGGATTACCGGCCTCTTCGGTCAGGAGCTGGTACATCTGGCAGGGGTCTTCCTCGGCTTCGCTGCGGAAGCATTTCAACTGCCAGTCACCGTATTGTTCCTTGATATAGGTGGGGTCCTGCCGCTGGCGGCCCATGTCCAGCGCCTCTTCGTCAGAGCCCGCTTCCTCTTCGCTGCCGTCTGCGGTTTCCCCGGCATCCTCGGCTGCGGCACCCTGATCTGTCGCGGTATCCGCTGCAGGTTGCTCTTCGGTCGCGGTCTCCGCAGCAGCGTCGCCGCTGGCCTCTTCCTGGGCGTGAAGGGCGGTGCCGAGGCTGAGCAGAGCCACCAGAGGCAGGGTCGAAATAAGTCTTGGCATATGATCCCCATGGAATGACAATTTGTACTGTGCGCGCATCTATCACGATGCCGCGCGGCTGTCAGGATAAAACAGAACTGCGTGGCGGGGTGCAAGGCGGAAATCCGCTTTGGGCCTCCCATGCCAAACTGCCGTTGGGACAGCGCGATTGCAGGCTATGTCCGAGGTCCGGACGCAGGCCGCCCGACGGTAGCAACCGCCATAAAAACGGAAAAGAGACCTTTCGGTCTCTTTCCCTAGTATCTCCCTGTCGGACTGGCCGACTTAGTAATTGAGGGAACGCTAAGACAGTTATCGCTATCCGTCAACAGGCTAACTGAAAGAGTTTCGCCTAAAAAATGCCGCGCCCGAAGGCGCGGCCAGTTCAGACAGGGAGGAAGTGCCCCGCCCAGGAGGACATGAAGGGCCGGGCACCGCGATTCACACTGGCACCAAATGGTTAAGGTTGTATGTTCACAGCGTGAAAAACCGGCAGGGGGCAGTGACGTGGACAACAAGGTATTCGTTGGCGGCGGTGGCGCGGACTATGGCATCAAGCAGGGGCTGACGCTGAAATACGCCAACCGGCACGGGTTGATCGCCGGGGCGACGGGCACCGGCAAGACCGTCACACTGCAAATCCTGGCCGAGGGCTTTTCCGCTGCCGGGGTTCCGGTGTTCCTGTCCGACGTCAAGGGCGACCTCTCGGGGCTGGCGGCGGCGGGCAGCGCGGATTTCAAGCTGCACAAATCCTTCACCGAACGGGCCACGACCATCGGTTTCGACGATTACGGCTATGCGGCCTTCCCGGTGACCTTCTGGGACCTGTTCGGCCAGCAGGGCCACCCGGTGCGCACCACGCTGGCGGAAATGGGGCCGCTCCTGCTCAGCCGCCTGATGGATCTGTCCGAGGCGCAGGAGGGCATCCTGAACATCGCCTTCCGCGTGGCCGACGAACAGGGCATGCCGCTTCTCGACCTCAAGGATCTGCAATCGCTTCTGGTCTGGGTGGGCGAGAACCGGCAGGAATTGTCGCTGCGCTATGGCAATGTCTCGCCGCAATCGGTGGGCGCGATCCAGCGCCAGCTTCTGGTGCTGGAAAATCAGGGGGCCACCGATTTCTTTGGCGAACCCGCGCTCGATCTCGCCGACATGATGACCACCGATGCCGATGGCCGGGGCCGGATCAACATTCTGGCGGCGGATCAGCTCATGGGCTCGCCGCGCCTCTATGCGACCTTCCTGCTGTGGCTTCTGTCGGAACTGTTCGAGGAACTGCCCGAGGTGGGCGATCCCGACAAGCCGAAACTGGTGTTCTTCTTCGACGAGGCGCATTTGCTGTTCGACGACGCGCCCGACGCACTGGTCGAAAAAGTCGAACAGGTGGCCCGCCTCATTCGTTCCAAGGGCGTCGGGGTGTATTTCATCACGCAAAACCCCGATGACGTGCCCGAGGATATCCTCGGGCAGCTCGGCAACCGCGTGCAGCACGCGCTGCGCGCCTTTACCGCGCGCGACCGCCGGGCGCTGAAACGGGCCGCGGAAACTTATCGCCCCAACCCCCGCTTCGATACCGCCGACGCGATCCGCGATGTCGGCGTGGGCGAGGCCGTGACCTCGATGCTGGAAGACAAGGGCGTGCCCGGTATTGTCGAACGCACCCTTATCCGCCCGCCCTCGTCGAAACTCGGGCCGATTGATGACGCGACCCGGCGCACGGTGATGGCCGCATCGCCCGTAGCGGGCAAGTATGACACCGTTCTGGATCGCGAATCGGCCCATGAAATCCTCACCCGCCGCGCCGCCGAAGCCGCGCAAAAGGCCGAACAGGCCGAAAAAGCCGCCGAAGAGCAATCCATGGCCGAACGCGAATTCAACGCCGGTCGCCGCTATTCCGGCAAACGGGTCGGGCGCTCGACCTCGGGAAGTGCCGAGGAGGGCGGCATCGCCGGGTCCATCGGCGCGGCCATCGCCGGTGTCGTGATGAAGGAACTCAAGGGCACCACCGGCAAACGCATCGTGCGCGGGATACTGGGCGGGCTGTTCAAGGGGCGCTGACGCCCGGCGCCTCACAAGGCGCGTAAATCCTCCAGCAACGCGGCGGACATCCGCCGCGCCCGCCGGATGCGCGAGTCCGACAGGGCAGGGGTCTCCACCCTCAGCAACGCCTCGATTCCCAGCATGAAGGGCATGATGACCAGCCGTTCGGTCCCGCTCATCGCAAAGCGCTCGGCAAAGGCCTCCAGCCCCATACGATCCACCCCCAGATACATATGCCCCGAGGGGATCATGCCGCGCCGCCCCATATGCATCAGGAACCGCGCAATATCCTTGTAGATCGGCATTTTGGCCGACCCGCCGGTGTCGATCCCGGTCAGGGTGCCGCCGCACGCAATCAGGTTGTTGGGGTGGAAATCGCCATGGCTGATCGCGACGCGCCACTCGATACCGTCGATTTGCCGCGCCAGACGGCCGAGTTCCGACAGGATCGCAGCCTCCAGCTTGCGCAATTCCTCGAACGGCTGTTTGCGCGCCGCTCGTTCGGCCCGCTGCAACCAGCCGATATGCCCCGCCTCCTGCCAGCTTTCCGAACTTTCGGTATATTGGCGCAGCCATTGCGCCGCCGGGTCCAGCCATTGGGCACGTTTGCGCGGCGGGGCCTTCCACAGCAGTTTGAACAGCGGCTTGCCCTCGACCTCCTGCACCGCGATCATCCCGTGTTCGGGCGAGAAATAAAGCGGCTCGACCACGCGGAACGGGCCCTTGTTCATTTCGGGCCAGATGCGTTGCAATTCGGCCCATTCACGGGCCGCCGCGGTGTCGTGCCCGTCCAGAAAGAAGCGCCAGACACAGGGCCGCCCGTCGATATGACCCCGGCAAACGGCTCGTTGCCCCGGCACCAGACGCAACATATCGTCCATCCCGGCCCCGGCCAGCGCCGGATCGTCCGCACGCGCCGCCTCGAACCGTTCGGCCAGGGCCCAAAGGGCCTCCATGTCCGGCAATCGCGATGTCGCATCTGCATCTGTCATGCGCGCACAATCCCGCAGCCCCGTGACAGCGTCAACCGAATTGAACCCGTCCGGCTGCGCGGATAAGGTATGCGCACATTCCTTAAGCTGACAGGGCGCGCAGATGACCGACACCCCCGTAAACGAAATGTCTTTCGAGCAGGCCATGAAGGAACTTGAGCAGGTCGTGGGCCAGCTCGAGCGCGGCGATGTGGCGCTGGAGGATTCGATCAAGCTCTATGAACGCGGGGCCGAGTTGAAGAAACGCTGCGAGACCAAGCTGAAAGAGGCCGAGGAAAAGGTTGCCGCGATCACGCTGGACGGCGATGGCACGCCCACCGGAACCACCCCGGTCGAGGGTCTCTGACGCCGATGAAGGATGAAACTGCGGGGTATCAGGCCGCCCGCGTGCAATCTCATCTCGATCAGGTTCTGGCACCGTTTGGCGACGGGCCGGTGGCGCAGGCCATGCGCTATGCGGTGTCGGGCGGCAAGCGCATCCGCGCCCGGCTGGTGATCGAAGGCGCGCGCCTGCATGGCGTGGCCGATTCCCGCGCGCTCTGGCCCGCTGCCGCGATCGAGGCGATGCATGCCTATAGCCTCGTGCATGACGATCTGCCCTGCATGGACGATGACGACATGCGCCGGGGCCAGCCCACCGTGCATGTCAAATGGGATCAGGCCACCGCCGTTCTAGCCGGGGACGCGCTGCAATCGTTGGCCTTTGAACTGGCCGCCCATCCCGACGGTGCCCAAACCGACGCGGCCCGCGCCGATCTGGCGCTCAGCCTTGCGCGCGCGGCGGGCGGGCAGGGGATGGTGCTGGGGCAGGCGCTCGACATCGCCGCCGAAACCGCCAGCCAGCCCCTGACGCTCGAGGAAATCACCCATCTTCAGGCGGGCAAGACCGGCGCCCTGATCGAATGGGCCGCCTGCGCCGGGCCGCGCATGGCGCAGGCCGATCGTGCCCCGCTGGCCTCTTACGCGCAGGCGCTCGGGCTGGCCTTCCAGATTCAGGACGACGTGATCGACGCCACCGGCGATGCCGCCACGGCAGGCAAGGCCGTGGGCAAGGACGCGACCGCCGGAAAGGCCACCTTCGTGTCGCTGCTTGGGCTCGACGCCGCCCGCGCCCGCGCCGAAACCCTTGTTGAGCGGGCCTGCGAGGCCCTATCTGTCTATGGTGACCGAGCCGAGACCTTGCGGGCGCTGGCCCGCTTCGTTATCTCGCGCAATAGCTGAGTATTGCCCCAAGGAGGGCGCGCGCCATCATGTCCACCCGACCCGAAACGCCCCTGCTGGATCAGGTCAACAGCCCCGCTGACCTCAAACGGATGTCCGATGCCGAATTGACGCGGCTCGCGGACGAGCTGCGCGCCGACACCATCGCGGCGGTGTCGGAAACCGGCGGACATCTGGGGGCCGGTCTGGGTGTCGTGGAACTGACCGTCGCGCTCCATGCGGTGTTCGACGCGCCGCGCGACAAGATCATCTGGGATGTCAGCCATCAATGCTATCCCCACAAGATCCTGACGGGACGGCGCGACCGGATGCGCACCCTGCGCCAGAAGGACGGGCTCTCGGGCTTCACCAAACGCTCGGAATCGCCCTACGATCCCTTCGGCGCGGCGCATAGCTCCACCTCGATCAGCGCCGCGCTCGGCTTTGCCGTGGCGCGCGATCTGGGCGGCGCCAGCGACACGGGTCATGGCGACGCCATCGCCGTGATCGGCGACGGGGCCATGTCGGCGGGCATGGCCTTCGAGGCCCTGAACCACGCGGGCCATCTGAAAAAGCGCATGATCGTCATCCTGAACGACAACGAAATGTCCATTGCCCCGCCCGTGGGCGCGCTGTCGTCCTACCTGTCCCGCCTCTATGCCGGTGCACCGTTCCAGGAATTCAAGGCCGCCGCCAAGGGGGCCGTCTCGCTCCTGCCTCCGCCGTTTCAGGAGGGGGCGAGACGCGCCAAAGATATGCTCAAGGGCATGACCGTGGGCGGCACCCTGTTCGAGGAACTGGGCTTCAGCTATATCGGCCCCATCGACGGGCATGACATGGACCAGCTTCTGCCGGTCCTGCGGACCGTTCAAGCGCGCGCCACCGGGCCGACCCTGATCCACGTCATAACCAAGAAGGGCAAGGGCTACGCCCCGGCGGAATCGCGCCGCGATGGCGGCCATGCCACGGCGAAATTCGACGTCGCCACCGGCGAGCAGAAGAAAGCCCCCTCAAACGCGCCCAGCTACACCCGCGTCTTTGCCGAGGCGCTGCTGGATCACGCCGGACAGGACGACAAGATCTGCGCCATCACGGCAGCCATGCCCGATGGCACGGGGCTGGATCTGTTCGACAAACGCTATCCCTCGCGCTGCTTTGACGTGGGCATCGCCGAGCAACACGCCGTGACCTTCGCCGCCGGTCTGGCGGCGGGCGGCATGAAACCGTTCTGCGCGCTCTATTCCACCTTCCTGCAACGCGGTTACGATCAGGTCGTGCATGACGTGGCCATCCAGCGCCTGCCGGTGCGTTTCGCCATCGACCGCGCCGGGCTTGTGGGGGCCGACGGCCCCACCCATGCGGGCGCGTTCGACGTGGCCTATCTGGCGAACCTGCCGGGATTCACCGTCATGGCCGCCGCCGACGAGGCCGAACTGAAACACATGGTCGCCACCGCCGTCGCGCATGATGACGGGCCCATCGCCTTCCGCTATCCGCGGGGCGAGGGCGAGGGGGTGGAAATGCCCGCACGGGGCGAACCGCTGGAGATCGGCAAGGGCCGCATGATCCAACAGGGCGGGCGCGTGGCGCTCCTGTCCTTCGGCACCCGTCTGGGCGAGGTGATGAAAGCCTCCGAAGGATTGCGCGCGCGCGGCATCACGCCCACCGTGGCCGATGCCCGTTTCGCCAAACCGCTGGACGAGGCGCTGATCCTCGACCTGGCGGCAAATCACGAGGCGCTCATCACCATCGAGGAAGGCGCCATCGGCGGCTTCGGCAGCCATGTGGCACAGCTTCTGGCCGAACACGGCGTTTTCGATCACGGGCTGAAATTCCGCTCCATGGTGCTGCCCGACATCTTCATAGATCAGGCCAGCCCGGCGGATATGTACGCCACCGCCGGCCTCAACGCCGCCGATATCGAGGCCAGGGTGCTCGACACGCTCGGCATCGCCCGGATCGGCAGCCAACGCGCCTGACACCGCCCACCACGCCGCGGAGCATTATTGCCCACCGACAAGACGGGTGCGTTTCCTTCATCTTTCCCGAAATACTCCGGGGGGTCGGGGGCTGGCCCCCGATCCGGCCCTATTTTTCCGGGATCAGCCCGCGCGGGCTGAATCGCAGCACCAGCAGCAGGATCAGCCCCATCGTCAGCAGCCGCATATGCGCCGCACTGTCCAACAGGTGCGCTTTCAGGGCGCTGCCATCGGCCATCGGCGCGGTGATCGTCTGCATCAGCCAATGGCCCATCGGCTCCACCTGCACCCACAGGAACCAGATCAGGAACCCGCCCAGAACGGCCCCGAAATTGTTGCCCGAGCCCCCGACGATCACCATCACCCAGATCAGGAAGGTAAAGCGCAGCGGCTGGTACGAGGTCGGAATCAACTGCCCGTCCAGCGTGGTCATCATCGCCCCCGCGATGCCGCACACCGCGCTGCCCAGAATGAAAATCTGCAAATGCCGCCGGGTCACGTCCTTGCCCATGGCCTGCGCCGCCACCTCGTTGTCGCGAATGGCGCGCATCATCCGGCCCCAGGGGCTTTTCAGCGCCAGCTGCGCCGCCACCAGGATCAGCACCAGAACCACGGTGAACAGCGCCGCATAGCCCAGCTTGATATAAAGCGACGAGGCCGTGACCGGATCGAGCCCCAGCCCCTGCACCTGCTCCACAAAGCCCGGATCGTTCTGCAGGTCGATCTCATAGGGCACCGGGCGCGGGATGCCGTTCACGTTCTTCACGCCCCGGCTCAGCCAGTCCTCGTTTTTCAGCACCGCAAGGATGATCTCGGCAATCCCCAGCGTGGCGATGGCCAGGTAATCGCTGCGCAGGCCCAGGGCCGCCTTGCCGATGATCCATGCCGCGCCCGCCGCCAGCACCCCGCCCACGGGCCATGCCAGCAACACCGGCAGGCCCAGCCCGCCCAGATACCCGGTGCCGGCGGGGTTGACCGCCTCGACCGCCTCGACGCCGGGATCGAACACCGCGCGATAGGCAAAGAAACCGCCCACGAGGATCGCCAGCATCACCAGCCCGCGCAGCTTGGACGGGGCCATGAAACGATGCGCCAGAATGGCGGTCCCGATCACCGCCGCGCCACAGATCAGCCCCGCAATCACTTGAACGCCGCCCGCCGCCCAGGCCTCGGTCGTGGGCGGCATCGCCACCAGAACCGTGGCCAGCCCGCCAAGCGCCACGAACCCCATGACACCCACGTTGAACAGCCCCGCAAACCCCCATTGCAGGTTCACGCCAAGGGCCATGATGGCCGAAATCAGCCCCATGTTCAGGATCAGGAGCGCCGCGTTCCAGCTTTGGAACAGGCCCGTCCCCACGATCAGCGCCGCAACCCCGGCGAACAGCGCGGTGTTTCTCATTGTCTCGCTCATACCGCTTTCCCCCGGAAAAGGCCCGTCGGGCGGAACAGAAGCACGATCAGCAGGATGACGAAGCTGACCGCGAATTTGTAATCGGTGCTCAAAAGCTGCACCAGCCCCTCGGGTTCAAGACTTTCGGGCAGGGTATAGCCCAGCACCTTTTTCCACGCATAGGTGATCGTGACCTCGGAAAAGGCGATGACGAACCCGCCCGCGATCGCCCCCAGCGGATTGCCAAGCCCGCCGACGATGGCGCTGGCAAAGACCGGCAGCAGAAGCTGGAAATAGGTAAACGGCTTGAAACTCTTGTCCAACCCGTACAGCACCCCCGCCACGGTGGCCAGTGCGGCGACGATCAGCCATGTCACCATCACCACCCGGTCCGGGTTGATCCCCGACAGCAGGGCCAGATCCTCGTTGTCCGAATAGGCGCGCATGGATTTCCCGGTGCGCGTGCGATTCAGGAACCAGAACAGAAGCGCCACAACGATCACCGCCGTGATCACCGTCAGGCCCTGCGTGGTCTTGATCGCCAGCCCCTCGCGCAGCCCGGTCATTTCCTTGAAATCGCGCGCCGAAATGATGAACCGCTCGCCATCGGCGAACCGCTGGTCGCCGGGGCCGATGATGAAGCGCACCAGACCGTTCATGATGAACATCACGCCGATGGACACGATCACGAGGATCACCGGCTTGGCCTTCTGCTCGCGATAGAACCGGTATACCGCCCGGTCAGTCAGCAGCAGCAGCGCCATGCAGCCCAGAATGCCGAACGGCAGCGCCAGAAGCGCGGTGGGCAGCGGCCCAAGGCTCAGCCCCCAGCCCTGGAACAGCCATGTGAACAGGATCGTGGTCATGGTGCCAAAGGCCATCGTGTCGCCATGGGCAAAGTTCGAGAACCGCAGGATGCCATAGATCAGCGTGACCCCAAGCGCACCAAGCGCCAACTGACTGCCGTAGGCAATCGCCGGGACCAGCACGAAATTGGACAGCGCGACAAACGCGTTCAGCAGGTCCATTACAACTCTCCCTCGCAGGTTCCGGTGAATTCCTTGGCGCCGTTGCCGCGATAGAGGAACCCGCCATCGGCGTGCAGGTCCATACCGTGACTGCCGCCGAAATTATCCAGTGTGATCCGCGTGATACCGCCGCTGCGTGCGATCCGCGCAGGGTAGGGGCCTTGCCGGTCGATCCAGAGCCGCGCCTTCGCCGCGCCGGTCGGGCTCACCTCGATGCTCAGGCGGGACGCCGCGCATCCGCCGCCATCCGTCCGGCACCGTTCGCTGGCCACGCAATCCAGCCCCCGGGCAAATACAGGCCCGGCCAGTCCGGCCCATAGTGCTGTGGCCCCGATGATCCCGGACACCCGCATGCTCATCCCCCCAGAAAGCTGCGGCGCACGTCGGGATCGGCCAGCAACTCCTTGCCGCTGCCGGTATGCGCGTTCGCCCCCTGCACCAGAACATAGCCCTTGTCGGCGATCTCCAGCGCCTGTCGGGCGTTCTGTTCCACCATCAGCACCGGCAGCCCGGTGCGCGCGATTTCAAGGATGCGGTCGAACAGTTCATCCATCACGATGGGGCTGACCCCCGCCGTCGGCTCGTCCAGCATCAGAACCTTGGGCTTGGTCATCAGCGCACGGCCCACGGCGACCTGCTGACGCTGACCGCCGCTCAACTCGCCCGCTGCCTGATGGCGTTTTTCGCGCAGGATGGGGAACAGGTCGTATACCTGCTCCATCGTGTTGCTGAAATCGTCCTCGCGGATGAACGCCCCCATCTCAAGGTTCTCTTCCACGCTCATCGAGGTGAAGATGTTATGCGTCTGCGGCACAAATCCCATGCCCTGACGCACCCGTTCCTGCGGCGACAGCGCGGTGATGTCCTGCCCGTCCAGCCGCACCGCGCCCTTGCGCAGGCTCAGCATGCCGAACACGGCCTTCATCGCCGTGGACTTGCCCGCGCCGTTCGGCCCGACGATCACCGCGATCTCGCCGCGATCCACCGCCACGGTGCAATCGTGCAGGATGTCTGGCCCGGTCTTGCCATAGCCGCCGGTCATCGCCTCGCCGATCAAAAAGGGTTCAGACATGACGCCCCCCTTCTTCCGTTTTCAGTATCCGGTGGGCAAGCGGCGCCCCGACAGCGGATGACGATGCTCTTGCACTCGCGATCATGCGCCCACCATGTCCTTGTTTTTCAGCCCCGTGCCCAGATAGGCCTCGATCACCTGCTCATTGGCCTTGATCTCGGCCAGCGTGCCCTCGGCCAGAACCTTGCCCTCGGCCATGCAGATCACCGGATCGCAGATGCGTTCGATGAAATCCATGTCGTGCTCGATCACCACGAAGGTATAGTTGCGCTCGCGGTTCAGTTGCAGGATCGCGTCGCCGATGGTGTTCAGCAGCGTGCGGTTCACGCCCGCGCCCACCTCGTCCAGAAAGACGATGCGCGCATCCACCATCATCGTGCGGCCCAGTTCCAGCAGCTTTTTCTGCCCGCCCGAAACCTCGCCCGCGCGCTGTTCGGCCAGATGCTCGATGGTCAGGAATTCCAGAACCTCGTCGGCCTTGGCGCGCAGCGCGCGTTCCTCATCGGCGATGCGGCGGCGACCGAACCATGTGTTCCACAGGGTTTCCCCCGATTGTCCGCCCGGCACCATCATCAGGTTTTCCCGGCAGGTCATCGACCCGAATTCATGCGCGATCTGAAAGGTGCGCAACACCCCCTTGTGAAACAGCTCATGCGGCGGCAACCCGGTGATGTCCTCGCCCGCCATGCTCACCCGCCCCGAGGTCGGCGGCAGCACACCGGCGATCACGTTGAACAGCGTCGTCTTGCCCGCGCCGTTCGGCCCGATCAGCCCGGTGATCGACCCTTCGGCAATCGACAGCGTCGCGCCGTCGACCGCATGAAATCCGCCGAAATGCTTGTGCAGGTCGTGAACCTCGATCATCGCCCCGTCATCCCCCGGTTCGCATGTCTGTCATCATGATCCGCCCTTTTACGCAAACAGCCCGAGGAGTCCATCCTCGGGCCGTTCTTCTTTACGCAGGGAAAACCCTCAACGATAGCGGACCGTAACGATCTCGCCGTTCTCGATCTCGATCTCGCGGAACACGCCGGCGGCTTCTCCGGGGCCGATCAGTTCGACATCGGTCGCGCCGACATAATCCACCTCACCGCCTTCGGCCAGAATGTCCAGCGCCTTGCCCAGCTCGCCCGGCAGGATCTTTTCACCCGGCGCATTGGCCACGTCCATGATCCGCGACTTGAACTCGTTCGCATCGGTCGAGCCCGCCGCCTGCATGGCCATCAGGATCAGCGCCGCGGCGTCATAGGCCTCCTTGGAATAGACCGATCCCCCTTCGACACCGGCCGCTTCGGCCATGTCCTCGTAGATCTTCGCGCCTTCGCTGTCCGAGCCCGGATTCTGCCCGAACGAGCCGTCGATCGCATCGCCGAAATTCTCGACCAGCGCGTCGCCGACCATCCCGTCGGGGAACACGAACGTGTCGAACGCGCCGGTGTCCAGCGCGGCCTGCACCACGCCCGATCCGCCCTGATCGACATACCCGGCCACCACCAGCGCATCGCCCCCGGCCGCGGCCAGCGCGCCGACTTCGGCGGAATAGTCGGCCTTGCCGTCCTCATGAGGCGTCGACAGCGTGACTTCGCCGCCAGCCGCCTCGAACGCCTGCTGGAAGCTGTCCGCCAGCCCCTTGCCATAATCGTTGTTGGTATAGGTCAACGCGACGCTCTGGATACCGCGCTCCATGATGACCTCGGTCATGATCGTGCCCTGACGCGCATCCGACGGGGCGGTGCGGAAGAACAGGCCGTTATCCTCGACCGACGACAGCGCCGGCGATGTCGACGAGGGAGAGATCATCACGATCCCGTTCGGCACGGCGACATTGGACAACACGGCGCCCGATGCGCCCGAACACATCGCGCCCATGATGGCCGAAACGCCGTCGGACGTGACAAGGCGTTCACCGGCAGCGGTGGCCGCGCCCGCGTCGATGCAGGTGGCGTCGCCGCGCACCGGCTCGACGGTCTTGCCGTCCAGCAGCTTGCCGCTGTCGCTCACCTCGGCAATCGCCACCTCGGCGCCACCGGCCATCGCCGGGGCCAGCGATTCCAGAGGCCCGGTAAAGCCCAGCAGAATACCGATCTTGACGGTGTCGTCAGCAGCGCTCGCGGCGCCCGCGCTCAGCGCGGCGGCGGCAGTGGCCATCAGGAATTTCTTCATCGTCTCTCTCCCATGCAGAAGGTTGTCTTCAGACCGGACCCTATCCCGCCATTTGCGAAACGCAAGAGCATAACGCGCGCCACAACCGCGCCGCGCCGGTTGACCGGACGGCAACGCACCCCATGTGATAGACAGTCCCCATAGCCGTCCCCCCGCAGGAGGTGCCGATGATCCGCCTGATCGCCACGCTTGTCGTTCTCGGCCTTGCCGCCGCCCCGGCAATGGCCCAACGCATCACGCCGGTCGCCGACGGTTTCGACGCCCCCTGGTCCATCGGCTTCCTGCCCGACTGCAGCGTTCTGGTGACCGAACGCGATGGCCGCCTGTTGCGCCTCGACGGCGATACCCGGCACGAGATCACCGGCCTCGGCCCGATCGCCGCACAGGGGCAGGGCGGCCTGCTCGACGTTCTGGTGCCGCGCGACTTCGCCAGCAGCCGGACCCTGTTCTTCTCCCATGCCAAACCGCAGGCCAACGGCGCGGGCACCGCCGTGGCCCGCGCCCGCCTGTCAGACGACAACCACAGCCTGACCGACTGGCAGGTGATCTGGGAAATGCGCCCCGGCTCCTCCGGCGGGCGGCATTTCGGCTCGCGCCTGGTCGAGACCCCCGACGGCGCTCTTTTCGTCACGGTCGGCGAGCGCGGGGATCGCCCATCCGCCCAGGACCTGAGCCGTGAAAACGGCTCGGTCCTCCGCATCGCGCGCGACGGCTCGGTGCCGCCCGGCAATCCCTTTGCCGCGCGTGCCGATGCACGCCCCGAAATCTGGTCCTACGGCCACCGCAACCCGCAAGGCGCGGCGCTGGACCTTTCGGGGCAGCTTTGGGTGGTGGAACACGGCGCGCGCGGCGGGGATGAAATCAACCGCATCACACCGGGCGCCAATTACGGCTGGCCGGTGATTTCCTACGGCACGCATTATTCCGGGGCGAAAATCGGCGAGGGCACGTCGAACCCCGGCATGGAACAGCCCGCCTATTACTGGGATCCGTCCATCGCCCCCTCGGGCATGATGATCTATTCCGGCGCGCTCTGGCCCGACTGGCGCGGCGATTTCTTCGTCGGCAGTCTCAAATTCGACCATATCGCGCAGCTTTCGGGCGATCCGCTGCGCGAGGTCCGCCAGATCGCCACCCCCGAAACCCTGCGCGTGCGCGACATCCGCGAAGGCCCCGATGGCGCGATCTGGTTCCTGTCCGTGGGGCAGGGCGCGCTCTATCGCATGACGCCCGACTGACAACGCCCCGGCAGGCGAGACACGTGCATCGGCCTGACGGCGCAGCGCCTTGCCTTCATCTTTCCTGAAATACTCCGGGGGGTGAGGGGCGTCCCGGAAACGATCTGCAGGATCGTTTCAGCCCCGAACAAGCCCGCAAGGGCGACGGGGGCAGCGCCCCCGCACCGCGCGTCCGGTCAGACCGACAACCGGCTCGATTGCGTGCCGCGCTCGCGGTAAGGCGTGGTGTTGTAATGCGCCCGGTAGCATTTCGAGAAATGCGAAGGGCTGGCGAACCCGCAGGCCAGCGCCACGTTGATCACCGTCATGTCGGTCTGCATCAGCAGGTTGCGCGCCTTTTGCAGGCGCAGTTCCATGTAATACCGCTTGGGGCTGCGGTTCAGGTAGCGGCGGAACAGCCGTTCGAGCTGCCGGGTGGACATGCCCACATCCTTGGCCAGGACCGAGGGGCTGATCGGCTCCTCGATATTGGCCTCCATCATCTGGATCACCTGGCTCAGCTTGGGGTGGCGCACGCCGATCCGGGTCGGCACGCTCAGCCGCTGGGTGTCCTGGTCGGTGCGGATCGAAGAATAGATCAGCTGATCGGCCACCGAATTGGCCAGTTTCTCGCCGTGGTCGTCCGCGATCAGCTTCAGGAACAGGTCGATCGAGGATGTCCCGCCCGCGGTGCTCATCCGGTTGCCGTCCACCACGAAGACCGACTTGGTCAGTTCCACCTCGTCGAACTCCTCGACGAAACTGTCGTGGTTCTCCCAATGGGTCGTGGCGCGCTTGCCATCCAGCAGCCCCGCGCGCGCCAGCGTGTAGGCCGCCGTGCACAGCCCGGCGATCTTGACGCCCCGGCGGGCCTCGCGGCGCAGCCAGTTCAGCATTTTCTTGGTGGTGGCGGCCTGCACGTCTGCACCCCCGCACACGATGACGGTATCGTCGCGGTTCAACTCGTCGAGCCCCATGTCCGTTTCAAACACCGCCCCCGCCGAACAGGCGATTTTCCCGTCCTCTGAATCGGCCGCCAACGCCCAGGAGTAAAGTTCCTGACCGGACATCCGGTTGGCGATGCGCAGGCTGTCCAGAGCGGCGGAAAAACTCAGCAGCGTGAAGTTTTCCAGCAACACGAAAACGAACCGGCGCGGGGCCGTCGGGCTGTCTATGGCGACTGTTGGCGTAGCAGGCTTCATATTCGCTCGGACTTTCCTTTTCCGCTCCCTGACCCATTTGGCTGTTGCGCGTGATTCTGTCGTTTGACAAAAGTCAGACCCGCGCCTTTGCGTCAAGAGCGTCAAATCATATATGGTATCCCGATACTCGCTTTTGTATAGCAAAGGTTCCGAAGCCTCAAACCGGAGACGAACAATGACGACGACATGGCAGAAGTCCGACTGGCGCGCGAAACCGCGGGTCCAGATGCCGGATTATACCGATCCCGCCGCCCTGGCCGAGGTCGAGGCCCGCCTGTCGCACTATCCGCCGCTTGTCTTCGCCGGTGAGGCGCGCCGCCTCAAGCGTGAACTCGGCGCCGCCTCGCGCGGCGAGGCGTTCCTGCTGCAGGGCGGCGATTGCGCGGAAAGTTTCGAACAGTTCTCGGCGGACGCGATCCGCGACACGTTCAAGGTGATGCTGCAGATGGCGATGGTGCTGACCTATGGCGCCAAGGTGCCGGTGGTCAAGGTGGGCCGCATGGCCGGTCAGTTCGCCAAACCGCGCAGCGCGCCGACCGAAACGGTCGATGGCGTCGAACTGCCCAGCTACCGCGGCGACATCATCAACGAACTGGCCTTCACCGAACAGGCCCGCATCCCCGATCCCAACAAGATGCTGCAGGCCTACACGCAGGCCGCGGCCACGCTGAACCTGCTGCGCGCCTTTTCCACGGGCGGGTTCGCCGATGTGCACCGGGTGCATTCCTGGACGCTCGGCTTCACCGACGACGAAAAGGCCGCCAAGTACCGTGAAATGGCCAACCGCATTCAGGACACGCTGGATTTCATGGCCGCCGCGGGCATGACCGCCGAAACCCAGCACGAGCTGGGCACCGTGGATTTCTACACCAGCCACGAGGCCCTGCTGCTGGAATACGAAGAGGCGCTGACGCGGCTCGATTCCACCTCCGGCAACTGGCTGGCGGGGTCGGGGCACATGATCTGGATCGGCGACCGCACCCGTCAGCCCGACGGAGCGCATGTGGAATTCGCCCGCGGGGTGCTGAACCCCATCGGCCTGAAATGCGGCCCCAGCATGGAAACCGACGACCTCAAGCGCCTGATGGCCACGCTCAACCCGGAAAACGAGGCCGGGCGCCTGACCCTGATCGCACGGTTCGGCGCGGGCAAGGTGGGCGATCACCTGCCGCGCCTCATCCGCGCGGTCGAACAGGAAGGCGCCAAGGTGGTCTGGGTCTGCGACGCGATGCACGGCAACACGATCAAGTCGGCCACCGGCTACAAGACCCGGCCGTTCGACTCGGTCCTGCGCGAGGTGCAGGAATTCTTCGCCGTCCACCGCGCCGAGGGCACGATCCCCGGCGGCGTGCATTTCGAGATGACCGGCCAGGACGTGACCGAATGCACCGGCGGGATGCGCGCGGTGAGCGAGGAAAACCTCTCGGACCGCTACCACACGGCCTGCGATCCGCGCCTCAACGCCAGCCAGTCACTGGAACTGGCCTTCCTCGTGGCCGAGGAACTGTCGAACCTGCGCGAAAGCCGCCAGACCGCACAAGCGGTCTGATCCGGCGCCGCGACAGCCGACCCGGAAACGGAAAGGGGCCCTTGCGGCCCCTTTTTTATCTGCACCACACCAGCCAAAACTCCGGCCCGGACTGCAAGGCCGGGCCGCGCCCCCTTTCAATCCTTCGTCACCAGCCGCAGGTACGGCCGCTCGCTCATCAACGGGGCGCGCGTCGCCGACAGGGCAGGGGCGGGGCGCTCCGGCTCGGCGACTGCGCCCGTATCTATCCCGGTGATCCGGCTGCGGCTGATCGCAAAGCGGCGCGGCGCGAGCCCGCACGGCCCCTCCGTCACCAGACACCCCAGGGCGCGCGAGATATCGCCCAGATCGCTGCGCAAGGGCATCATCACCAGCCGCCCGGTCAGCGGCGCAGAGCCCATCCGCCGTTCGGCCACCAGATCCAGATCCAGCGTCGCGGGCCTGTCGAACAGATCGACCAGACACTCGGCCAGCCTGTCGCGGTCGCCGGGGCGCAGGAAACTGCTCAGCGGCATGCCACGCACCTCCATGCCCATCAGGTCGTTCAGATGGTTGCCCGCGATCCGCAGCCGCACCAGCCCCGGCGCGATCCGTTCGGCGACAAAGGCCTCGGACAGAACCGGCGCGATCCCGCGCGGGTCGATATCCGACCGGCGCGGCACATCGCCCGACTTGCGCATCCTGCTCCAATACCGGCGAAAGGCCTCGATATCGCGGGCCCGCAGGCCCTGTGCGTGTCGCGCCAAACCCGGCGCTCCGGTCAGATCCGTGATCATCTGCTCACCTGTTCCCCATGTGACGGACATCGCGCATTCGGGCGGAGATCCCCCGCGCCTCGTTGCAATCTGCCACGGTTCCATATGAATTTGTCTAAAATTCCAACCAAATGGTTAACCGTCCGGCGCCCGGCCGCCCGGTATGGCAATGCTTGCCTCGCCGGGGCAGAGTGGCTAGGACAAACCCGCAACCGTGCCGGAGGAATACCCGTGCTCAACTCTATGACGGCCTTCGCTTCGGCCACCGGAACCCATCAGGCCCATGGCTGGACATGGGATTTGCGCAGCGTCAACGGCAAGGGGCTGGATTTGCGCCTGCGCGTTCCCGACTGGATCGAGGGGCTCGAAGCCGCGCTGCGCGCCCGGCTCGGCAAGGCGCTGACGCGGGGCAACGTGAACCTGTCGCTACGCGTCCATGCCGAGGACCAATCCGGCCAGCTCACCGTCAACGACGCCCTGCTCGACGATATCCTGACCGCGATGGCCCATGTCGAAGCCCGCGCCATGCAGACCGGCGTCACGCTGGCCCCGTCCACGCCCGCCGACCTGCTGGCCATGCGCGGGGTGCTCGACGCGGGCGGCGGCGACCAGGACACCGCGCCGCTGCGCGATGCGCTGCTCAAGGATTTCGAGACGCTGCTCACCGGCTTTCTGGAGATGCGCGCCAGCGAGGGCGCGGCGCTCCGCTCCATCCTGTCCGGGCAACTCGACCAGATCGCCAAGCTGGTGGAGCAGGCCGCCGCGGCCGCACAGGTCCGGGAGGGGCAGATGGCCGAGACGCTGCGCGCGCAACTGGCCCGCGTGACGGACAATGCCGATCCGGTCGACGAACCCCGTGTCGCGCAGGAACTGGCGCTGATCGCGGTGAAATCCGACATCACCGAAGAGCTCGACCGCCTGCGCGCCCATGTCGGTGCCGCGCGCGATCTGCTGTCGCAGGGCGTGCCCATCGGGCGCAAGCTGGATTTCCTGTCGCAGGAATTCAACCGCGAGGCCAACACGCTCTGCGCCAAGTCGCAACATACCGGGCTCACGGCGATCGGGCTGGACCTGAAGGCGGTGATCGACCAGATGCGCGAACAGGTTCAGAACGTGGAATAGGCCCGACGTGGCGCAGCCGGGGGTTTCACCCCCGGACCCTCGAGAGTATTTGGGGAAAGATGAAGACAAGGAACTGGGACAGATGAGCAACCGCCGCGGCCTTTTGATCATTCTCAGCTCGCCCTCGGGCGCGGGCAAATCGACGCTGACGCGGCAATTGCGCGACTGGGACCCGAGCCTGAGCTTTTCGGTCTCCGCCACCACCCGCACCCCGCGCGAGGGCGAGGTGGACGGCAAGGATTATCATTTCCTGTCCGAGCCCGAGTTTCAGCGCCAGGTGGCCAATGGCGACATGCTGGAACATGCCCATGTGTTCGGCAATTTCTACGGCTCGCCGCGCGGCCCGGTGCAAACGGCCATCGAGGGCGGCGATGACGTGCTGTTCGACATCGACTGGCAGGGCGCGCAGCAGATCCAGAACTCGGCCCTGGGCCAGCATACGCTGTCGATCTTCATCCTGCCGCCCTCGATCCGCGAATTGCACCGCCGTCTTGTGAAACGCGGGCAGGACAGCGCCGAGGTGATCGCCAAGCGCATGCGCAAAAGCTGGGACGAGATCAGCCATTGGGCCGAGTACGATTACGTGCTGATCAACGACGATCTCGACGCCACCTTCGAGCGGCTGAAGACCGTGGTTCAGGCGGCGCGGCTCAAGCGCATTCAACAGCCGGGCCTCAACGCCCATGTCAAACAGCTTCATACGGAATTCGAGGAAACCACATTATGACCCTGTATTCGCTTGACGGCCACGCCCCGCAGATCGCCGACGACACATGGACCGCGCCCGACGCCAACCTGATCGGGCGGATCGTGCTGGAGCGGGCGGCCTCGGTCTGGTTCGGCAGCACCCTGCGCGGCGACAACGAGGAGATCGTGATCGGGCCGGGCAGCAACGTGCAGGAGAACTGCGTGATGCACACCGATATCGGCTTTCCGCTGACCGTCGGCGCGGGCTGCACCATCGGGCACAAGGCGATGCTGCATGGCTGCACCATCGGCGACAACACCCTGATCGGCATGGGCGCGACGGTCCTGAACGGCGCGGTGATCGGCCGGAACTGCCTGATCGGCGCGGGGGCCCTGGTGACCGAAGGCAAGGAGATCCCCGATGGCAGCCTCGTGATGGGCGCACCGGCCCGTGTGGTGCGCAGCCTCGATGACGCGGCCATCGAGGGGCTGCGCGCCTCGGCCCTGCATTACCAGCAGAACATGCGCCGCTACCGCGATGGCCTGATACCCCTCTCCGGGTCATGACCGAAGGCAAGATCTCGACCCTGTTGCAGGCCATTCCGCTGCCCGCCCTCCTGATCGGGCAAGGCGAGCGGATTCTGGGGGCCAACGCACAGGCGCTGGCCCTTCTGGGGCAGCAGATCGTGGGGCGGCATTTCATCACCGCCCTGCGCCAGCCCACCGTGCTGGACGCCATCGAAGGCACCCTGCGCGACGCCAAACCGCGCAAGACCCGCTATCTCGGCAGCGATGGCGCGCAGGACACCAGTTTCGTGGTCAGCGTGTCCAAGGTGGAGACCGAACTGGGGCAGGGGGCGCTGGTCTTTTTCGAGGATGTCACCCATCTCGAACAGGCCGGGCAGATGCGCCGCGATTTCGTCGCCAATGTCAGCCATGAGTTGCGCACGCCGCTGACCGCGCTGATGGGCTTCATCGAAACCCTGCAAGGCCCCGCCAAGGGCGATGCCGCGGCCAGCGAGCGCTTCCTGTCGATCATGATGGCCGAGGCGCAGCGCATGGAGCGCCTGGTGCGCGACCTCCTGTCGCTCAGCCGGGTCGAGGCCGAGGAGCGCGTGCGCCCCACCGACAAGGTGGATCTCAAACAGATCGTCGAAAGCGTGCTGCATTCGCTGCGCCCGGTGGCCAGCGCGTCGGATGTGACATTGCAAACCGACATGGACGACACCCCGGTCATCGTGCCCGGCGACCGCGACCAGCTGATTCAGGTCGTCACCAACCTGACCGAGAACGCCATCAAGTACGGCGGCGGAAACGGCACCGTCACCCTCTCGCTCAGCACCACCGAGCGCGCCCCGCAACTGCGCGGCCCGGCGGCGATTCTCAGCGTCTGCGACACCGGGCCGGGAATCGACCAGGTTCACATTCCCCGCCTGACCGAACGGTTCTACCGCATCGACACCCACCGCTCGCGCGAGCAGGGCGGCACGGGGCTGGGGCTGGCGATCGTCAAGCATATCGTCAACCGCCACCGGGGCCGCCTCAGGATCGAATCCGCCCCCGGCCAAGGGGCCGAATTCAGGGTGATTCTGCCCCTGTGACCCGTCGGCGCGCCGCCCGCGTAGCCGCGCCCGGCCACAATGCGATAATTTCGGCATAATCCGGCGGCTGTCATGAAACTGTTACAAAACTTTAACAAAAGCGTCGTCACCCACCGATAGCACCGCGCCAAGAGGTACCGCCTGGGGCCTCCGAACCGGACACACCAATCAGGAGCTATCCATGTCCTATATCAAGATGACCGCCTCGACGCTCGCCATTGCCGCCGTCTCGGCCACCGCCGCTGCCGCGCGCGACAACGTACAGGTCGCCGGCTCGTCGACCGTGCTGCCTTACGCCTCGATCGTGGCCGAACTCTTCGGCGACAACACCGACTTCCCGACCCCGGTTGTCGAATCGGGCGGTTCGTCGGCCGGTCTCAAGCGCTTCTGCGAAGGCGTCGGCGAAAACACCATCGACGTGGCCAACGCCTCGCGCGCCATCCGCGAAAAAGAAATCAAGGCCTGCGCCGAGAACGGTGTCACCGACATCATCGAAGTGCGCATCGGCTATGACGGCATCGTGTTCGCCAGCCAGCAATCGGGCCCGGCCTACACCGCCTTCCAGCCTGCCGACATCTTCAACGCCATCGGCGCCACCGTCCTGAAAGACGGCGCACTGGTCGAGAACCCCCACAATACCTGGGCCGAGTTCAACAGCGATCTGCCCGACGCCGAAATCGCCATGTTCATCCCCGGCACCAAGCACGGCACCCGCGAAGTCTTTGAAGACAAGGTCCTGCTCAAGGGCTGCGAAGACACCGGCGCCATGCAGGCGATGATGGACAGCGGCATGGACGAAGACGCCGCCGAAGACGCCTGCCTCGACGTTCGCCAGGACGGCAAGTCGGTTGATATCGACGGCGACTACACCGAAACCCTGGCGCGCATCGACGCCAACACCAACGGCATCGGCGTGTTCGGCCTGGCGTTCTACGAGAACAACACCGACAAGCTGAAAGTCGCCACCATGGGCGGCGTGTCGCCCTCGACCGAAACCATCGCTTCGGGCGAATACCCGGTCTCGCGCCCGCTGTTCTTCTACGTGAAGAAGGCCCATATCGGCGTGATCCCCGGCCTCAAGGAATACGCCCAGTTCTTCGTGGCTGACGAGATCGCAGGCCCCGGCGGCCCGCTGTCGAACTACGGCCTCGTCGCCGACCCGGAACTGGCCGGCACCCAGACAGCCGTCGCTGACGAGACGACCATGGGCGAAGGCATGTAATCGAAAACGGTTACAGGCGGGGGGCGGCATATTCCGCCGCCCCCTTTTCCTTTTAGGACCTTTTCAAAACAACCTGCGAGGGGCACATGCCACTGTTCTGGCTCATCATGATCGTCCTGGCGATCGCCGCTGTCGGCTATATCCTGGGCCGGCAACGCGCCCTGGCAAGCGCCGGGGGCAATACGTGTCACCTGCACTCCTTGCCGTCCTATTACGGCTGGAACGTCGCCATGAAGGCGGCTGTCCCGGCCTTCCTCCTTCTGATCGTCTGGCTGCTGGTGCAGCCGTTCTACATCAACGCCACCGTTGCCGAGATGATCCCGGACCGCACCGTGGCCGATAACGCCTCGCGCGGGCTGGTGATGGCCGAGGTGCGCCGCACCGCCGAAGGGCTGGACAACGCCGTGGCTCAGGGCCTCATGGCCGAAGGTTTCGCCAGCGATCTGCGCGCCGATATCACCGATGTCACCCAACGCCTCAAGGACGCGGGCCAGATCGTCACCTCCACGGTGACCCAGCCTGTCCTGAACGCCGCACAGCGCTACCGCGTGATGAACGCCACCGGCACGCTGTGGATGTCCATTGCCGTGATCGTGCTGGCCCTCGCCGGGGCCTTCTGGGGACTCAGGGAGGCGCATTCCGATTTCCGCGCCCGCAACACCGTTGAACAGGGCATTCGCGCCATCCTCATCGGCGCCGCCTCCATCGCCATCCTGACGACCGTGGGCATCATTCTCAGCCTCGTGTTCAACACGATCGAGTTCTTCCGCCTCTACCCGGCCTGGGATTTCTTTACCGGGCTCAACTGGGCGCCCAGTTTCTCGGGCCGCGGCGGCAGTTCCGATCTCGGCGTCCTGCCGCTGCTCTGGGGCACGTTCTACATTTCCATCGTGGCGCTTGCGGTGGCCGTGCCGGTGGGGCTTTTCTCCGCCGTATATCTCTCGGAATACGCAAGCCCCCGTGTCCGCTCCATCGCCAAGCCGATGCTCGAGGTGCTGGCCGGTATCCCGACCATCGTCTACGGCCTGTTCGCCCTGCTGACGGTCGGCCCGCTGCTGGTCTCGGTCTTCGGGCGCGACGGGCTGGGCTGGATGCAGGCGGGCACCGCCGTGATGACCGCCGGACTGGTCATGGGCATCATGCTGATCCCCTTCGTCAGCTCGCTCTCCGATGACATCATCAATGCCGTGCCGCAGGCCATGCGCGACGGGTCTTACGGGCTGGGCGCGACCCGGTCTGAGACGATCAAACAGGTGATCCTGCCCGCCGCCCTACCGGGTATCGTCGGCGCGATCCTTCTGGCCGCCAGCCGCGCCATCGGGGAAACCATGATCGTGGTGCTGGGGGCAGGGGCCGCCGCGAAACTCTCGCTCAACCCGTTCGAGGCCATGACCACCGTCACCGCCAAGATCGTCAGCCAGTTGACCGGCGACGCCGATTTCGCCTCGCCCGAGGCGCTGGTCGCCTTCGCCCTCGGCATGACCCTCTTCGTGATCACCCTGGGCCTCAACGTCTTCGCCCTCTACATCGTGCGCAAATACCGGGAGCAGTACGAATGACCGACGCATCGCTCAACACTTCGGGCGCGCCGCGCAAGGGCTCGCTCCATGTGCAGGACGCCAGAACCACCCGCCGCAACCGCGCCGAGGCCCGCTTCAAAGGCTACGGGATCGCCGCGATCCTTGTGGGGCTGTTCTTCCTCGCCGTGCTGACCGTCTCCATCGTGCGCTCGGGCGCACCGGCCTTCACCCGCACCGTGGTCGATGTCGATTTCACCATGACCGCCGCACAGGTGGACGCCGCCGAAAGCGAACTGTTCAAGACCAAGGCCTATCAGACCGTCTTCATCGACGCGCTGAAATCGCAACTCGACGAAAGCGGCCTAGAGGTCGAGGTCGACAATGACGCCATCGAACGCCTGCTCGGCAAGATCGGCGGCGACCTGCGGACCTTCTATGCCGACAACCCCGACAAGGTGGGCGAGAGCGTTTCGTTCCAGCTTCCGGCCTCCTCGCGCGTGGATGGCTACTTCAATGGCCGGATCACCCGCGACAGCATCGAAGACAGCCGCTTCCTGATGGCCACCGACCTCGATCTGGTGGACGCGCTGCAACAGGCCGGGATCATCAAGGGCGCGATCAACTGGACCTTCATCACCGGCACCGACGCGGGCGTGGATAACCCCGGTGGGGCCGGCATCGGCGCTTCGGTCGTCGGATCGTTCTTCATGATGCTGGTGGTGCTGTTCCTGTCGCTGCCCATCGGCGTGGCCGCCTCGATCTACCTTGAAGAGTTCGCACCGCAAAACCGCTTCACCGACCTGATCGAGGTGAACATCTCGAACCTCGCCGCCGTGCCCTCCATCGTGTTCGGCATCCTTGGCCTTGCGGTGTTCATCCAGTTCATGCACATGCCCCAATCCGCGCCGCTGGTGGGCGGGCTGGTGCTGACGCTGATGACCCTGCCGACGATCATCATCTCGACGCGCGCCTCGCTCAAATCCGTGCCGCCCTCGATCCGCGACGCGGCGCTCGGGGTGGGGGCGTCGAAAATGCAGGCGGTGTTCCACCACGTCCTGCCGATGGCCATGCCCGGCATCCTGACCGGCACCATCATCGGCCTCGCGCAGGCGCTTGGCGAAACCGCGCCGCTCCTGCTGATCGGCATGGTGGGCTTCGTCGCGCGCGGCTACCCCGACGGTATCATGGCCGGCTTCACCGAGGCCAACTCCGCCATGCCCGCCCAGATCTACACCTGGGCCGCCCGCGCCGACGCCAGCTTCTACGAGAAAGCCTGGGGCGGGATCATCATCCTGCTGGCCTTCCTGCTGACCATGAATATCATTGCCATCATCCTGCGCCGCCGCTTCGAGCGCCGCTGGTAAGCCAAAGGGACCCCTCCCATGTACGACGCCCCAACCCCGGAGAACCGCGTGACCGACCAGACAATCAAATTCTCCGCCCGCAAGGTGCAGGTCTATTATGGCGACACCCATGCCATCAAGGACGTGGATGTCGATATCGCCGACAACACCGTGACCGCCTTCATCGGGCCATCCGGCTGCGGCAAGTCCACCTTCCTGCGCTGCCTGAACCGGATGAACGACACCATCGACGTCTGCCGCGTCGAGGGCGACATCCTGCTCGACGGCGAAGACATCTACGACAAGAAGGTCGATCCCGTGCAACTGCGCGCCAAGGTCGGCATGGTGTTCCAGAAGCCCAACCCCTTTCCCAAGTCGATCTACGACAACATCGCCTATGGCCCGCGCATCCACGGTCTCGCCAATTCCAAGGCCGACCTCGACGAGATCGTCGAAAAGGCCCTGCGCCGCGGCGCCATCTGGGACGAGGTCAAGGACCGGCTCGATGCCCCCGGCACCGGGCTTTCGGGCGGCCAGCAACAGCGCCTGTGCATCGCCCGCGCCGTGGCCACCGAACCCGAGGTGCTGCTGATGGACGAACCCTGCTCGGCGCTCGACCCCATCGCCACGGCCCAAGTCGAGGAGTTGATCGACGAGCTGCGCCAGAACTACTCGGTCGTCATCGTCACCCACTCGATGCAGCAGGCCGCCCGCGTCAGCCAGAAAACCGCGTTCTTCCACCTCGGCAGCCTCGTGGAATTCGACGACACCGAACAGATCTTCACCAACCCCAAAGATGAGCGCACCGAAAGCTACATCACCGGCCGTATCGGCTAAGGAGTGACCCAAATGTCCGATCAGCATATCGTTTCA
Source organism: Roseovarius sp. PS-C2 (assembly GCF_018862045.1). Classification (NCBI taxonomy): domain Bacteria; kingdom Pseudomonadati; phylum Pseudomonadota; class Alphaproteobacteria; order Rhodobacterales; family Roseobacteraceae; genus Roseovarius; species Roseovarius sp. PS-C2. Next base: position 250,371 of record NZ_JAHKSQ010000003.1, read on the forward strand.
TCCTTCGATCGCGACCTCGAAGGCATCCAGGCCCATATCATGAAGATGGGCGGCCTTGTCGAAAAGGCTATCCTCGATGCGGCGACCTCGCTGGAAACCCGCGACGAGGAACTGGCCGAAAAGGTCCGCGCCGGAGACCGCGCCATCGACGCGCTCGAAGAGCAGATCAACGAGGAAACCGCGCGCCTGATCGCCCTGCGCGCGCCCACCGCCATCGACCTGCGCCTGATCCTCAGCGTGATGAAGATCGCGGGCAATCTCGAACGGATCGGCGACTACGCCAAGAACATGGCGAAACGCACCACCGTCCTGTCGCAGATGTCGCCGATCAACGGCGCCACGGCGGCGCTGCGGCGCATGGCGCGCGAGGTCGAACTGATGCTGCGCGACGCGCTCGATGCCTATATTCAGCGCGATCCCGACCTGGCCGGCGACGTGGTGCAGCGCGATCACGATGTCGATCAGATGTATAATGCGCTGTTCCGCGAATTCCTGACCTTCATGATGGAAGACCCGCGCAGCATCACGCCCTGCATGCACCTGCATTTCATCGCCAAGAACACCGAACGCATGGGCGATCACGTCACCTCGATCGCCGAACAGGTGATCTATCTCGTCACCGGCGAGATGCCGGACGAGCCGCGCCCCAAGCGCGACCGCACCTCGCATGACGCCAGCATCGCCCCCGAGGCCTGAGTTAAGGAAAGACACAGATCATGGCCACCGATCAGCCTTCCGTTCTTCTGGTCGAGGACGAACCGGCGCAGCGCGAGGTGCTGCGCTACAACCTCGAAGCCGACGGGTTCAGCGTGACCGCCGCCGAAAACGGCGAAGAGGCCCTGTTGCTGGTGGACGAGGCCGCGCCGGACCTGATCGTTCTGGACTGGATGTTGCCCAATGTCTCGGGGATCGAGGTCTGCCGGCAGCTCAAGACGCGCTCGGACACCCGCAGCGTGCCGATCATCATGCTCTCGGCCCGCTCCGAAGAGGTGGATCGCGTGCGGGGCCTCGAAACCGGGGCCGACGATTACGTGATCAAACCCTATTCGGTGATCGAACTGATGGCCCGCATCCGCGCGCAACTGCGCCGCACGCGGCCCTCGGTGGTGGGCCAGCGCCTGGAATACGAGGACATCATCCTCGATGCCGAAACCCACCGCGTGACCCGCGATGCCAAGGAGTTGAAACTCGGCCCGACGGAATTCCGCCTGCTCTCGACCTTCATGGAAAAACCGGGGCGCGTGTGGTCGCGCGAACAATTGCTCGACCGGGTCTGGGGGCGCGACATCTATGTCGATACCCGGACAGTGGACGTTCATATCGGACGGCTGCGCAAGGCGCTCTGCAAGCACGGCGGCGACGATCCGCTGCGCACCGTGCGCGGGGCCGGGTACGCCCTCGGCTGAGGCCCCGGAAAATTCAAAATTTTCCGGCCCGGAGTTTTTTCAAAACTCCGGCAACTCCGCCCGAAAATCGCGGTTTGCGTCCATGTTGGGCGCAAATTCTTCCACAGCCCCCGATTTTCGTACAAAACCCGCGTACACATCGTACAAAACGTACGAAACGCTCGCTGGCACGCGGTTTTCGCAACCATGCATACCCCGCATGATCGCCTCATGCGCAAATATCATGGATCAGCGGGGCAGGGCGTCTTCGTCCTCGACCTGCGTCGCCAGCCACTCGCGAAACTTTTTCAGGGCCGCATCGCGCGATTTTTCCACCGGCCAGACCAGATGATAGGCGCCAGGGCTGGTCGTCGGCCCGCCCCAGGCGCGCACCAGCCGCCCGGTGGCAAGGTCCTGTTCCGCCAGGTAATCGGGCAGCAGCGCCACGCCCAGCCCGTGCAGCGCCGCCTGTGTGATGGTCGCGAACTGGTCATAGATCGTCCCCGTCACCGGGCCGGTTTCGATCCCGTGCGCCGCGAACCACGCCCGCCATGCCTCGGGACGGGTCTCGATATGGAGCAGCGGCAGGGCCAACAAATCCTGCGGCCCGCGCGGCGCTTTCCCGGCAATCAGGCCCGGCGCGCACACTGCCACCACCGCCTCGGCCTTCAGCCGCAGCGCCTGCGTTCCCGGCCAGTCCGCCGCGCCGAAATGTATCGCCGCATCAAAGGGTTCCGCGCCAAAGCTGAACGGTTTCAGACGTGTGGACAGGTTGATCGTCACCTCCGGGTGCAGGCGGGCGAACTCGGCCAGGCGCGGCACCAGCCAGCGCATCCCGAAGGTCGGCAGGATCGCAAGATCCAGACTGCCGCCCGACGGGTTCACGCTCAGCTTCAGCGTCGCCTGCGTGATCTTGTTCAGCGCCGCGCGGATTTCGGCGGCGTAATCGGCCGCCTCGGGCGTCAGCACCATGCGCCGCCCTTCGCGGATCACCAGCGTCACGCCGGTCTGGTCCTCCAGCGCCTGTATCTGGCGGCTGACCGCGCTCTGGCTCAGGTTCAGATCGTCCGCGGCGGCGGTGGCGCTGCCCAGACGGTCCAGCGCCTCCAGCGCCCGCAAAGCGCTGGTCGAGGGCAGGAAGCGGCGGGGCAGGGTGGCCATGTATGCGTAAACCTCATGAATAAATGCAGTTTTCGCGTTATTTCTTACCCGAAGGTTAATGTATGGTGCAAGAAACCCGCAATTTCCTCATAAGGAGCGCCGAAAAATGAGCCTCGACACCCCCGCCCTCAAGGCCAAGGACAAACCGGACCTCGGATCGTTCAACTGGGAAGACCCGTTTTTGCTTGAAAATCAACTGCTTGAAGAAGAGCGTATGATTTCGCAAAGCGCCCGCACCTTCGCGCAGGAAAATCTTCAGCCCCGCGTGACCGAGGCCTACGCCCAGGAAAAAACCGACCCCGAAATTTTCCGCGAAATGGGTGAAATGGGCCTTCTGGGCACCACCATTCCCGAAGAATATGGAGGTTTGTCAGCGGGTTACGTCTCCTACGGCCTCGTGGCGCGCGAAATTGAACGCGTCGATTCGGGCTACCGCTCCATGATGAGCGTCCAATCCTCCCTCGTCATGTATCCCATCTACGCCTACGGCAGCGAAGAACAACGCCGTAAGTATTTGAATGGATTGGCAAAAGGCGAGTTGATCGGTTGCTTCGGCCTGACCGAACCCGATGCAGGCAGCGACCCGGCAGGCATGAAAACCCGCGCCGAAAAGATCGACGGCGGCTATCGCCTCAACGGCTCCAAGATGTGGATCTCTAACAGCCCGATCGCCGATGTCTTCGTGGTTTGGGCCAGGTCCGAAGCCCATGACGGCAAGATTCGCGGCTTCGTCCTGGACAAGGGCATGAAGGGTCTGAGCGCCCCGAAAATCCAGGGAAAACAAAGCCTTCGCGCCTCGATCACCGGCGAAATCGTGATGGACAACGTCGAGGTGGGAGAAGATGCGCTGCTGCCCAATGTCGAAGGGCTGAAAGGGCCTTTCGGATGTCTTAACCGGGCGCGCTACGGCATCGCCTGGGGCGTCATGGGCGCCGCCGAAACCTGCTGGCACGCCGCCCGCCAATACGGCCTCGACCGCCACCAGTTCCGCCGCCCCCTGGCCCAAACCCAGTTGTTTCAAAAGAAACTCGCCGACATGCAGACCGAAATCGCGCTCGGCCTTCAGGCCGCGCTCCGTGTGGGCCGCCTGATGGACGACGCCAGCGCCGCGCCGGAAATGATCTCGCTGATCAAACGCAACAATTGCGGCAAGGCTCTGGATATCGCCCGCATGGCCCGCGACATGCATGGCGGGAACGGAATTTCCGAGGAATTTCAAGTCATTCGCCACATGATGAACCTTGAAACCGTGAACACCTACGAAGGCACACATGACGTTCACGCGCTGATTTTGGGCCGCGCGCAAACCGGCCTTCAGGCATTCTTCTGAAGAGCGGACACGCGGGGTGTTGCCTTTGGCGTCAGGCGCGGTAACGTGCCTGAACCGTTTCAGAATACCGTCAGCATGAGCCAGCACATTTCACCCCCGAAACATGCCGGGGCCGTCTCATGAGCGGCCTCGGCTCCCTCTGGCGCGACAGCGCCGCCGAGACCTTCACCGCGCGCACCCTGCAAGGCGAGTTCAGCGCCGATCTGGTGATTCTCGGCGGCGGCTTCACCGGCCTCTCCGCCGCCCTCGAAGCCGCAGGGCAGGGGGCCGATGTCATCCTGCTCGAGGCCGAAACCATCGGGCATGGCGGATCGGGCCGCAATGTCGGGCTTGTGAATGCAGGGCTCTGGCTGCCGCCCGACGCCGTATGCGCCACGCTTGGGCAGGATGCCGGGGAACGCCTGAACAGCGCGCTCGGCGCCGCGCCCGAACTGGTGTTCAACCTGATTGAATCCCACGACATCCAGTGCGAGCCGCGCCGCAGCGGCACCTTGCATCTGGCGCACGCGCCCAAAGGCGCTGCGGACCTGAAAAAACGCTACGATCAACTGGCCGCGCGGGGCGCTCCCGTCAGCTTGATCGACAGCGCCGAAACCGCGCAGAGAACCGGGGCGCAGGGGTTTCACGGTGCATTGCACGACGCCCGCGCCGGAACGATTCAGCCCCTGGCGTATGCCCGTGGCCTGGCCCGCGCCGCCGAAGCCGCGGGTGCGCGGATTTTCGAACAGACCCCCGTGATGTCGGCCATGCGGCATGGCGGGCAATGGGTTGTCCGGTCCTCCGGGGCCAAGGTGCGCGCCAAGGCGCTGCTGATCGCGACGAACGCCTATCATAAGCCGCTCGAACAGATGGCAATCCCGCAGGTTCCGACGGTGAATTTCTTCCAGCTCGCGACCGAACCGCTTGGCGACAATATCGCCGGGACGATCCTGCCGGGCGGCGAGGGGTGCTGGGACAGCGCGCTGATCATGTCGTCGCTGAGGCGCGATGCGGCCGGGCGCATCATTCTGGGCGGCATGGGCGACGAGAGCGACATTCAACAAGGATGGGCACGCCGCAAGCTCATCCGGCTGTTTCCGCAACTGGAAAATGTCGCGATCACGCATTCCTGGGCCGGAAAGATTTCGATGACATCCGATCATTTGCCGAAGATCCTGCGCCTCGGGCCACAGGGGATGTCCGTCTTCGGCTATTCCGGCCGCGGGATCGCACCCGGCACATTGTTCGGTCGCGAAGCGGCCCGTGCTTTGCTGTCAGGGGACGAAGCCGGATTGCCGATAAACCCCATCGAACAGCACAGCGAACGGTTTACCCGGCTCAAGACCGCCATATTCGAAACCGGCGCACGCATGGTGCACGGCCTCAGCGCCAGATGAAAACACCGGGTGGAGGGCGGTTCTGGATATATACAAAAGGCACATAATCAGTATTATGTAAATAATTAATACTGCAAAGCAGTACCCGTAGAAGACAAAATCGGTTTACAAACAACGCTCAACGCAACATCTTTAATGTCAGACACGGATATATCCGTTTGCGCGACTATCTCAATCACCGCGCAACTCCCACTCGACTCGCGCCATGTTCACGGGCTATTAAACTGGATAGCACAAGGAATTTAACTCCATGACCTCTATTCTCGTCCTGAACGGGCCGAACCTGAACCTGCTGGGACAACGCCAGCCCGAGGTCTATGGCACGACGACACTGGCCGATATCGAAGCACTGTGCCGCGATACCGCCAGCGCCCTGAGCGTTGAACTGACCTTCGTCCAAAGCAACTCCGAAGGCGCTCTGATCGACGCAATCCATGCCGCGCGCGGAACGCATGACGGGATCATTCTGAATGCCGGCGCCTATACCCATACATCGGTGGCGCTGATGGACGCGCTAAGCTCGGTCGACCTGCCCGCCATCGAATTGCACTTGTCCAATGTTCACGCGCGTGAAGAGTTTCGTCATACGTCCTATATCGCCAGGGTCGCCGTCGGCGTGATCTGCGGCTTTGGCGCCCATGGTTATGCGCTTGCGCTTCGGGCCATGGCACAGCATCTCGACGCCAGCGGATGATTTCAAGCGACCAAATCAACACCCTGATCAACGCCAGCAGCATCGAAGAGCTGTGGACGCGGCATACGCGGCAAATGGCTGATTTCGGGTTCGACCGGATCATGTACGGCTATACCCGGTACTGCACCGAAACGTCTTTCGGCGACCCGGAAGATTTCGTGTTGCTGACCAATCATTCCAGCGACTACACCGACGTGTTCATCGGCGAAGGCCTGTATTTCCATGCGCCGATGCTGCGATGGGCTCTGCACAACGAAGGCGCCTGTTCCTGGACGATCCTGCGGGAATGGGGTGACGCCGGCACACTGTCGGACGATCAGCGCAAGGTTCTCGAATTCAATCGTTCCAAGGGCGTGTGCGCGGGCTATTCCATCAGTTTCAAATCGGTGGCGCCACGGTGCAAGGGTGCGATTGCGCTGACCGCCCGCGACGGGCTTGACCAGGTCGAGGTCGATCGGGTCTGGGAACGGCACGGCAGGGAAATTCTGACCCTCAACAATGTCGTGCACCTGCGCATTCTCACCCTGCCCCATACCTCGCCGGGACGGAAACTGACCAAACGACAATCCGAGGTTCTGGGATGGGTCGGCGACGGCAAGACCATACAGGATATCGCCCTCCTGATGGGGCTGACCCCCGCCACCGTCGAAAAGCACTTGCGACTCGCCCGGCAGTCGCTGCGGGTCGAGACAACCGCGCAGGCGGTTCTCAAGGCGGCATTGCAGAACCAGATGTTTGTTATTGAACCCTAAAAGATTACTGCAAAACCAATAATTTAGAGAAAATTAATCGTTTGGTAAGGAAAATCTTACTTTCTTAACGGCGAAATTCCGCGCAAACTGGTTGACGTTCCGTGAGTGGTGGCTTTGAGCCAGGGAACATCAGGCCGTCAAATCTCCGTTATTATGGGGCTCTGTCGCCTGCCGGTTTTACAGCCGGACCCCGGTCGCCAGTTCTATTGTTTCGGACTGGCGGCCGGACCTTATACCCCGACAGATCCCGGTGACTTTCCTTGCCCCCTGCCCCTGCGCAGTAAAAAACGGCGCCGCCCACAAGGACCGGCGCCGCAATTCCGCGATGAAGGATTCGCTTAGCCCTGAACGGCCTTGGCCACTTCGGCAGCGAAATCTTCTTCTTTTTTCTCAATGCCTTCGCCCACTTCCAGACGGACATAGCCGGTGATCTCGGCCCCGGCGTCCTTGGCGGCGGCCTCGACGGTCAGATCGGGGTTGATCACAAAGGCCTGGCCCAGCAGGGTCACTTCCGCCATGTATTTCTTCATGCGGCCTTCGATCATCTTCTCGATCACGTTGTCCGGCTTGCCCGACTCTTTGGCGATGTCGATCTGAACCTGGCGTTCCTTGTCGACAACCGACGCATCCAGTTCGGCTTCGTTCAGCGCGGCGGGGTTGGTTGCGGCGATATGCATGGCAACCTGCTTGCCGAACGCCTCGTCGCCGCCCTTCAGCGCGACCAGAACGCCGATCTTGCCCATGCCATCGGTCATGGCGTTGTGGACATAGGACACGACAGTATCCCCCTCGATCGAGGCCATGCGGCGCAGCGACATGTTTTCGCCGATGGTGGCGATCTTGTCGGTGATGGTGTCGGCAACGGTCTTGCCACCCAGATCGGCGGCGTTCAGCGCGTCGATGTCAGCGGCGCCCAGGGCGGCTTCGGCGATCTTGCCGACCATCTCCTGGAACTCGGCGTTCTTGGCGACAAAGTCGGTCTCGGCGTTCACCTCGACAGCCACGCCCTTGCCACCGTCTACCTTGACGGCAACCAGGCCTTCGGCGGCGGTGCGGCCCGATTTCTTGGCGGCCTTGGCCAGACCCTTGGTGCGCAGCCAGTCAACGGCGGCGTCCATGTCGCCGTCGTTTTCGGTCAGGGCTTTCTTTGCATCCATCATGCCTGCGCCGGTTTTGTCGCGCAGTTCTTTTACCTGTGCAGCTGTGATCGCCATTTTGGCTCTCCTTGGGGAATCATCGAATGGGTCAGAGGCGGGCTTGCCCGCCTCTCATGTCAGTTTCGTGAAAGCGGCTCAGCTTTCTGCCGCGGCCTCTTCGGCGGCTTCGGCAGCAACCTCTTCGACCGGCGCATCGACCATCGCGCCCACGTCGACGCCGGCGGCGTTCATCTGGGCTGCGGTGCCGTCCAGAGCGGCGCGGCTGACCAGATCGCAATACAGCGAAATGGCGCGTGCGGCGTCGTCATTGCCGGGGATGATGTAATCCACGCCATCAGGCGAGCAGTTGGTATCGACCACAGCCACGACCGGGATGCCCAGCTTGTTGGCTTCGGCCACGGCCAGCGCTTCTTTCTTGACGTCGATGACGAACAGCATGTCGGGCAGACCGCCCATCTCACGGATGCCGCCCAGGCTGGCCTGCAGCTTCTCCTGGTCGCGCTCGAGGCCCAGACGTTCCTTCTTGGTCAGGCCTTCACCGCCTGCGCCCAGAACTTCGTCGATCTCCTGCAGACGCTTGATCGACTGCGAAACGGTTTTCCAGTTGGTCAGCGTGCCGCCCAGCCAGCGGTGGTTCATGTAATACTGGGCGCATTTCTCGGCCGCATCCGCGACCGGCTGCGAGGCCTGGCGCTTGGTGCCGACAAACAACAGACGGCCACCCTTGGCGGCGGTTTCGCGCACGGCGTTCAGCGCGGCGTCGAGCAGCGGAACTGTCTGCGTCAGGTCCATGATGTGGATGCCGTTGCGCGCACCGTAGATGAACTCGCCCATGCGGGGGTTCCAGCGCTGCGTCTGGTGGCCAAAGTGAACGCCAGCTTCCAATAGCTGACGCATGGTGAACTCAGGAAGAGCCATGGTCTTTATCCTTTCCGGTTTCTGCCTCGGCACGGGGAAGAGAAGCGGATGCTTCAACCGGTGGACTGCTGGGGATGTCTCCCCCAACGGCCCGCCCGTACCTGCGGTGTAAGTGGCGCGCGTATACGCCCATGTTTCGCGCAGCGCAACCCCCCTGCCCCTTGCATCGTCGCATTATGCAGGGCCAAATGCCGCAGACCTGTCCGCAACAGCCGGAAAGACGCGCATGACCCTTCTGCATATCGCGCCCGACGTGGCCCGCGCCCTCGACGCGGGCGCGCCCGTGGTGGCGTTGGAATCGACGATCATCACCCACGGTATGCCGTGGCCGCAGAATATCGAAACCGCCCGCATCGTGGAACGGACCGTGCGGGATGCGGGCGCGACCCCGGCCACCATCGCCGTGCTGGAGGGGCACTTGCATATCGGCCTGACCGATGCGCAACTGACGGCCCTCGCCCAGGCACGCGGCACCGCCAAGCTCAGCCGCGCCGATCTGGCCGCCTGCATGGCCAGCGGCGGCACCGGGGCCACCACCGTCGCCGCCACCATGATCGCCGCCGCCCGCGCCGGCATCGACGTGTTCGCCACCGGCGGGATCGGCGGCGTGCATCCCGGTGCGGAAGACACGTTCGACATTTCCGCCGACCTGCACGAACTGGCCCAGACCCGCGTCAGCGTGGTCAGCGCCGGGGCCAAGGCGATCCTCGACCTGCCCAAAACGCTGGAGGTTCTGGAAACCCTCGGCGTGCCGGTCATCACCTGCGGCCAGGACGATTTTCCCGCCTTCTGGTCGCGCCGCTCGGGCCTGCCCGCACCGCTGCGCATGGATGATCCCGCCACCATCGCCCGCGCCCACCGGCTCCGCGCCGCACTGGATTTGCCCGGCGGGCAACTCATCGCCAACCCGATCCCACCCGAGGCCGAGATTCCGCTGGAAACGCTCATGCCCCTGATCGACCGCGCCCAGTCCGACGCCCGCGCCCAAGGCATCACCGGCAAGGCGCTCACGCCGTTCCTTCTGCAGCGCATCTTCGATCTGACCGACGGGCGCTCTCTGCGTGCCAACATCGCACTGGTGTGCAACAACGCGGCCCTCGCCGCCCGGATCGCCGCCGCAATTTGCGCCAGCTGAACGCCCACCGATCGGGCAGCCCGCGCCACCCGGCCGCGATGCGTGGCGCAAACCCATTGTGAGCGCCCTGCAAACCCCTTAGATAGCGGATATTGCTCAGCAAAGCAGTTATGCCCAGATGACCACGCCTTTCGACGACCTTCCAGACCCGACCCGCAAACCCGGCAGGTTCGCCGGGCTGCGCGCCAGCTTCCTGACGGGGATCGTCGTGATCGCCCCCGTCGCCCTGACGATCTGGCTGATCTGGTCGCTGATGGGCTGGGTGGACAGCGTGGTGCTGCCGCTGGTTCCGGTCAACCTGCGCCCCGAGCATTACATCGGCATCAACCTGCGCGGCGTCGGCCTGATCATCTTCCTGATCTTCACCGTGATCGTCGGCTGGATCGCCAAGGGGCTGATCGGCAAGTCCCTGATCCGCTTCGCGGAATCTCTGGTCAACCGGATGCCGGTGGTCCGCTCGATCTATTCGGGCGTCAAACAGATCGCCGAAACCGTCTTCGCCCAGTCCGAGCGCAGCTTCGAAAAGGCCTGCCTCGTGCAATACCCGCGCAAGGACATCTGGGCCGTGGGCTTCATCTCCACCGCCGCCAAGGGCGAGGTGAATGACAAGGCCGAAACCGGCTCGGACCTGCTCAGCGTCTTCGTGCCCACCACCCCGAACCCGACCAGCGGCTTCCTGCTGTTCTTTCCGCGCGAAGACGTGATCGAACTGGACATGAGTATCGAGGACGCGGCCAAGCTCGTGATTTCGGCGGGGCTGGTCTATCCCGGTCAGGCCGACCCGGACGAATCCCGGCCCAAGGCCGGCAAATCCGACTGATCGCGCGCCCATACAGAAAACGCGCATGTTTCACCTTGCGCCAGATCAAGGCCACGGGCGACAAAATCATATTCCAATTTCGGAATGCAGATTCTGTCAACGCCTAAGGTGCGCCCATGATTCGCCTCTTGCCACCACTCCTGCTGTCGGTCCTCGCCGTCGCGGGGTCCGCCCTCGCCCAACAGGGCACGGCCCCCGCCCTGCCCGGCTCCGGCAGTACCGCGGATCACTCCAAGTTCGAGAGTCTGCAAAAAGAGTTCACCTCGGGCCCCGAAGTCACCCGTGCCTGCCTGTCGTGCCATACCGAGGCCGACGATCAGGTCATGCATTCCATCCACTTCAAATGGGAGTTCGAACACCCCGAAACCGGCCAGATGCTGGGCAAGCGCAACGTGATCAACGCATTCTGCGGCTCGGTCGCCGGAAACGAGCCGCGCTGCACCTCCTGTCATGCCGGCTATGGCTGGGAGGACATGAATCAGAGCTCGGCACAGGCGCAGGCGACGCCCGATTGCCTCGTCTGCCACGACACTTCGGGGCAATACACCAAAACCGCCACCGGCGCGGGCCACCCGCCGCTCGATCCGGTGCCGGAAAATTCCAAAACCATCACCGGCGCGAAATCCTGGGCCGTCGATCTGGGCAAGGCCGCGCGCAGCGTCGGCATGCCGGGGCGCGACAATTGCGGCAACTGCCACTTCTACGGTGGCGGCGGCGATAACGTGAAACACGGCGATCTGTCCTCAGCGCTTTACCAGCCCGCGCTCGCCACCGACGTGCACATGTCCCCCGACGGGCAGAATTTCACCTGCGCCACCTGCCATGTCAGCGATCAGCACAACTGGGCCGGATCGCGCTACATGATGCAGGCCACCGATCCCCACGGCACCGGCAAACCCGGCGAGGCGCGCGGCGCCGCCACCTGCGAAAGCTGCCACGGCAACACGCCCCACCCGGCGGGGCTGAAGGGCATGAAGCTCAACGACCATACCGACACGCTGGCCTGCCAAAGCTGCCACATCCCCGAATTCGCCCGTGGCGGCGTGGCCACCAAAACCGTCTGGGACTGGTCCACAGCGGGCAAGCTCGACGAACAGGGCCGCGCGATTTCGATCTCGGACTATCTCGAATCCGACGGCGATCACCGCCACACCTACCTGTCCACCAAGGGCGATTTCGAATGGGGCGAAGAGGTGGTGCCCTATTACGCATGGTTCAACGGCGTGGTCGAATACACCACCGGCGACCTCAAGATCGACCCGACCCGGACGGTCGAGATTAACCCGATCCACGGCACGCCCAACGCGCCCGACAGCCGCATCTGGCCCTTCAAACGCATGGAAGGCCGCCAGCCCTATGACAGCGTGAACAACGAACTGGTCTATACCCATGTCTGGGGCCCCACCACCGACACCGCGCTCTGGACCAATTTCGACTGGGCCAAGGCGATCGACGCGGGCATGAAAGCCGCCGGCGAGGAATATTCGGGCGAGTTCGACTTCGTCGATACCTATATGTACTGGCCCATCACCCATATGGTCGCCCCCGCCGAGGACGCCGTGGACTGCGAAAGCTGCCACGCCAAAGACGGCCGCATGGCCGGGATCACCGGCGTGAACATGCCCGGCACCGCCCCCTACGATACGGCGGGCATCCTGGGCCTCGCCATGTTGCTGGCCTCCCTGGGCGGGGTGCTGATCCACGCCGCCATCCGCCTGCTGCGCCCTTCGAAAAACGGAGCCTCCCATGACTGAGCGTTACGTCAAGGTCTACCCCCGGTTCGAGCGCTTCTGGCACTGGACGCAAATGGTGCTGATCGTGGCGCTGCTGTTCACCGGCCTGGGGCTGAACGGGCTGCACGCGCTGATCCCCTTCGGCCCTGCGGTGATGCTGCATACCGTGGCCGCGCTGGCGCTGATCGTGCTGTGGGTCTTCGCCATCTTTTGGCACCTGACCACCGGCACGTGGAAACATTACGTGCCCACCCGCAACGGGCTGGTCCGGGTGGCGAAATTCTACCTGTTCGACATCTTCAAGGGCGATCCCCACCCCTATCGCAAGGCCTATTGGCGCAAACACAACCCGCTGCAGTCGATCACCTACCTCGCGCTCAAGGTCATCCTGTTCCCGGCGATCTGGATCACCGGCCTTCTGGCGCTCGGCTGGAATGTCTGGGAAGGCGCCGAAAACGCCACCGCGCTGGCGGGCTGGGTCACGGGCATCCACCTCGTCGCCGCCTACGCCATCGCCGCCTTCGTGATCGCCCATGTCTACCTGCTGACGGTCGGGCATTCCTTCCGCGAGCACGTCAAACCGATGATCACCGGCTTCGACAAGATCGACCTCACCCCCGAGGAAGAGGCCTATCTCGAAACCGACGAACCGGACCGTATCAAACCGCTGACCTGAGCGGGCTCACGAAAACATCGCCGCCATATCCACCGTGCCGCGCCTGTTCAGCGCGCCGCGGTGCTGGCTCAGGAAGGTCTCCGCCGCCGCCCGGCCCGCATCGCGCAGCTTGTGCAGGACCCAGGGCGTCGGCACCAGCTTGCTGGCCACCGACAGCTCTCCCATCAGCGCGTCATCCGAAATCATGTGCACATGCACCCGCTTCATCGCCCCTTCGCTCATCGCCCCCTGATCCAGCAGGCGCTGCACGAAATGAATGGCGCGCAATTCGCGCAACAGCGACGAATTGAAACTGATCTCGTTGATCCGGTTCTGAATCTCCTGCGGGCTGCGCGGCACCTCTTCGCGCTCCAGCGGGTTGATGTTCACGATCACGATATCCTCTGGCAGATCGGGCTCGAACAGCGGAAACAGCGCCGGATTGCCGGTATAGCCCCCGTCCCAGTAATGCGCCCCGTCGATCTCGACCGCCTGGAACAGCGTCGGCAAACAGGCCGAAGCCAGAATGCTGTCGGTCGAAATTCCGTCTCCGGTGAACACCCGGATCTTGCCCGAATGCACGTTCGTCGCACTGACGAAAAACCGCGGCCCCTCGTCGGCACAGACCGTTTCGTAATGAAATTGCTGCACGATCCGCTCCAGCGGATTGCGATAAAACGGCCCATAGGCATAGGGCGACATGACCCGGCTCATGGTGTCCACGGCGGCAAAAGGCATGGACGCCTCCAGCGCCGCGCTCATCAGCCCCGGCGCAGGCCCCGCCATCCAGGCGGGCATCCGCATGTCCTGCACCGCTCCCATCTGGCCCCACAGCCAGTCCAGATTGGCTTTCGCGCCCGCGCGCCCGTCTTCCAGCAACCCCGACTTGAACGCCGCCCCGTTCAGCGCCCCCGCCGAGGTGCCCGAGATCGCCGCCACCTCGATCCCGTCATCCTCTAGCAAACGGTCCAGCACGCCCCAGGTGAACGCGCCATGCGCGCCCCCGCCCTGAAGCGCCAGATTGATCCGCTTCTTTTTGCTCACACCGCTCCCCGTTTCTTCTTGCCCGAAATATCCCGGGGAGCGCGAGGGGCTGGCCCCTCGCCCCGGTCGGATCGCGCCAGCGATCCGAGGCCCCGATCACAACGCCGTCCAGCCGCCGTCGACGCTGATCGTCGTGCCCGTCACCTGCGCCGCCGCATCCGAACACAGGAACAACGCCGTGCCGCCCAGTTGCTCGACCGTGGCGAACTCCTTCGAGGGCTGGCGCTGCAACATCACGTTCTTGATCACGTCCTCGCGGGACATGTCGTATTCCTTCATCGTGTCGGGAATCTGCGCCTCGACCAGCGGCGTCAGAACGTAACCGGGGCAGATCGCGTTGGCGGTGATCGGCTCCTGCGCGGTTTCCAGCGCCGTGACCTTGGTCAGCCCGACGATCCCGTGCTTGGCCGCCACATAGGCGGATTTGAACGGGCTGGCGGTCAGCCCGTGGGCGCTGGCGATGTTCACCACCCGGCCCCAGCCCGCCTTGCGCATCATCGGCAGCGCTGCGGCGGTGGTGTGAAACGCCGAATTCAGGTTGATCGCGATGATCGCGTCCCATTTCTCGGTCGGAAACTCGGCAATCGGCGCGACATGCTGGATGCCCGCATTGTTGATCAGGATATCGCAGGCCCCCGCTTGTTCGATCAGCGCGCGGCATTCCTCGGGCTTCGACATGTCCGCCCTGATGTAGCGCGCGCTCACCCCATGCTCTTTTCCGATTCGCTCCGCCAGCGCGTGATCGTCCTGCGAATCGGTGAACGAATTCAGAACCACGTTGACCCCGGCCTTCGCCATCTCCTCGGCGATGCCCAGCCCGATCCCCGAGTTCGATCCGGTAATGACGGCTGTCTTGCCTGCGACACTCATCTGCGTACCCTCCATGACATATGCATACGCAGCATAATTGCCGCATTCGCGAATGCCACCGGAAAACACGAACACTCGACTGTGCCCTTTTGCGCGGCCCGGAACCGGACGAAAAAAAACGCCGGCACAAGGCCGGCGTTAAGTTATTGAGGCAGGTTTCATACAGGCAAGAAACCTATCGAGCAGTGACCCCTTTATAAGCAATCCGGCGCTCTCATCCAAGCTAAAAGTTTGAAAACCCATGAATCCGTCACTACGGTCCCGGCTCAAGCACACAAGGCGCAGCGGAGATTGTTGCCAGAATGAGACCGTTTTTTTTCCTGCCATTAAAGGCCGCCGCACTGCTCGTGGCCGGGCTTTTCACCTGTCAAGCGGCATGGTCCGACCCCGCGCATGGCATAGCTATGTATGGCGACCCCGCCCTGCCACCTGATTTTGTGTCCCTGCCCTATGCCAATCCGGACGCGCCCAGGGGCGGGCGCGTGGTCACCGGCAATGTGGGCAGCTTCGATTCGCTCAATCCCTTCGCGCTGAAAGGCACGCCGCCCTGGCAGTTGCGCCACCTCACGCACGAATCCCTGATGGGCCGATCCTGGGACGAACCGTTCACGCTCTACGGTCTTCTGGCCGAATCGGTCGAGACCGGGCCGAATCGCGAATGGGTGGAATTCACCCTCCGCCCGCAGGCCCGATTCTCCGACGGCAGCCCCGTTACCGTCGCCGATGTGATCTGGTCCTACGAAACGCTCGGCACCAAGGGGCACCCCCGCTACCGCACCTTCCAGGACCAGGTCGCAAGCATCGAACAGACCGGCCCGCGCAGGGTCCGGCTGACCTTCAACACCGAAGACCGCGAACTGGCGCTCATTGCCGGGCTGCGCCCGATCCTGCAGAAGGCCCAATGGGAGGGGCGCGATTTCGCCGATGCCACCCTGCGCGACATTCCCATCGGCTCGGCCCCCTATGTGGTGGCCGATTACGAGGTGGGCCGCCACGTCATCCTGCGCCGCAATCCCGACTACTGGGGCAACGATCTGCCCCTGCGGCGCGGCACCAACAATTTCGACGAGATCCGCATCGAATTCTACGGCGACAACACCGTGCTGAAAGAGGCGTTCAAGGCCAAGGCCCTGTCATGGATTCGCGAATTCAACGCCGACCGCTGGGAAACCCAGTACGATTTTCCCGCCATCCGCTCGGGCGAGATCGTCAAATCGGAGATCCCCCATTCCAAACCCTCGGGCATGACCGGATTCGTGATGAACACCCGTCGCCCGCCGCTGGAGGACTGGCGGGTGCGCGCGGCGCTGATCCACGCCTTCAACTTCGAATATATCAACGACACGCTCACCGGCGGGCGGCAGCCGCGCATCACCTCGTATTTCTCGAATTCCGACCTGGCGATGCAGCCCGGACCGGCTACGGGGGCCGTGCGCGCCCTGCTGGAACCCTTCGCCGAAACCCTGCCCCCCGGCACGCTCGAAGGCTACGCCCTGCCCACCGGCGATGGCTCGGCCCGCAACCGGAGCAACCTGCGCAAGGCGATGGCGCTTCTGGAACAGGCCGGGTGGACGGTACAGGACGGCGTGCTGAAAAACGCCGAGGGGCAGCCGCTCGAACTGACCGTCCTGTTGCAGCAGGATGCGCTGATTCAGCAGGCCACCGCGATCATGGATATCTACGCCCGCGCGCTGGAACGCCTCGGCATCGCGCTCGACGTGCAATCCACCGACAAGGCGCAATATGCCGAACGCGAGCGCATGTTCGATTTCGACCTGACCTTCATGCGCCGCTCGCTCTCGCTCAGCCCTGGCAACGAACAACGCTTCTACTGGGGCTCCGAGGCCGCCGACCAGCCCGGCAGCCGCAATCTGATGGGCATGCGCTCGCCCGCCGCCGACGCGATGATCGACACCATGCTGACCGCGCGCAGCCGCGAAGACTTTGTCGCCGCCACCCGCGCGCTGGATCGCGTGCTGACCGCCGGGCGCTATGTGATCCCCATTCATCAATACGCCGTGGGCAGAATTGCCCATATCCGCGAATTGCGCTATTTAAAGGATCATCTGCCGATCTACGGGGACGGCATCGGTTTCCTCCCCGAGGTCTGGTGGTACGAAAAAGATCAAGAGCAGTAAGACCCACAAAGAGGTAAACCCCATGCGCAACCTGATCGCTCTGGCCCTGATCGCGGCCCTGTCGGCCTGCGCCACCGTCGATGGCGTCGGGCGCGACATCTCCGGCGCGGCGCGCGGCGTGCAAAGCTGGTTCTGAGGCTGGCGCAGCCCCGCGCGGAATCGACAGTTTAGGAATAGGCGGTGTTGAGGACTTTCTCCTGCGCGAAACAGCGCCGAAGGCGCCGCGCCACAAGGAAACACGCCTCCAGTCCTCTGTCGGTCATCCTGCCCCGTCACCAACAAACCCCACTTGGCGCGCCCGGTCCTTCCACGCTATAGGGGCGGGAACCGATAACGCAGGAGCGCCCGACAATGGCCGAGCCCGAGCAGCCGCAGATCTACCTCATCACCCCGCCCGAGATCGAGCTCTCCACCTTCCCGGATCGGCTGGCTCGCGTGCTGGACGCGCACGAGGTCGCCTGCGTGCGCCTCGCGCTGGCCACGCGCGACGAAGACCGCCTGTCGCGCGCCGCCGACGCCTGCCGCGAGGTGACCCACGCCCGCGACATCGCGCTGGTGATCGACAGCCACCTGATGATGGTCGAACGGCTGGGGCTCGACGGGGTTCACCTGACCGACGGCGCGCGCTCGGTCCGTGCCGCGCGCAAAGAACTGGGTGCCGAGGCCGTCGTCGGATCGTTCTGCGGCACCTCACGCCACGAAGGCATGAACGCCGGTGAGGCCGGGGCGGACTATGTCAGTTTCGGCCCCGTAGGCGCGACCGGCCTTGGCGACGGGTCCGTGGCCGATCCCGACCTGTTCGAATGGTGGTCGCAGATGATCGAACTGCCCGTCGTCGCCGAAGGCGCGCTCGATGCCGCTCTGATCCGGGCCCTGACGCCGGTCACCGACTTTTTCGGCATCGGGGACGAGATCTGGAAAGCCGACGATCCCGCCGCCGCCTTGGGCGATTTGATCGCCGCGATGGGCTGAGTTGCGTCCCTGATGGACACAGGTTCCGGCTGACGGCGCTGATTTCGTACTAAACCCGCGTACACTTCGTACAAAACGTACGAAACTCAGCTCATCCGCCGCTCAGGCGGCAGGCCTTGCCGCACGACCTGCTCCACATGCGCCGCCAGATCCTTTCGGCTGGCGAATTTATCAACCTTTTCAGGGGGATGGTAAACGACTTTGACCCCACCCTGCCGCGCCGAGGCCAGCACCCGCAACAAATGCGGCCCAAACTCCATATCACCCCACCACCCGTAAAACCGCGCATCCGCCCCCTCCGGCGCGGTATAGATCAGGCTGACCGGCTGTATATACATTTCATGCCTCAGATCGGGCGTGAAGAACGCCTGAAAAAGTGCTGATTTAAAAGGTAAAACCCGCATATTGTCGGTCGATGTTCCTTCGGGAAAAAACAGCAGTTTATGCCCCGCCAGCAACCGGGCCTCGAACATTTCCTTCTGCCGCTTCGCCTCTCGCGGATCGCGGTTGATGAACACGGTCCCCGTGATCTTCGCCAAAGTCCCAATCCCCGGCCACCCGGCCACCTCGGATTTGGAAACAAAATAGATTCGCTTACGGGCGTTCAGGGAAAAAATATCCAGCCATGACGCATGGTTAGACACCACTGCTCCAGCGTTTTTCATGGGCGTTCCACGGCTTTCAAACCGCATCCCCAGGATCACGAACGCCATACGGCAAACCCATTGCGTGATGAACGGCGTCCAAGGTCGATGCAACCCGTACAACACCCGCTCAGGCCCACGCAGCAGCACCGTGGCCACCACGCCCGAGGTCAACACGAACGTCAGAACCCCGCCCCTCAATACCGCATATACCCACCCCAAAGGCGGGATCGGATCATCGGGTGGAACATCCCCCGAATTCCAGATGAAATTCACCTTGTAACGCCCTTGGAATAAATAGTTTTTTGCTTTTCGCTCATATCGCTTGTATCCACGACAAGGCAAACATCCGTGGTATTGAATGCCCGATCGACAAAGGCCCCGTCGCCGACGAATCCGCCGAGCCGCAGATAGGCCTTGATCAACGGCGGCACCTGCAACATCGCCGCCCGCCGGTCCAGGTTTTCCTCGGGAATCAGGTTCATCGTCTGATAATGCGCCGCCTGCGCACGCACCCGCAACGCCTCGGGCGCCAGGTGTCGGTGATAGAGTAATGATAACGGCTGCGCCAGGTCCTGCGGGTTGGTGCCATGAAAACTGGCGACCCCGAACAGGATTTCCACCTCATGTTCCGCGATATATGCGGCCAGTGCGCTCCACAGGTGATAAAGACCGGCCCCACCGCGATAATCGGGATGAAGGCACGAGCGGCCAAGCTCCATAACCTTTCGATTACAATGCCTTAGAGAGGAAAGTTCATATTCGTCTTCGGAATAGAACTGCCCGGCATCTGCCGCCTGATCGTCGCGCAGCAGGCGATACACGCCCACCACCGCACCATCGGCGGCATCGTCGAGCAATAGCAGATGATCGAAAAACGGATCGAAACGATCCTGCTCCAGCCGCGCGTCGTGATCGACCATCGGCCCACTTCCGCCCAGTTCCTTGATGAACACGTCATAGCGCAAACGCTGCGCCGCACGCAGTTCGTCAGCGGTGGCCGCCAGTTTGACGCGGAATTGCGGGGGTTTGTCCGGGCTCATGGGCGTCTGGATGTCCTTGCGCGTTGTGCCGGGGTTGTAGGAAAGCTGCGTTGCAAAGGCAACGGTCTGAAAAACGGCGATCACCCGCAAGGGGCGTTAACCGTTTGATAACCAAAATTATGGATCAATCACGGGAACAAGTCCAATACGCGAACCATCAATCACGACCTTGCCAACCTCTTGAAAGTTCACGGTAATTCTGTTGCCTATATTGGACTGAACTTGCCCGGTCCCCCAATCCGGTTGATCGGGGTGGCGCACCAGCATACCGGGTTCCAGTAACGCGTTCAGGTCTGACATCGCCTGTCCTGTCTTAGGGAGTAAAACATGACCCATCATAGCGACATGATAGCGGCACTGGTAGGGTCGCGCATCTGTCACGACCTGATCAGCCCCGCAGGGGCTGTCAGCAACGGGATCGAACTCCTGGGCATGGCCGGGGCTACCGATGGACCGGAAATGCAGCTTCTGCGCGACAGCGCCGCCTCCACCAACGCCAGGATTCGCTTGTTTCGTCTGGCTTTCGGACAGGCATCTGACGGGCAAGGCGTAGCCCGCGATGAGATCACAGGCCTTTTGTCCGAGCTTCACGAAAACCGGCGGATCAGCCTGGCGGCCTTCCCCGATCAGGATTTCGACAGGATGCAGGCCAAGGCCCTGATGCTGGCGGTGCTCTGCGCGGAACAGGCATTGCCCTTTGGCGGACAGCTACGTGTAAACATGCATGAGGGCCTGTTTCAAATCCGCGCCGAAAGCGACAGGCTCGGTGCCGACCCGGCCCTTTGGGCCTTGTTGCAAGGCGATCCCGCGACCGATGTGCAAGACGTGCCGCCCTCTGCCGTCGAGTTCCTGTTGCTGCCCCGGCTGCTCGGACGGATGGGCCGTCCTTGTGAGGTACAGATCACCGGAAAAACCGCCGAGATTGCCTTTTAGCCGCGAACCGCGCCGTCGGCCTCGACCAGATACTTGAAGCTCGTCAGCTGCGTCGCCCCCACCGGGCCGCGCGCGTGCAGCTTGCCGGTGGCGATACCGATTTCCGCGCCCATGCCGAATTCGCCGCCATCGGCAAACTGGGTCGACGCATTACGCATCAGGATCGCGCTGTCCAACTGCTTGAAAAACTTCGACGCAACCTGATCGTCTTCGGTGATGATGCAATCGGTATGATGCGAGCTATAGCGCCGGATATGCGCAATCGCCTCGTCCTCGTCCGCGACGACCCGAGCGGCGACAATACTGTCGAGAAACTCCTTGCCCCAATCTTCATCGCCCGCAGCTTGTGTTCCGGGGATGACTTGCAAGGTTTCGTCGGCGCGCACTTCCACACCGGCGTCGATCAGGGCGCGCAGAAGCCCCTGTCCGATGGTATCCACCACTTCGCGATGAATCAGCAGGCATTCGACAGCGCCACAAATTCCGGTGCGGCGAGTCTTGGCATTCATCACCACTTTCAGCGCCTTTTCAGGGTCGGCCTCGCGGTCGATATAGATATGCACGATCCCTTCGAGATGCGCAAAGACGGGCACGCGCGCCTCGCGCTGGACCAGCCCGACCAGCCCCTTACCGCCACGGGGAACGATCACGTCAATCATGTCCACCATGGTCAGCATTTCCTGCACCGCTGCACGGTCCCGCGTGGGCACCAGTTGCACCGCGTCTTCGGGCAGACCGGCGGCACGCAAGCCTTCGACAAGGCAGGCATGGATCGCCCCGGAGGAATGAAAGCTCTCCGATCCGCCCCGCAGGATCACCGCGTTCCCCGATTTCAGGCACAGCGCCCCGGCATCGGCCGTGACGTTGGGCCGACTTTCATAGATCACGCCAATCACCCCGATCGGCGTGCGCACCCGGCGGATATGAAGGCCCGACTCCATGTCCCACTCGGCCATGATCTCGCCCACCGGGTCGGGCTGTGCGGCCACGGCGCGCAGACCGTCAACGATCCCCCTGATCCGATCCTCGGTCAAAAGCAGGCGATCCATCATCGCCTCGGTCAGTCCCTTGTCGCGACCATAAGCGAGATCCTTTTCATTCGCCTCGATGATCTCGGCACGGCGGGCCCAGACGGACTCGGCGGCGCTCTGCAACGCCTGCGCCTTGCTTTCCGACGTGGCCACAGCCAGCTCTGCCGCGGCGGCTTTGGCGCGGGCACCGATATCGGCCATCAGGGCGGGAATGTTATCTGTATCGCTCATCGGGACATATCCTTGAAAGTCGGCTTTAGTCTGTCTTCGGAGGTGGTTCAGAACGCCATGTCATCACGGTGAATCAATGGCCCGCGGGCAGGATAGCCCAGAACCGGCTCGATTTGCGCCGAACGAAGCCCCTTGATCTGATCTGCGTCCACAGCATCATAGCGCGTCAACCCCTGCCCCAGAACATGGCCCTCGGGATCGACGATTTCCAGCGGATCGCCGCGCCCGAAACGCCCCTCGATGGCCTTTACGCCGGCGGGCAACAGGCTGCTGCCGCTGCGCAGCGCGCGCGCCGCCCCGGCATCCACCACCACGCGCCCGCGCGGTTTCATCGCCGCGATCCACGCCTTGCGTTTCTGTTGCGGATCGCCTTGTGCCTTGAACCATGTCGCCGCCGCGCCCTTGGCCAGTTCCTGAACGGGATTGAATACCGAGCCTTCGGTGATCGCCATGTCACAGCCCGCCGCCGTGGCGGTCTTGGCCGCCATCAGCTTGGTTTTCATTCCCCCTTTGGACAGGCCCGACCCCGCATCCCCAGCCATGGCCTCTATCTCGGGGGTGATCGTTTCGATCACGTCAAAACGGCGCGCATCCGGGTTTTGTGCCGGGTTGGCCGAATAGAACCCGTCGACATCCGATAACAGGATCAACTGATCGGCTCCTGCAGTCACCGCCACCTGTGCCGCCATCCGATCATTGTCGCCATAGCGGATTTCATCCGTCGCGACCGTGTCGTTTTCATTGACGATAGGCACCGCGCCCAGGCTCAGCAATTGCTCCAGCGTCGCACGCGAGTTCAGATAGCGGCGGCGGTCGGCGCTGTCTTCCAGCGTGACCAGAACCTGCGCGGCCTGCAATCCATGTTCAGCCAAGGCCTCGGCATAGGCGCGAGCCAATTGGATTTGCCCAACCGAGGCCGCCGCCTGCGATTGTTCGAGCATGAGTTCCGACATCGGCAGTCCAAGCGCCCCGCGACCAAGGGCGATAGACCCGGACGAGACGAGGATCACATCCTTGCCCTGATCCCGCAACCACGCAACGTCCTGCACAAGCGCACGCAGCCATGCGGCGCGCAACTGGCCGCTGTCGCGATCCACCAAAAGCGCCGAGCCGATCTTGATGACCAGTCGTTTGGCCTCGGTTACGGTTGCCACGGCTCGGGCTCTTCATCTTGGGCGGTGCGGCGCAGGCGGTCGTCGTCAATCCGGGAACGCAGCGCACGCAGCACCTCGGTCGTGCCCTGACGTGCGACGCCCGACATTTCCAGTACCGTACCGCCACAAGCCTGTTCCAACTCGGCCCGCGCAGCGGCACGTTCTTCTTCATCCAGCGCGTCGATCTTGTTCAGGACGGTGACACGCGGTTTATCGGCCAGATCGCCGCCATAGGCCTCCAGTTCATGAATGATGGTGCGGTAATCCTCGGCGATGGTGTCCGAGGTGCCATCCACCAGATGCAGCAAAACCGCGCAACGCTCGACATGCCCCAGGAACAGGTCGCCAAGCCCCCTGCCCTCGCTTGCGCCGCCGATCAGGCCGGGGATGTCGGCCACGACAAATTCGACGTCGTCCACGCCCACGACCCCCAGATTGGGATGCAGCGTGGTGAACGGATAGTCGGCGATCCTGGGGCGCGCGTTCGACGTGGCGGCCAGGAAGGTCGATTTGCCCGCATTGGGCAAGCCCAGGAGACCCACATCTGCAATCAGCTTCAACCGTAGCCACAGGGTACGCTCCACCCCCGGCTGGCCGGGATTGGAGCGGCGCGGTGCCTGATTGGTGGAGCTTTTGAAATGCAGGTTGCCCCAGCCCCCGTTGCCGCCCTTGGCCAGCAGTACGCGCTGGCCCACCTCGGTCATATCGGCGATGACGGTTTCCTGATCCTCGTCCAGAATCTCGGTCCCGACGGGCACGCGCAGCACGATGTCGTCGCCATCCTTGCCAGTACGTTGCTTGCCCATTCCGGGTTGGCCGTTTTTTGCAAAGAAATGCTGCTGATAGCGAAAGTCGATCAGCGTGTTCAGGCCGTCGACAGCCTCGGCCCAAACCGACCCGCCTGTGCCACCGTCTCCGCCATCGGGACCGCCATATTCGATATATTTTTCACGGCGGAAGCTGATACAACCGCCACCGCCGCTGCCAGACCGGATATAGACCTTTGCCAAATCGAGAAATTTCATGTCGTCTCCTTAAGCAAAGGTCTCACCCGGCTCAATCCATTTTGAGGCTGTAGGTCCAGGTGGCGACCTTTGCATTGCGCGCCACACTGAACGATTCCGCGTCCCCGAGATACTGGAATCCGTTATTGGTCAACACCCGCGCCGAAGCCGCATTGTCCTGAAACACGGTGGCAAAGAAGGTCCGGCATTCCAACGGATTGGCCCCGATCAGGGCCGCTACCGCGCTCGACGCCACGCCCGAGTTCCAATAGGCCGGGGCCACCCAATACCCGATTTCACACTGGTTGCAGTCCATCCGGTCAAGGCTGATCACGCCCATCAGTTCGGGACCGCCTGCTTTCGTGCCGTCCATGGCCCAGACATATTCATCGTTTGCATCGTCGCAAGCACGCGCAACGAAGGCCTCTATCGTACCCGGCGGCAAGGGATGCGGGATCGAGGTCGTTGCCTTTGCGACGCGTTCGTCGCTGGCATAGAATTCGATCAAACCGGCATCCGAGGCGCGCAACGGGCGCAGGTCGAACCTGTCTGCCTCGATCGCGGGTTGATTAACGATGGGGTCGTGTAACATTCGCCTTCTCCTCCTGGCGATACGGATGAACAATGATCACTCGGGACTGGCCTGTCTCCTCTTCAAGCGCGGTCCGTCAATTGTCAGGCGATGCGCCCGATTGCCCAAACAACGAAAAAGGGACCGGCGTTTCCGCCGATCCCCTGGATTTCTAACCCTGTACGGTCGGCTTACTCGGCGGCCTCTGCCGCTGGCATGACCGAAATGAAGGTACGGCCCTTGAGGCCCTTGTGGAATTTCACAGCACCTTCGATGGTGGCGAACAGCGTGTGGTCCTTGCCCTGGCCAACATTGGCACCCGGCCAGAACTTGTTGCCACGCTGACGCACGATGATGTTGCCGGGAATGACGGCTTCGCCGCCATACTTCTTGACGCCAAGGCGGCGACCCGCTGAGTCGCGACCGTTACGGGAGGAACCGCCTGCTTTCTTGTGTGCCATATCGTGTTACTCCTTTAGCCCTTGACCAGTTCTTTGGCCTGATCGACCCAGCCTTCACGCTCGATCCGGCCTTTGAAGGACAGCTTTTCATCCATATCAGCAATGTCCGCTTCGGTCCATGCTGCGATCTGCGCGAAGGTGGTGACACCGGCTTCGAGCAGTTTTTTCTCCAGCGCGGGACCGACGCCCGACAACTGTTTCAGATCGTCACCAGCGGCATCGGCCTTCTTGGCGGCTTTCTTGGGTGCGTCTTTCTTGGCTTCGGCCTTTTTCGGCTCGGCTTTCTTGGCCGGCTTCTTGGCTTCGGCAGCACCGGCGGCCACGGCAGCGACCGACCCGGCACCGACAGCGGCCTTGACGCCCGACTTGTCGCCACCTTTTTCCAGAATCTCGGTCACACGCAGCAGCGTCAGTTGCTGACGATGGCCCACCGTGCGCTTCGAGCCATGCTTGCGGCGACGCTTGACGAATTTGATGACCTTGTCACCCTTGACCTGGTCGACCACCTCGGCCTGAACGGCCGCACCCTCAACGAAGGGCGCGCCGATCACCGGCTTGTCGCCGCCCAGCATCAGCACTTCGTTGAACTGAATTTTTTCACCGGCATCGGCTGCCAGCTTTTCAACGCGCAGAACGTCACCCGACTGCACCTTGTACTGCTTGCCACCGGTTTTGAGAACCGCAAACATCTGCATTTCCTTTTCCATTGCCGCGTTCTGTGGTCGCCCGCGTCCCTCGCGGGTGTTTCCGGCCCCTGGCCACCTCGAACTGCGCGCCCTTCATTCCGGGCGATAGTTACACCTCCCGCGCAGGATCTCCTGCCGGGATGCGCGCTTATTCAAAAGATCGCGGTCGAAGTCAAGGGGCCGATCCCCTTAATCGTCAGAGTTTTTCGCTCTGCATATGCCGGGCCACGGCGCGGCCCAGAATATAGGACAACTCTTCGTACATGCGATTGAACGCGTCGAACATCGCCCGGTTCAAAACACGCCCGGCCGGAGTACGGTAAAATTCGACATAGGCTTGCAAATCCTCTGGTTCCAAAGGCTCATAGGCCATGAGAAGAAAGGCGTTCATCCAGTCGCGCGCATCTTCACGAACGGTATCTTCCTGACTCCAGACATCGGACAGGATATCGTCCTGCGACATCTCCAGAGCCCCACCGTCGACCAACCCGTTATAAAACATCAGGTTCGAGTTCAGCGCCCCGGTAACATTGCGCTCGATCAGGTCGCTGTCGCGTATCAGTTGCGAGATCTGCTCCAGCACCGGCGCATTTTCGTCGCGGCGCTGTTCCAGGCGGTCGCGCGCGGCTTCTTCCACCGCACTGTCCAGAAATGCCCGCCGCGCAGCAATTTCCAGCCCCACGATATTCTGCCCGCGCGGAGTTTGCATAAAGTCCAGCATCGGCGTCAGATCTTCACCGGCCAGCGCATCGGCAAATCCCCGTACGACGAGCGCGCGCATCTTGTCCGCGTCATGGATGCGGTTCACGACCCGCTGCCAGCTAACCGCATCGGCATCGGGCAACATGTCGGCACCGACCTCCTTGCCATATGCCACACCCTCGTCGTGCATGACATGCACGGTTTCCTTGATCTGAAGGGCGTTCAGCAGCGCCTCGAATTGCGCCTGCGTTTCGTCAGCCGTGGCAGAACCGGCCAGCAGAAGCAGACCGCCGAGCATGGCGCTCAGCATCAGCGAGGCCGCCCGCCTGATCATAGGTCCTGTCCCCGGCTCAGAGTGGCCATGCGCGCGGCCAAAACCTCGAACCGGCTGGCCATGATTTCATACTGGACGGCGTTCATCAATTCATAGACCCGTTGCATCTGCGGCTCTTTCAGTGCCTCAAGATACGCGACCAGATCGTCGTTGGAAATATCACGATACGTATAAGCGGCTCCGGACAAAGCGGATTTACTCAGCGAAACGCGCAGGTCGGACTCGTTGGCGCGCATCAGGGCGCGCAGCGCACCCTCGTCCAGTTCGTTTTCCAGAACCCCGGCATAAGACGCCGCCATCAGAAAGCGCACCTGCACTTCCTGAACGGCGCGCATAGCCACGTCATCGCCATTCACCGCAGTGGTCAACCCGCGCAGCACATCAATTCTTTGGTCGCCCTGTTCCACCATTTCGCCAATCAGCGCCTCGCCCCGCTCGGCCTTGGCGGCGTCATCCTCGGTCATGTGCGAGGCGTTCTCGACCTCGACCAGACGCTGCCCGAGCGGCGAGGCATAGAACGCAGCGGCATGGGTCAGCAATTCGTCGCTCAGAGTTTGTTCCAGAATAGCCAACGCAGTCGCACGCATCCCGTCGGTGTCAAACACGTCTTCTGCCGCATGGCGCCATTCGGTTCCGAAATCACTGGCCTGCATACCGAGCATCTGCGGCGCATCCGTTGCAGACAGGGCGATACTGTCCAGCGCAACACCGAATCCCGTCACCTCCAGAAACGCCTGCAACCTGTCGCGATCGGCGGCCCCGGCCGGGAACGTCGCAACTGTAAGGGCAAGGATCGCCAGTATCAGCCGTACCGGGCGCATTGCGACTGCTGCTGGTTGGGTCAGGACTGTCATGCGCGCTCCTTTCTCTGCAGGGCCTTTTTCCAACCTAGGTGAAAACGACGCGTAAACAATGCAAAACCCCCCTTGTCATCGCCGCGAAAGGAAATTAAACGCAGCCCCCAGACCCCCGCGGAGAGGTGCCGGAGTGGTCGAACGGGGCGGTCTCGAAAACCGTTGATCCTTCACGGGATCCCAGGGTTCGAATCCCTGTCTCTCCGCCATCTATCCGGCTTCCGGATTGTCGACGGCATCCCATATCATGCACTGCGCTGTCGGCGATGAGACCCGATTTGCCACGCTTGGGCTATAGTTTCGCACCGCTCTGGCCTTAATGCTGTGTCAAGGGTCATATCGCACCCTTGCTGTGAAAGGTGACGATCATGACCCGACCCGGACATCCTGTCTTTCCGGCCCGCCATGAGCGGCTGTTCGAATTGATCCGTCAGCGCAATATGGCTAGGGATGTCCAGTCGCGGCTGACCCTCGGTCAGCACATGGCATTGAGCGACGTTCAGGAACGGCAGGCATTTCTGGCAGACGCGATACGCTCTCTGACGGTCGGGCACGACCAATCGCCGGTCGCATAAGGAATGCGGGCGATGTCAGCCCCGGAACCCGGTGGCAACAACGAATTTTTCGGAACTGTCGGGCCGTGATGCGGGCGGCTTGACGTTGGCCACCTTGGCAAACCGTTGTTTTAACAGTTTTTGCAACTCGCCCTCGGCCCCGCCCGCCAGCACCTTGGATACAAAGGTGCCGCCCTCTTCCAGCACGTCGAATGCCAGGTAGGCCGCCGCCTCGCACAGCGCGATGATCCGCAGGTGATCGGTTTGCTTGTGCCCGGAGCTGGCGGCAGCCATATCGCTCATCACCACGTCGGCCTTGCCGCCCAGCCAGGCCTTGACCTTCTCATCGGCGTCGTCCTCCATGAAATCGAGCTGGTGGATTTCGCAACCCGCGATCGGTTCGACCTCCTGCAGATCGACGCCTAAAATGCGCCCTTGCGCCTTGCCCTGCTTTTCTCCGAGTGCGTTCACGCGCGGCACCGCCACCTGACACCATCCCCCCGGGGCACAGCCCAGATCGACCACCCGCGCACCCGGAACGAGGAACCGGTATTTGTCATCCAGCTCCATGATCTTGAACGCGGCGCGACCACGATAGCCTTCGGCCTGTGCTCGTTTGACATAGGGATCGTTCAATTGCCGCTGCAGCCATCGTGTCGATGACGATTTACGCCCCCGTGCCGTCTTGACCTTGACCGTCAGGTCACGTTGTCCACGCCCCGAGGTGTTCTTGCCGTCCGGTCGTTTCGCCATTAGCCCTGTCCATCTTTCAGCGCGCCGTCACCCGACATCAGCGCATATAACATCCCCTCGCGCAGCCCCCTGTCAGCGACCGATAACCGGTCGGTGGGCCAGCAACGCAACAACGCCTGCAGAATCGCCGCACCGGACATGATCAATGCCTGCCGGTCCATTCCGATCCTCGGGTCGCGCCGCCGCCCCGCCGGGCCGAGCGCAAGGTATTTCCGAATGACGAGGTCGATCTCGTCGCTGGTCATGCACAAGCCATCAACCTTGTTGCGGTCATAGCGCCGTAGCCCCAAATGGCTGGCGGCCACGGTCGTGACGGTGCCGGATGTCCCGATGATCTGGAACCCGTCGCGGGATTGCTCATTCTTGTACGGCGCGAATTCGGCCAGGTTTTCTTCGAAAAACCAGCTCATCAATGCGAATCGTGCACTGTCATCTTCAACGTCATGGAACTGGTCGCGCAAGGTAGCCACGCCAAGCGGCACACTGATCCAGTCGACCACCCGCGCACCGGGGCGCCCATCGTCGGTGCGGTAGAACCCGCTGTGCATTCGCATGATCGCGCGAGAGCGCTCGGGCGCGGGAACATCGCGCAGGTCGATCCACACCAGTTCGGTCGATCCGCCGCCGATATCGACGACCAGCAATTGCTCGGTTCCGGGATTGACCAGCGGTGCGCAGGACACCACGGCAAGCTGCGCCTCTTCCTGCGGCTTGATGATGTCCAGATACAACCCGGTTTCCTTGCGCACGCGGCTCAGAAACGATTTGCCGTTGCTGGCGCGTCGGCAGGCCTCGGTCGCGACCAACCGCATACGACCCACGTCATGGCGTCTGATCTTCTGCTGGCATACGCGCAGCGCCTGGAGCGTACGATAAATGGCCGAACGCGACAGCCGCCCGGTTTTCTCAAGCCCCGCCCCGAGCTGAACGGATTTCGAAAAGCTGTCCACGACTTTGAACTGATTGCCCTCGGGCCGGGCAATCAGCATACGGCAACTATTTGTGCCCAAATCCAGCGCGGCATAAAGGTCCGCCGGACCGGGGGAGCTCAGTGCGGGGCTCTCTACCTGTTTCGGGAGTGCGCCCGCACCGTCGGGACGCCTGGGCGCCATTTTGCACGCCCTCCATTTCGAGTTACGTCGAAAGTAGTGCCTCGGGCGGCGCGGCGCAAGCACTGCCGCGCTTCATGATCATCATGAACGCTTTTCCGGCAGCGGGCTGTGGCGGCCCGCCCTGCCCGACAGTATTCTGAAAACGTCGCTTGATGCGCGCGTTCTGTCGAAAACCGTCCCCGCGTGTCGATGCGACTGCATTACAGAGGGACCACTGAGGAAGAGGAATCAGCGATGGTTGACGTCACAGTCGTATATTGGCGGGACATTCCCGCGCAGGTGATTGTCGGCAAGGGCCGCCGGGGTGCGAAAAAGCAACTTCCCGAACGGTTCGAGCAAGCCATTGACCGCGCCGCGATGAAAATCGGCGCACAGGATACCGATGCCTATCTGGCCGAATGGCGCAAGGCCGCGCCCTATCCGGTCGAAGGCGA
Source organism: Roseovarius sp. PS-C2 (assembly GCF_018862045.1). NCBI lineage: Bacteria > Pseudomonadati > Pseudomonadota > Alphaproteobacteria > Rhodobacterales > Roseobacteraceae > Roseovarius > Roseovarius sp. PS-C2. Next base: position 281,012 of record NZ_JAHKSQ010000003.1, read on the forward strand.
TGCTTCCGAGGTGGCCGAGGCCGAAGCGGCCCGGTTGGACGCCGAATACGATCAGGAGCGCATCAAGGCCCTGATCGCAAATGATGGCTGGGCATGAAACCCGGATCGCTATGGGAGGCCGCGATGGCTTTGTTGAACTTCAGAAAGCGTGACGCAGGCGCTGCGGCCCCTGCCCCCGTCAATCCACAGGTCGAGGCCTTTCTCAAGGGCTATTCGATCGAGGTGATGCCGCGCACGGCCGAAAAGGTCGATACCTTCCGCGATCTGCTGCCCGAGGGGACGCGCGTCTATATTGCGCATATCGAAGGCACGCCGATCGACGACATGGTCGCCACCGCCGCCCGCCTGGCGCGCGAAGGCTATCCCGTCATGCCCCATTTCCCCGCCCGCATCATCCGGGATCAGGCCACCCTCGCCGACTGGATCGCTCGTTATCAGGGCGAGGCCGGGGTTGACCAGGCCCTGTTGCTGGCCGGTGGCGTGGAAAAGCCGCACGGCAGGTTTGACAGTTCCATGCAATTGCTGGAAAGCGGTGAATTCGACAAGGCGGGGTTCAAACGCCTGCATTTCGCCGGTCACCCCGAGGGCAACAAGGACATCGACCCCGACGGCAGCATGAAAAACGTCGAGGAGGCCCTGCGCTGGAAACAGAAATTCTCGGAGCGCACCGATGCGCAGATGGCACTGGCCACGCAGTTCGCCTTTGACGCCAAGCCGATCATCGCCTGGGCCGACAACCTGCGCGAGGCCGGGATCGACCTGCCCGTCCATATCGGCATCGCCGGCCCCGCCAAATTGCAGACACTGATCAAGTTCGCCATCGCCTGCGGCGTCGGCCCGTCTTTGAAAGTTCTGCAAAAACGCGCTATGGACGTGTCGAAGCTCCTGCTGCCCTACGAACCGACCGAGGTTCTGACCGATCTGGCCGCCCACAAAGCCGCCAACCCCGATTTCAATATCGAGTCGGTCCACTTCTTCCCGCTGGGCGGCATCAAGACCAACGCCACCTGGGCCATCGAACACGGTGGAACCTCCACCGTGCCCGCAAACGCATCCTGAGCGAAGGACAGAAAGAAAACATGACCCGCACAGTCGTCGAAAGCAAAACCAAAACCGCCATTATCGGGTTCGATCAGCCCTTTTGCGTGATCGGGGAACGGATCAACCCTACCGGTCGCAAGAAACTGGCCGCCGAGCTTGAGGCTGGCGATTTCTCGACCGTCGAAAAGGATGCCATCGCACAGGTCGAGGCCGGAGCGACCGTTCTCGACGTGAATGCGGGTGTGGTTTACAACTCGAACCCCAACCCGAACGAAACCGAACCGCCTTTGATGACCAAGATGATCAATATGGTTCAGGGGCTTGTCGATGTGCCGCTGTGCATCGACAGTTCGGTGCCCGGCGCGCTCAAGGCCGGGCTCGAGGCTTGCGAAGGCCGCCCGTTGTTGAACTCGGTAACCGGCGAAGAGGATCGGCTCGAACTGGTTCTGCCACTGGTCAAGAAATACAACGTGCCGGTCGTGGCGATTTCAAACGACGATACCGGTATCTCCGAAGATCCCGATGTGCGCTTTGCCGTGGCCAAGAAGATCGTGGAACGCGCCGCCGATTTCGGCATTCCAGCCCATGACATCGTTGTTGACCCGCTGGTCATGCCGATCGGTGCAATGGGGACCGCCGGTTTGCAGGTGTTCACCCTTGTGCGCCGCCTGCGCGAAGAACTGGGCGTGAACACCACATGCGGCGCATCGAACATCAGTTTCGGCCTGCCCAACCGTCACGGCATCAATAACGCCTTCCTGCCGATGGCGATGGGCGCTGGCATGACCTCGGCGATCATGAACCCGGTGGCCCTGCCGGTGAAACAGTCCGAGATCGAGGCCAAGAAGGCCGAAGTTGCCGCATCCGGCCTCGAACTGCCTGCCGACATGGACGACGAAACCTTCTGCCAGTTGTTCGGCCTGGGATCGACCAAGCCGCGCCCCGGCAAGGAAATGGAGGCCATTCGCGCCGCCAACTTCCTGACCAACAACGACCCGCATGGCGGTGAGTGGATCAGGTTCAACAAGGCCCCGGCCAAACCCGGCGAAGAGGCCGCTGGCGGTCGTGGCGGCCGCGCAGGTGGCCGCCGCCGCCGCCGCGCCTGACAATATCTTTGTTCCAGAGAAAAACCCCGCGCCGGTCATACGGCGCGGGGTTTGCATTTCAATCGGCGTCTTGCAGGTGCCCTGTTCGCATCAGCACAGGTCGAGATCACGTGCCAGCATCGCCGCATGCGTCCGGTTGCGGGCGTCCAGCTTGCGCGACAAGGTCTTGACATGCAGCTTGACGGTGACCTCCTGAATATCCAGATCGCGCGCGATCTCCTTGTTGGACATGCCATCGGTCAACCGGCGCAACACATCGGTTTCGCGCGGTGTCAGCTTGACCTCCGACAATCCACGTCCCCGCTGCAGTTCGACATCCTCGGGCACATAGATCTCGCCGGCAATCATGTGCTCGACTGCCGCGACCAAGGCGTTGGGCGCCAATGTCTTTGGCACAAATCCCGCAGCCCCCATGCGCAGCGCCCGTTGCGCAACACCGGTGGGGGCCGTTCCCGACAATATCGCCACCGGGCCCGTCGTTTGCGCAATCATCCGGGTCAGACCGTTCAGGCCATCCATCTCGGGCATGGAATAATCCAGTAAAACAAGCTCGTAAGGGCCATTCCTGTTCTCTATGGAGAGAGCGTCATCAAGACTGCAGGCTGTCTCGATTTCAATGTCCGTTTGTTGGCGCAAATAATCCGCGATGGTTTCACGTACCAAATCATGATCATCGGCGATCAGTATTTTTTTCATTGAGCCCTCTTTGACGGAGTCGCCGAACTTATAAGCCAATTCGCGATCCACTCTAGGCCCTCCCTATCCGGTTGCATAGGGACATGGTGCAGTTTTGAGCACTATAATCTATGTAAGTATACCGCGATGTACGTATTATTCGAGTTGAGGGGGGGGTATTCATTGACCCGGATTCTGGCAGGTTTTCTTCTGTTCGCATTCGTTTTGGCAACCGCATACGTGACCCCGGCTCACGCGGAACCCGATACGGTGGTATTGTCCATAGACATCGACGATGGCGACTCTGCAACACACCATATCGAGTTGACGCTCGAAGACCTGCAGGCCCTGCCCGCCACGCAATTTGCCACCACGACCATCTGGACAAGCGGACCACAGGTGTTTTCGGGCGTCTGGTTGTCTACCTTGCTGGAACAGTTGGAAATCACCAGTGGCGTTATCGAACTGCAGGCGATCAACGATTATCGCGTCAGCCTGCCGGTCGAACAGGTAGAACCACGGGGGGCGCTGGTGGCGTATCGACGCAACGGGGATGTCATGACGGCACGCGAAAATGGGCCGCTCTGGCTGGTCTACAATTATGATTCAGACCCCGAATACAGATCGGAGACCTACTATTCGCGCAGTATCTGGCAACTGGACCGTATCAGCGTTTCGCGCTAGCACGGGGGCATTGTCGTTCCTGGCGGACCTGGATGTGCCCCTCTTAAGTCCATTTTTCAGCCGTTTGATGCGCCGCCGGGCGCAACTGATACTGTTCGGCGCGCTTTCCCTTGGGTTTTTGTTCGCTACCGGCCTGTTGACGATGCAGGTTTTCTTCAAGCTCGAAGAATATGGCAGTTCGTCGGTCGACAATATCGAATGGACCATGGCCCAGATCGAGGTCGAACAGGTCAAGTTGTCCGCCGCGCTGGAAAGGCTGGATGCCCCCACGCCGCAAAGAATTAACGATGCACGATCACGATTCGACGTGTTTTACAGCCGGATCAACACCATTCAGCAAAGCCAGACATACAGCCGCGCGCTGAACGGAACCGAAGCGGAACGACAACTTCAGGACGTTCAGGATGTCCTGCAACACCTGATTCCGATCTTCGATGCCGGTGACGACGAATTTCTGGCGCGGCACCAGAGGGCAAAAAACGCCATCAACGGATTGACACCGGCCATCCGGCGAATGTCCAGTGCAGGCATTGCCATCGATGCGAATCGCAATGAAGCCGAACGTGCCACACTTACCAGGAAGCTGGTTCAGTTAACGGTTCTCAGCCTTTTGCTGTTGATAACCTTGCTGTCGCTCGCGTTCCTGTTGTGGCGGCTTTACCGGCTTTATCGGACCCGCGCGCTTGAAAACCGGGTCACGCTCAATCGGTTGGCAACGATTCTGAACACCTCGGACGATGCGGTTGTCGTTTTTCGTCCGGACGGTCAAATCGTCGATACCAACGATACCGCCCGCACCCTTTTCGGTCTCAGCCAGACGCGCGGACCGGACACCGCTCACCCTTCCCGGATTATTTCGGATATCCTTGGCCGGCAACAGCCAGACGGCAATGTGACGCCTGTGACGGGGCAGGAACTGGTCGACTCATGCGGCGCCGGACCTGGCCACGTTGCCGCATCCATGGCCCGAAGGGCAGACGGGGTTTGGTTTCCGATCGAACTATCCGCCAACATGGCATCGCGATCCGGCGACAATGTCTGCATTTGTTTTCTTCGCGATATTTCGGATCGTCTCAGTGCCGAAGCCGAGGTCATGGCGGCGCGCGACAAGGCCCTGTCTGGCGAACGCGCCAAGGCCACCTTTCTGGCCCGTATAAGCCACGAGATGCGGACGCCTCTGCACGGCATTCTCGGCACGTTGGACTTGCTGGAAGAAACAGCACTCAGCCCGGAGCAGTGGCGATACGCGGAAGTCATGAAATCCTCTGGCCAAATTCTCCTCAACCAAATTGATGACACTCTGGATGTCACGCAAGCGGATGATCTCGAACTTGCCATGTCGCCAGTCGCGTTCGATCTGGACCGGATGCTGGAGGATTTGATGTTCAGTCAGCGATCCGAGGCGCAGGCGCACAACACTACTCTGGAACAAGTTCCGCGAAAAAAACCACTCGGCATGGCGTTTGGAGACCCGGAGCGGGTTCAACAGATTCTGCTCAATCTCATTTCGAATGCGATCAAATTCACTCGCGACGGGCGCATAACGCTCGAGGCAAGCAGGTCCGACGGCGACCAGCCGAATATCGTTGAATTTCAGGTATCCGATACCGGAATCGGGATTTCCCAATCGGATCTGCCACGAATCTTTGATGACTTCGTCCGCTTACCGACGCCGGGCGACGACCCCGTTCAGGGAACGGGCCTTGGGTTGGGCATCGCGCGCAACCTCGTCACGTTGATGGGCGGGCAGATCGGCGCGGAAAGCATCGAGGGAGAAGGCAGCCTGTTCTGGGTGCGCCTGCCGTTGCCCGGCCGGTCCCCGGTTATTGCGGACAGCAGCGCCAAGATCAGAACGCGCGCCGCGCGCCCGTCTCCGCCCATGGCCGTCCTGTTGGTCGAAGATAACGAAACGAACAGGTTTGTCCTGCAACAGATGTTGCGGTTGGATGGTCACTCGGTAACGCTGGCCCATGATGGCGCCGAAGGCGTCGCACTGGCCCGCGACAGGGCATTCGACTTGATCCTCATGGATATCAACATGCCCGGTCTGGATGGAATTGCAGCAGCGCGCCAGATCCGACAGGCCGGAACCGGTGCGGCGAAAGCGCGGATCGTGGCGTTGACCGCCCATTATTCCAAGGAACTATGGCCGTCCATGCGAAACGCCGGCATAGACGATGTACGCACCAAACCCCTCGGCCTTGACGGGCTCAGGGCCATCCTGGGCAAGAAAAGCGAACAGCCCGACACTTCGGCACCATTCATTTCCGACATCTACGAAGACATGCGGGCGGCAATTTCCCCAAAGCGGCTCGATGCGCTGGTGCAGTCCTTTGTCGATGAAGGCGACAGTATCGTCACGCAAATTCAATCCGGGCAACTGATCGCCGACACCGACACGGCCAATTTTCTACATCGCGTCGCCGGGTCCGCTGCCGTTCTCGGCGCGCTTCGGGTTCAGGGCCTGCTTGCGCATGCCGAATCCGCAGCACGACATGGCGATCACGAAACCCTGAGCAAGAAACTCGAGAGTTTTCCGGATGTCTGGGCGTCGACTGTCGAACAGTTGCGGTTGTTGTCGGGAACATCTGCCGCCTGACACAACGACAAGACGACACCCGGCCCCGGCTTCACAATCACGGGGTTGTTAAGAGCCATTGACAACGCTTTGTGAGTTGTCATCGCTTTTTCCTGCTATAACCTCCAGAAGACCCGCAAGCATCCCGCTGCGGGATCGTTTGGGGATTCTCTGCGTGTCTGTATGGAAACAACTCTTTCTTCTGTGCCTGCTGGGGGCCTTGGCCTACGGCGGATACGAGGGATATCAACGCTATCTGTCTCCTTCTGACACATCCCTTCCCGCCGCCAATGCACAAAAGTCCGGAAGTTCGACCATAGTCGAGGTCACCGCAGCCAGCGTCGCAACGCTGCGCCATACGGTGGAAGCCGTGGGAACCACACGCGCCAGACAATCCGTCGAGATCGTGCCCGAAGCCGAAGGCCGCATCGTGGAACTGGCAATCACACCCGGCGCCAAGGTCGAGCGGGGCGCAGTGCTGGTCCGACTGGACGACGCCATCGCACGCGCCGACCTTGCCGAGGCGGAGGCCCGTCTCAAGGAGCGCTCACAAGCCCTAGACCGCATCCGGCAACTGCGCCGTACCAATGCAGCTGCCGAAGCGACGCTGGAAGAGGCCGAGGCCCGCCGAGCCGAAGCGCTGGCTCAGCTGGACCGGGCCGCCCGGCGTTTGGAGGAGCGCACAATCACCGCGCCATTCGCGGGGATCGTGGGTCTCAGCAATGTGGACACCGGGGCGCGCGTGGATCAAAGCACATTGATCACGAAACTGGATGATCTCGACGAGATCGAGATCGAATTCGCGTTGCCCGAAACCCTGTTTGCGCAGGTTTCGATGGGTCAGGCCGTGACGGCCACCAGCGCAGCGTTCCCCGGCGAACAATTCCAGGGTCAGATCGAAGCCAAGGACAGCCGGATCGACCCGGTAAGCCGCTCGTTCCGCACACGCGCCATCCTGCCAAATCCCGAAGGCACGCTGCCTGCGGGTATGTTCATGTCGCTGGAATTGATCTTGTCCGAAGCCGAGCGTGTTGTCGTCCCCGAAGAGGCCCTGGTGTTTCAGGCCGCCGAAACCTATGTCTTCGTGGTTAAAGACGGATCCGCCCGCCGCGTCCCGCTCGAGACCGGACAGCGGCGCGACGGTATGGTCGCGGTATTGGCGGGGCTCGAGGTTGGGGAACTGGTCGTGATCCGGGGGTTGCAAACCCTTCGCGACGGAAGCCCCGTCGAGATTCTCGGTGAAGACGCCGGCAACGAAAGTACAGCGCAAGCCGAGTCCGAGGACGACAATACATGACCTTGTCCGACATATCGGTCCGGCGTCCCGTTCTGGCCGCCGTCGCCAGCCTGTTGCTGATCGTGTTCGGCCTCGGGGCGCTGCGGGATGTCCCGGTCCGAGAGTTGCCGGACGTTGACAATGCCGTGGTGTCGATCACCACGACCTATCACGGCGCCGCCCCCGAAGTCATCGACACCGACATTACCGAAACCATCGAAGGGGCTGTGGCCTCGATCGCGGGTATCCGCTCGATCAGTTCGGAAAGCCGTCAGGGCCGCTCACGCGTCACGATCGAGTTCGAGGCGGGCCAGAACGTGGACGTGGCCGCCAATGACGTGCGCGATGCCGTCGGTCGCGTATTGGACAACCTCCCTGAAGACGCCGACCAGCCCGAGGTCGAGAAAGCCGATGCGGATGCCGATCCGGTGATGCGTCTGGCAGTGATGTCGGACCGGATGACGACCGCAGAGATCACCGACTATGTCGACCGTTTTATCGTGGATCGTCTGGCGACACTTGATGGCGTGGCGAATGTGCGTATCTACGGCGACCGATCCTTTGCGGTGCGCATCTGGCTGGACCGGCGGGCATTGGCCGCGCGCAAACTGACCGTCGCCGATGTGGAACAAGCCCTGCGCCGCAACAACCTGGAGCTTCCGGCTGGCGAAGTGGAATCGCGGGACCGTCAGTTGACGGTGCGCCTGAACAGCCGCCTGGCAGGGGTCGAGGACTTTCGTGACGTGGTGCTGGACAGGGTGGCCGGATATCCGGTGCGCCTGCGTGATGTCGCGCGGGTGGAGCCGGGTGTGGAAAACGACATCACCATCGCCCGCAGTGACGGACGCGATGCGGTCGGCATGGCGATCCAGCGGCAGAGCCAGTCGAACACCTTGCAAATTTCCAACGCCGTGCGCGCCGAAGTCGCCCGTCTGACCCCGACCCTGCCCGAAGGCATGGAGATCATTATCGGATCGGATGACGCGCTTTTCGTAGGGGCCTCGATCCGCGAAGTGGTAACCGCCCTGGCCATCTCGCTGGCGCTGGTCGTGCTGGTGATCCTGCTGTTCCTGTGCAGCGTCCGGGCCACATTGATCCCTGCCATCACGATCCCGGTATCGCTGTTGGGCTGCATCATCCTGATCGCCCTGTGGGGCTTTTCGGTGAACACCCTCACCCTGCTTGCGCTGTTGCTTGCCATCGGGCTGGTGGTGGACGACGCAATCGTGGTGCTGGAAAACATTCAGCGCCGGATCGAGAACGGCGAAACGCCCCTGGTCGCCAGCCTGAAGGGCGCACGTCAGGTGACCTTTGCCGTTCTGGCAACCTCGGTCACGCTGATCGCTGTTTTCGTGCCGCTCTCGTTCATGCCCGGCCAGGTGGGACGCTTGTTTGTCGAATTCGGTTGGGTCATGGCCGGCACCGTCGCGATTTCCACCTTCGTGGCGCTGACCGCCTGCCCTGCCCTTGCCTCCAAGGTGCTCAAGGCCGGAACGGGCATAGTCCCTTCCGACGAATATGCACCGCGCGGCTGGTTGCAGAAAGGCTATGCCGCGCTGCTGGCCCGTGCCTTGCGCATACCGTTGGTGGTTCTGGCGATCGCGGTGGTTGCCTCGGGCAGCGCATATTTTTTCTATGACAGCCTGCCGCGCGAATTGGCCCCGCGCGAAGATCGCGGCGTGGGTTTCGTACCGCTGACCGCACCACAGGGCAGTACCGTGGCCTATACGGATCAGGCCGCCCGGCAAGTCGAGGAAATTCTCGCTCCGCTGCAAGAAGAAGGCATTATCGAAACCGTTTTCACCTTCACCGGCTGGGGCAATCGCGCATGGCGGTCCTTTGTGGTGTTTCGTCTTGCCCCCTGGGAAGAACGCGACCTGCCCGTATCCGATGTCGTGCGCCGCATTGCACCGCAAATGGAGCAGGTGACGATTGCACGGGGCTTTCCTGTCACGCCAGCCGGGCTAGGCCTGAGAGGCAATTCCACCCCGGTCCGGGTGATCGTCGGCGGCCCGGATTTCGACAGCGTCAAACGCTGGTCGCAGCAATTGCTTGACCGGGCCGAAACCATCGGCGGGCTCGTCAATCCCGAAATCAATTTCGAACAGAACCTGCCGCAACTCGACGTGACCATCGACCGCGAACGCGCCGACGATCTGGGCATTTCCGTGGATACCATCGCCAACACGATGCAGACGATGCTGGCCTCACGGCAGGTGACGACCTTTGTCAGCCGCGGGCGCGAATATCCGGTGATCGCACAGGCCGAGCAGGCGGACCGCCGCACGCCGTCCGATATCAACAATATCTTCGTGCGCTCCGGTGACGGGGAAACACTGGTGCCTCTCGGGGCCCTGGTAAGCGTAACCGAAAACGCTGCGGCCTCGTCTTTGCGCCGGTTCGACCGCTTACCGTCGATCCAGCTGTCCGGAGCCCTGGCCCCTGGTGCCGATCTGGGCACGGTTCTGAACGAAGTCGAAACGGCAGCCGCCGAGATATTGCCCGCCGAAGCCGCGCTTGGCTACGAGGGGCAATCACGCACGTTCAAGGATACATCCGCCGGAGTGGGGCTGGTTTTTGGCCTCTCGGTCTTGATCGTATTTCTGGTGCTGGCCGCCCAGTTCGAAAGTTTTCTGCATCCGGTCACGATCCTGCTGACCGTTCCCGCCGGCGTGGCGGGCGCAGTCTATGCGATGGCCATAGGCGGGCTGTCGATCAACGTTTACAGCCAGATCGGGATCATCCTGTTGATCGGTCTGGTCGCCAAGAACGGAATCCTGATCGTGGAGTTCGCCAACCAGCTACGCGACGAGGGGCTGGAGGTGCGCGATGCGGTCCTGCAGGCTTCGGTCCTTCGGCTGCGGCCAATTATCATGACCGTGATTTCGACCGTTCTGGGCGCCCTGCCCTTGGTTCTGGCCTCGGGGGCCGGGGCTGAAAGCCGCAATGCGATAGGCACGGTGATCATTGCCGGTCTGCTGTTCGCCACACTTCTGATGCTGGTCGTCACGCCAATTCTATACGATCTTCTGGCGCGCTTGACTCGCCCGCGCGGGGCTGTTGAGAAAGCACTGGAACAAGAGTTGAAACAGGCTGAACGAATAAAGTGATTCAGTGGTGGCGGTTTTCTGCTACGATCGGATTTTACCCATCTAAGGCCGGGGGAATCGGGATATGTACACTCGGGAAACTGGAGTGCTCAGGTGGGTAGCAAGGTAAAGATCGGACAGTTTTTCGGCGCCATTCTGTTGGGTGCCGGGATCGGAGCAGGCACCGCTTGCGCGACGGAATGGGGGCTTGTGGCGCCCGGAGCGCCGAAGGATCTTGCGGATCAGTTACGGGCTGTTTCCACCGTCGGAGGTACCGCCGAGCGCGAGGAAACGACACCGCAGGACCTGCTGGCTGCGGCACGGGCGGACTATGCCCGTATGGTCAGTATCCTTTACGAAGCCGGGTATTATGGCGGCACGGTAAACATCGCCGTGGACGGGCGTGAAGCCGCTGAAATCCCTCCCTTGGCCGCGCCGTCCCGGATAGACAACATCGCCATTCTAGTTCGGCCCGGCCCTCGCTTCGCTTTTTCCACCGCACGTATCGCGCCCATCGTTCCCAGTACGGAGTTGCCCGAGGGGTTCGCTCCGGGTGAACCGGCGCGCAGCGGATTGATAAGCGAGGCCGCGCGCGCCGGTATCGACGGGTGGCGCGAGTTCGGTCATGCCAAGGCCGATATCCGCGACCAACAGATCACCGCCAACCACGCGCGCCGCACCCTGTCCGCCGATATCCGGCTTGATCCCGGTCCGAGGCTTCGTTTCGGCGACCTGATCATCATGAACCGCGGGGCAGTCCGCCCCGAGCGTATCCGCGCCATAGCCGGACTGCCGACCGGACAGACGTTCTCGCCCGACGCACTTGCCGAGGCCGAGCGCAGGTTGCGGCGCACCGGGGCTTTCAGTTCGGTCAGGCTGGCGGAATCCGACACCATCAGTCCCGGTCAGCGCCTCGATATCGAGGCCGGTCTGGTCGATGCCAAGCCACGCAGAATCGGTGTCGGGGCTGAATTGTCGTCGCTTGAGGGGTTCGGGCTGTCGGCCTTCTGGATGCATCGCAACCTGCTGGGCGGAGCCGAGCGGCTGCGGATCGAAGGTGCGGTCGAGGGCATCGGCGGCGACACGGGCGGGCTCGATTATCGCCTGTCGGGTCGCTTTGACCGGCCCGCGACCTTCACCCCGGAAACCGGCCTGTACCTCGAAGCGACCCTGGCCGAGGAAGACGAACCCGACTATCGCGAACGCAGCCTGCAAGTTGGCGGCGGCCTGACCCATATCTTCAGCGACAAACTGACCGGCGAGGCCGGGCTGGCCTATCGCTACTCCGAGATCGACGACGATCTGGGGACACGCACGCTGGAACATCTGCTGATGCCGCTCAGCCTGACCTATGACACGCGCGACAACCAACTGGATGCGACAAAGGGGCACTATGTCGATCTGAACGTCACGCCCTTTGTCGGTCTCAACGACAACTCGGGCGGGGCCTGGGTAATGGGAGACGCACGCGGCTACTGGGGGTTTGGCGCAGATGACCGGTTCGTTTTTGCCGCACGCGCACAAATCGGCTCGGTCAGCGGGGCCAGCCTGAGCGAATTGCCACCGGGAATGCTGTTCTTCTCGGGAGGGGCCGGAACGGTGCGCGGCCAGCCCTATCAGGACCTGGCGATTGATCTCGGTGGAGGACGCCGTATCGGTGGACGATCCTTCATGGCCTTTTCCGGGGAAATACGCGCGCCGCTCAGGGGCAATTTCTCGGCCGTCGCGTTTTATGACATCGGGTTTGTCGGACGTGACAGCTGGAGCACGGATAACGGCAACTGGCACAGCGGTGTGGGCCTTGGCCTGCGGTATGCAACGGGCATAGGTCCGATCCGGGTCGATCTTGCGACACCCGTAGATGGCGGCAAAAGCGGAAATGTCGAACTCTATATCGGCATTGGACAGGCATTCTGATGCGTGCAGTTTTATCCATAGCGATCTTCCTTGTCTGGGCGACAGGGCTGTGGGCCCAAAGCGCGGGTGACAGTGCCGAAACGGGCCGTGATCGCGGCCTTTTGCAGGGGTTCATCGAAGACAACCTGTCGGATGCCGGACGCGAGGTTCGCATTGAAGGTTTTGCCGGTGCCCTGTCGTCACAGGCCACGCTGGACGAGATGACCATTGCCGACGATCAAGGGGTATGGCTCACTCTGCGCGGGGTGACGCTCGACTGGACGCGCAGTGCGCTGTTGCGCGGGCGGCTCGAAGTCGACCGCCTGACCGCCAAAGAAATCCTTTTGCCGCGCCTCCCTCAAACCGAAGGAGGCGTCGAAACCGAGGATGCCGTCGCACAACCCTTTGCCCTGCCCGACCTGCCCGTTTCGGTTCAGATTGGTGAGTTGCGCGCGGACAAGGTCGCGCTCGGGGCACCGATTTTGGGTGAGGCGGCGGATTTTTCTGCGGAGGGCGCACTGTCATTGGCCGGCGGCGCGGGGGATGCGGCCCTCACCATCGAGCGTCTGGAGCGCAACGACACCTTCACACTCGAAGCGGAATATAGCAACGAAACCCGGATTCTTGCCCTTGATCTCGACCTGACCGAGGATCAGGGCGGCATCCTTTCAGGTGTATTGAACCTGCCCGAACGCCCCGCACTCGGGCTTCGTGTGACCGGAGAAGGCCCGATTGACGCTTACGAGGCACGGGTTGCATTGACGCGCAACGGCGTGCGGCGCCTCGGGGGAACCGTCTCGACGGAAGCGGTTTCCCAGACACCGGATGCGCCCGACACGCAAGATGCCGTTGCCCGTCGTTTCGCGGCCCGTCTGGGTGGGGATATCCGACCGTTCTTTACGTCCGAACTCCGCCGCTTTTTTGGGGGCCGGTCACGACTTGAGCTGAACGGATGGCGCACGGTTGGCGGTGGAACAGTGCTGGAAGAGATGACCTTGCAGACGGCGCAGCTGCAACTTTCCGGCGGTTTGGAACTGGATTCGCGCGGATGGCCAGTGCGCTTTGATCTGGATGGCAGCCTTGGTGGTGATGGCCTCGTCCGCCTGCCGGTGTCCGGGCCTCCCCTGCGCCTTGAAACGGCGCAGATCAGCGCCGCGTATGATGCGGCACTGGGCGAAACATGGCGAGCCACCGCACAGGTGGTCGGGTTGCAGCAGGAGGGTCTGCTTTTGCAACACGCGCAACTCTCCGGAGACGGGCGTATCGTGCTGGAGGGAATCCGCCAGGTATCGGGCGAACTGGATTTCGCGCTCAGCGGATTGCAGCATGACGACCCCGCGCTCGCCCAGGCGATCGGCTCCGCCCCCGAAGGCCGGACGCAATTTTCCTGGCGCGATGGCGAGCCGCTCCATATCAGTAACCTGGCCCTGTCCAGCGGCGATCTGACCCTGTCAGCAACTGGCAATATCGACGGGCTTGCAGACGGGTTTCCGGTCTCGGGCGACGCCACGCTTCAGGCGGGTGACCTGACGCGCTTTGCCCCCATTGCAAAGCGCAACCTTGCAGGGAGTGCCGTGGCAAACCTGTCCGGAACAGCGGCAATCCTGGGAGGCGCGTTCGATCTGACCCTGGAGGCAACGACAAATGCCCTGGCCATTGGCGAACCGCGCCTGGACCGTTTGCTGGCCCCCGAAACCCGCCTGAACATCGCTGTGCAGCGCGACGAGACCGGCACCGCTCTGAAACGGTTGTCCGTCAATAGTTCTGCGGTCGAGGCATTGATTTCAGGCAGGCTGGATGAAACCTCGGGAACGCTGAACGTCGATGCAACGCTCAGCGATGTCTCTCTGGTCGAACCACGCCTTGCCGGCCCGGCCAGCGTGACGGGCGATATCGGCTGGACACAATCCGGCGGCCTGACACTGACGGGACTGAACGCACAGGTGGCCGATGCGACCCTGACCGCCACGGGGCAGCTTGATCCGGCGGACCCTGCCCTGCCCGTCAACGGCACGGCAACGCTCGAGGCAGCCGACCTCGCACGGTTTGCGCGACTGGCGGGCCGTCCATTGGCCGGGCAACTGTCATTGCAGGCGACCGGCGAGGGCGCTGTCAAAGGCGATACTGCAGTGATCGACGCCACGTTAAACGGTCAAAATCTGCGCAGCGGCATTGCGGCGCTGGACAACTTGGTGACCGGAACCGTCAGCGCACGGCTGGATGCCTCGCGATCAGACGGTATGATCGACCTTCGCACGCTTCGGCTCGACACCCCACGCCTGACGGTCGATGCCAACGGGTCCGGGGCTGGCGCACCGATCCAGATCACGGCCCGTCTGGCCAATCTCGGTCTTCTGGCCGACGGTCTTGACGGCCCGGCCGAAGCGCGCGGCACCCTTCGCCTGCATGACGATATGGGGCGCGACATCGCCGTCGACCTGAACGCCAGCGGCCCCGGCGGTACGGTGGCACAAGTTTCGGGCGACATCCGGGACCATGGCCAGTCGCTCGACCTGACAATGAACGGAAACGCGCCGCTTGCGCTGGCAAATCGTTTCATAGCACCACGGTCGGCCTCCGGCATGGCCCGGTTTGATTTGCGTATCGCCGGGGCCCCCGCCCTTTCCTCGGCTTCGGGGCGGATTACCCTGTCCGACGGGCGCGTCGCGCTCCCTTCGTTGTCGATGGCTTTCGCCGACATGAACGGAACCATCGACCTGACCGGAGAACGCGCCAACCTGCAGATCAGCGCGGACGGTCGCGAAGGAGGGTCGGTCTTGTTGCGCGGGCCGATCAATCTGGCGGCGCCGTACCCCGCCGACCTGTCCATCCTGCTGAATGCTCTGCGCCAAAGCGATCCCGATCTCTACACAACACAGGTCAGCGGCATGGTTACCGTCAACGGGCCGTTGCTGGGCAGGGCAAGGATCGGCGGGCAACTGCAACTGGGTGAAACCGAAATTCGCGTGCCGTCTTCCACGATCGCCAGTGTCGGTCTGCTTCCGCAAATCCGACATGTCGGGGAACCTTCAGAGGTGACCACGACCCGTCGCCGCGCCGGTCTTATACAGGAGGAAGAGCCACCAGCCGGGCCCGCTCTCGCGTTGGATCTGACCATTTCAGCCCCCAACCGCATTTTTGTCCGGGGGCGCGGGCTCGATGCGGAACTCGGCGGGCGGATCAGGGTCACCGGAACGACCAATGACGTGGTGCCGAGCGGTATGTTCGAACTCATTCGCGGTCGCCTGGACATTCTGGGCAAACGCCTGACCCTCGACGAAGGGCGTATCGACCTGCGCGGGGCTTTCGATCCGTATCTGCGCTTTGTGGCAAGTACGGAGTCCGAAGACGCCACCTTGCGCGTCGTCATCGAGGGGCTGGCAAGCGCGCCGGAGATAACTTTCGCCTCGACACCCGACCTTCCGCAGGAAGAGGTCGTCGCAAGACTGATCTTTGGCCGGGGGTTGGACAAGATTTCCGCATTCCAAGCCGCGCAACTGGCCGCAGCGGTTGCGACACTTGCCGGGCGTATGGACGACGGATTGCTGGGCGGGCTGCGGGAATCCGTCGGCCTGAGCAATCTCGACGTCACCACCACCGATGACGGATCGACCCAGCTCACTGCCGGGGCCTATGTCAGCGAGAACATCTACTCCGAGATCAGCGCAGACAGCGAAGGCAATCAGCAGATCGACCTGAATCTCGACCTCTCGCGCAGCGTGACCGTGAAGGGGCGGCTCGATTCCGAGGGCAGCACCGGCATCGGAATCTATTTCGAGAAAGATTATTGAGCCTTTCCCTCACTCAGATGCCGCCGCCGACCTGCGAGGGGTTGAGACTGTTCGACAGGCGCTTTTCATGTCGAACAGTCAGGTTGCAAGATCCTGCAGCATAAGGTCGACGACCGTGGAATCGGCAACCTGATCGAACACCCGATACGCTCCGCCCACGGCTCCGAAATGCAAATGGGGTTCCGGGCAGACGATGCGGTCGACCTGATTTTCCAGATCCGCCAGAACATCCGCACTGGCCACCGGAACCGCAAGAATTATGCGCTTTGGTCCTTGCTGCCGCAACGCCACCAGGGCGGATCGAACTGTGGTGCCGGTGGCAATACCGTCATCCACCAGAATTACGGTTTTCCCGCGCACCGGCACTTTGGGCCTTTGACCCAGATACGCCTGCCGCCTGCGTTCCAGTTCATCCAGTTCGGGCTCGGCCAGCCTTGCGACATCCTCGCGGGTCAACCCATAAAGCTGTGCAACGCTCTCGTTGACCACTAGGCCGTCATCCCCCGGCCCCGTCACCGCTCCTATCGCAAGTTCCGGATTTCGCGGGGCCCCGACTTTGCGTACCAGTAGCAAATCCAGGGGCGCATTGAGGGCGCGGGCGATCACCGCACCGATGGGCACCCCTCCACGAGGCAATGCCAGCACCACGATATCATCGTCCATGAGGGGCGGCAGGGCTTCAAGAACCTGCCGCGCGGCATCTTCCCTGTCCTGATAGATCGTCATCGCATCGGCCTTTTCCAGTGATCGGTTTTCGGGATCAGTGACAAGTCTACCATATCGGCGTTCACCTTCGCAGGGGCGGCGGGATCGCAGGCATGTGGCATCCAGCCATGTCCCGACAAGTACGCCTTAAAATGCGGCATTGATGCGTTGCACTTCCTCGATCCACATTTCAGTGAAGGCCGACGCCAGATGGGATGGCGGCCGGTGCGCCGGCGCCAGGACATTGAACCCCACTTCGATCTTCGGCTCGAACGGCCGAAACGCGATACCGCAGGCCTGGGCCCCGCGATATTGCCGATAGCTTTCCGCGCTCAGAACATCGACCACGGCACAGGCTTCTCCCAGTTCGACGAAGTTCAGCAACGGGATGAAATACTGCGTCTGGAACCGTGGCCGAAACTCTGCCCCCGCCTGATGAAAGGCGTCTTTGGTGTCGCGATAGGTTGCATGCCGTTCATTGAGGGTGGCCATCGGCCTGCCATTCAGATCCTCGGGGGTAATCACCGGCTTCAAGGCCAGCGGATCGTCCGCAGGCACCGCACACAGACAAAGCGTGGCGGTGGGTTTGATCGTCACGAGTTGCGACGACCCGGCGAATTCCTCTCCCAGGTCCGCGATGCCCAGATCATAAGACTGTGTCGAAATCAATTGATGAACCTGCGGGGAACTGCGGGTCAGGATCGTGACATGGATATCCTGCCTGTCATGGGTCAGCCGGCTGACCAGACGCGGCAGCAGGAATACCGATGGTCCGGGCATGGCCACCAGGCGCAGTTCGCCCCGCGTCAGCGCCTTCAGGTTCTGCAGGTTTTCCCGCGCCGTATCCATGCGGCCGATGATCTCGGTGGCTTCGGCCAGCAGGTAATGCGCCTCAGGCACAGGATGCAACCGTCGGGACCGGCGTTCAAACAGGGGCATCCCCAGTTCATCCTCCAGCGATGCGATCGCGGTACTGATGGCAGGCTGCGTTCGCCCAAGGTTACGCGCCGCCTGCGAGACGGTGCCGCACAGCATGACTTCGCGAAACGCGCTGAGTTGGGACAGATTCATGAGCAATTTGTATAAGCAGTTTTTATAATATTCAAAAAATTTTCGATTTGCGTTTATGATCCACAACGTGCACCGTGCCATTGGACGGGGGCGGTCGCTCCTGTTTGAGCAACTGCGCATCCCCAAAAAGCGCAGGGTCAATCATTCCTCAGGGAGATATGTACACAATGGGACGACTCAGAAATTTCACCATCGCAGCAATTGCCGGTCTTGGCATGGCCCTGCCCGCCGCAGCGCAGGACATGAAGTTCTTCCGCATCGGCACCGGCAGCGCGGGCGGCACCTATTTCCCGATTGGCGGGATTATCGCCAATGCCATTTCCAACCCTCCGGGGTCGCGCCCCTGCGAAGAAGGTGGCAACTGCGGTGTGCCGGGTCTGGTGGCCATCGCGCAATCGACCAACGCGTCGGCCCACAACGTAAACGCCGTGCAGGCCGGTCAGATGGAAGCGGGCCTGACAGGCGCCGCAACGCTGCATTTCGCCTATAACGGCACGGATGTCTTCGAAGGCAACGCCAAGCCCGACCTGCGCGTGATCGCCAACCTCTTCCCCGAAGACCTGCACCTTGTTCTGCCGAAAGACGCGAAACTGGACAGCCTGGCCGATCTCGAAGGCAAACGCGTTGGTATCGCCCAGGCCGGGTCGGGCACGCAAATCGCGGTCGAACTGATCCTTGCGACGCAAGGCATCACCCGCGACAACATCGAAGAGGCCGAACTGAACAACACCCAGAGTGCCGAGCGGCTGGCTGACGGTCAGCTGGATGCCTATTTCTATGCCGCCGGCACTCCGGTCGCCGCGATGATCCAACTCGACAACACCAAGGGCATGGAACTCTACGACTGGAGCGAGGAAGAGTTGACAGCTGGCAACGAGGCCGTGCCGTATTACATCAAGTCGATGATCCCCGCAGGCACCTATCCGGGCGTCGACTATGACGTCGATACGCTTGCCGTTTCCGGCATTCTGGTGACCAACGCCAATCAGGACGAAGATCTGATCTACGAGATCACCAAGGCGCTGTGGTCCGACACGGCGCGCAAACTGATGGACAACGGCCACCCCAAGGCCAAGGTGATCACTATGGACACCGCGCTTGACGGTGTCGAAGGCATCGGCGTGCCCCTGCATCCGGGGGCCGAACGCTTCTACAAGGAAGTGGGCATGCTGGACTGACAGAGTCCGAGCAGCCACGGGCCAACCTGACCAGGTTGGCCCGTTTTCTCTGGCGTGCCCAAAGCGCGCCACCATCTCCTATCGCCGAGGAATTGCCGAATGGCCAGTGATCGCCTGTCCACGGACCTGGACACCAAGCAGCTCGAAGAGCTGGAAAAGAAATACGACAGCGCCCTCAATACCCGAGACAACGGGCCGACCCTGACACGGGCCATCTATTGGGCGACCATTCTGTTCGCGGCCTACCATGTTTGGACCGCCGGGTTCGGAACGCCGGTGGATCATATCCATATGGGCATTCACCTGGCCGGGCTTTTCCTGTTCATCTTCATCTATTTCCCCGTTCGGCGCACACCTGCCAGCCTCTCCTATGACGGCGCGGGACCACTGAAACCGGGCAATGTTCCGCTTTACGACTGGGCGATCTCCTTGGCGGCAATGCTGGCCGCGCTGTTCTTGTGGATCAGCTGGCGCGGCCTCGACATCCTTGGCCTCGACATTCCCGAACAGGCTCTGCGTCAGGGCAACCCGACCACGGTCGACGTGATCCTGGGGACCGTCCTGATCTTTGCCACTCTCGAAATCGCGCGACGCACAATCGGCTTTGTCCTGCCGTTGATCATTCTCGTTTTCATGGCCTATGCCCTGTTCGGCCCGTCGATGCCGGTGCAAATCCTGCAACATCCGGGGGTCGACTGGCATCAGTTCGTCAACAACATGTATTTCCCGTCCGAGGGGATATTCGGCATCACCCTGTGGGTCGTCTCGACCGTGGTGTTCCACTTCGTCCTTTTCGGCGTCGTGGCGCAGCGCATGGGGCTGGGGCAGTTCTTTGTCGACAACGCCATGATGCTGGCCGGACGCTATACCGGCGGACCTGCCAAGGTCTCGGTGGTGTCCTCGGCCTTTTTCGGAACCATCTCGGGCAGTTCCATCGCAAACACCGTCTCCACCGGCTCATTGACCATCCCGAACATGAAAAAGATGGGCTATCCGGGCCATTTTGCCGGAGGGGTCGAGGCGGCCTCGTCGGCAGGTGGACAGATCACGCCGCCGATCATGGGCGCGGCCAGTTTCCTCATGGCCGAGTATCTCGAGGTGCCCTACACCACCATCGTGATCGCGGCCATCGTACCGGCCATGATGCATTACATCGGCGTCCTCTCGATCGTGCATTTCACCGCCAAACGGCTGGGGCTGCATGCCTATCCCAAGGATCAGTTGCCGAAATTCATGCAGGTCTGGCGCGATGGGTGGTATACGATCATCCCGCTGATCGCCCTGCTGATCGTTCTCTTTTCCGGTTATTCCCCCAACATGGCGGCCTTTATCGGACTGGCCCTGTGCATCGTGGTGGGGTTTTGCGCCTTTGACCGCCCGCTGACACTCGCCATTCCACTGGCGTTACTGGCCTTCATATTCTGGAAGGCCTCCCCCGCCAGCGGCGAGGGCTTTTCGGCCACGCTTGCCGGTATCCTTGCGGCACTCACTATTGTCGGCTCGCTGCATCGGAACGAGCGGAAGGATTTCAAGGACCTGATCGACAGCTTCCATGTGGGTGTTCAATATGCCCTCGCGGTCGGGGCGGCCTCGGCAGCGGTGGGCATCGTCGTGGGGGTCATCAACACCACCGGCGTCGGCTTTCGCATGGGCTTCATGGTCACGAACGGTGCGGCGGATATCGCGACATGGCTGCACGGGGTCATCGGATGGATTCCTGTCGAGGCCTTCACCCAGCCCTCGCTCCAGCAATTCATCTCGCTGGTTCTGATCGCCATGGCCTGTATCCTCATGGGGGCGGGCCTGCCGACCACGGCGCTTTATATCATGCTGGTGGCCGTCGCGACGCCCGCGCTCAGCCAGCTTGGCGTGCCGCCGCTGGCGACGCATATGTTCGTGCTGTATTACGGCGTGATATCCGAAATCACCCCACCCGTCTGCGCCTCGGCCTATGCGGCTGCGGGCATCGCAGGGTCCAACCCGTTCCGCACCGGCCTGAACGCCTTTACGCTGGGGTTGGGCAAGCTGCTGGTGCCAATGGTCTTTGTTTACGCGCCCACGATCCTGATCGTCCTGCCCGAACATTTCACCCTGATGTCCTTCATCCAGGTTTCGCTGACCTGTGCGGCGGGTGTGTTTGCCATCGGCACCGCCGTGGCCGGGTATTTCATCGACCGTATGGGCGGGCTGTCGCGGTTCTTCATGATCGCCGGAGGTTTGCTGCTGGTCGCGCCAAGCGGGTCGAGCGACCTTCTGGCGCTTGCGGTCATAGCGCTGGTCGCCCTGCCCCAGTTCCTTCGCAAACGTGCAGAGGGGACCGTCAACAATGCCACCGAACACTGATCGGCCCGTCACCATACTGGGCGGCGGGGCCGTCGGCCTCTGCACGGCCCTGGAACTGACCGGGCACGGCGTGCCTGTGCGCCTGATCGACCGCGATACGCCGGGAACCGGCGCATCCAGCGGAAATGCCGGAGTGATCTCGCCCTTTTCCGTAGTGCCCCAATCCATGCCCGGCGTGTGGAAAAAGGCTCCCGGCTGGGTGCTGGACCCTCTTGGCCCGGTCACCATTCGCGCACGCCACCTGCCCCGCTTCCTGCCGTGGGCGTTAAGGTTCATCCGGAACGGCACCGAAACGACAGCGCGCCAAACCTCCACCGCGATGGCAAACCTGACCTCGGGCAGCATCGAAATGTACCGTCGCCACTTGTCCGGCACGGGCCATGAGGGGCTGGTCCGCAGCGCCTGCTACGTTCTGGCCAGCCGCGACCCCGCGCTGGTCTCGGACAGTGGGCTGGACAGCGAGTTGCGCCGCGCGGCCGGAGCGCGGGTGGAACGGATCGGCGCGGCCGATCTCCACGATCTCGAACCCGATCTCGCCCCCGAATTCCGCGCGGCGGTACTGATCCACGGGCAAGCCCGCGCCACCTCGCCGGGACGGATCATGCAGGTCCTTACCGACAAGCTGCGTGCCATGGGGGGAGAGGTGCTGCAAACCGAGATCCGCGATCTGCGCCCCGATCCGCAAGGCGGCTGGACACTCGATTGCACGGGGGAAACCCTGCATGCCGACCGGCTGATCGTTTCGGCAGGGGCATGGTCGGCCCGCCTCTTGGCCCCGTTGGGGCTGAAATTGCCGCTCGAGGCCGAGCGCGGCTATCATGTGATGTTCGCCGATCCAGGCGTGACGCTGAACAACTCGGTCATGGATACCGACCGGAAATTCGTGGCCAGTTCGATGCAGGACGGCCTGCGCGCCGCCGGAACGGCGGAATTCGCCGGTCTGGACGCTCAGCCCGATCCGCGCCGGGCCGAAACGATCGCCACCGTCGCGGGTCACATGCTGCCCGGCCTGAACATCGCCCGGAAAACCACCTGGAGCGGGCTGCGCCCCTCCTTTCCCGACAGCCTGCCCGCAATCGGGGAGGTTCCCGGCCACAAGGGGCTGTTTGCGGCGTTCGGACATTCGCATTACGGTTTGATGATGGCGCCGGGTACAGGCCGTATCGTGGCCGATCTGGTTCGCGGCGTCCGGCCCAATGTCGATCTGGCCCCCTACAGGGTCGATCGCTTCGGTTCCGTTTGAAACCCATTGGCCCGGCTGATATGTTATCGCTAACGCGCATATTTGCATCAGCCGGACCCGCCAATGCCGATCAACCCGATCATTCAGGACGTCACCGACCGTATCCGAAAACGGTCCGCTCCGCATCGAAACGCCTATCTCGAACGAGTTCGTCGTGCTGGCGAAACCGGCCCGAACCGGGCACATCTGAGCTGCGGAAACGAGGCGCACGCCTATGCCGCCATGGGCGCTGACAAGGAGCGGCTCGCCACACATCGCGCCCCCAACCTGGGTATCGTGAGCGCCTATAACGACATGCTGTCGGCGCATCAGCCCTTCCACCGATTTCCCGACCTGATCAAACAGGCGGCACGCGCAGCCGGTGGCACGGCGCAGGTCGCGGGGGGTGTTCCGGCGATGTGCGATGGCGTCACCCAGGGCCAGCCCGGCATGGAGCTTTCGCTGTTCTCCCGCGACGTGATCGCGATGGCGGCGGGCATCGCGCTGAGCCACAACACGTTTGATGCGGCGGCATTTCTGGGCGTATGCGACAAGATCGTTCCGGGCCTGGTGATCACGGCAGCGACCTTCGGCCACCTGCCTGCAATCTTCATGCCTGCCGGGCCGATGACATCGGGCCTGCCGAACGATGAAAAGGCCAAGGTGCGTCAGAGATTCGCCGCCGGAGACATAGACCGCACGGCATTGATGGCCGCCGAAATGGCCAGTTATCACGGCCCCGGCACCTGCACATTCTACGGCACCGCCAATACCAACCAGATGCTGATGGAATTCATGGGCCTGCACCTGCCCGGCGCCAGTTTCGTCACCCCCGACACGCCGTTGCGGGATGCGCTGACCAGGGCGGCAAGCGAACGCGTGCTGGCGATCACGGCGCTTGGCAATGCATATGCCCCCGCGGCCGAAGTTCTGGATGAACGCGCCTTCGTGAACGGCATGGTCGGGCTGATGGCGACGGGTGGCTCGACCAATCTGGTTCTGCACCTGCCCGCGATGGCCCGCGCGGCAGGTATTACCCTCTTGCCCGAGGATTTCGCCGCCATTTCATCGGTTACCCCCCTGATGGCCAAGGTCTATCCCAACGGTCTGGCCGACGTGAACCACTTCCACGCGGCGGGCGGTCTCCAGTTCATGATCGGAGAGCTTTTGCAGGCTGGATTGCTACAGGACGATGTCAAAACCGTCGCCGGTCCGGGCCTGAGCCGCTATACGCAGGAGCCGAAACTAAAAGATGGCGTGGCCGTTTGGGGGGATGGCCCCGACCAGACCGGCAACGACCGGATTCTGCGCCCTGCGACAGATCCGTTTCAACCCACCGGCGGGTTGCAGGACCTGTCGGGCAATCTTGGCAGCGGGATCATGAAAGTCTCGGCTGTCGATCCCGATCTACACGTGATCGAGGCCCCGGTGCGCGTGTTCCACGATCAGGATCAGGTCAAGGCCGCTTTCCGCGCTGGCGAATTCACCGGGGATTGCGTGGTCGTCGTGCGGTTTCAGGGACCGCGTGCCAATGGCATGCCCGAGCTGCACGGGTTGACACCGACGCTGTCGGTCCTGCTGGATCGCGGACTGCGCATCGCGCTTGTCACCGACGGGCGCATGTCGGGGGCCTCGGGCAAGGTGCCCGCCGCCTTGCACATCAGCCCCGAGGCCGCGCTTGGCGGCCCCCTGGCGCGGCTGCGGGACGGTGATGTGGTGCGCGTCGATGCCCGCGCCGGGCGGCTTGACGTTTTGAATGATGGCGTGCTCGACCGCGCACCGGCCACGCCGGACCTGTCGGCCAATTCGCGCGGAACCGGGCGCGAACTGTTCGAGCTTTTCCGCCAATCCGCCGGTTCGACAACGCTTGGCGCGTCTTCGCTTTTCCCGCAGGAGCCCTCCTGATGACCCCGCAAGAGATCAGCCGCCGGACCCGCGCACTCTGCACCCTCGCGCCGGTCATTCCGGTTCTGGTCATCGACGACCCCACCACCGCCGCACCGCTTGCGCGTGCGCTTGTCGCCGGGGGCTTGCCCGTTCTAGAAGTGACCCTCCGCACCCCCGCCGCGCTGGACGCGATGGCCCAAATGGCGCTGGTCGAGGGGGCCATTGTCGGGGCCGGAACGGTCCTAAAAGCCGAGGATGTAAAGGCCTGCAAAGCCGCCGGAGCACGCTTTGCCGTTTCGCCGGGCAGCACCGCGAACCTGCTCGACGCCTGTGAAGCCGCCGCGCTACCCGTCTTGCCGGGGGCCGCCACGGCGAGCGAAGTCATGACCCTTCTGGAACGCGGCTATGACATGTTGAAATTCTTCCCAGCCGAAGCCGCGGGCGGCGTGCCCGCGCTCAAAGCCATCGGCGCACCCTTGCCGCAGGTGTCGTTCTGTCCGACCGGTGGGATAACGCCGGACAGCGCCCCGTCCTATCTGGCCTTGCCCAATACGCTTTGCGTCGGCGGCAGTTGGGTCGCCCCATCCGACACCATTCTGGCCAAAGACTGGAACCGGATTACGGAGCTGGCCCGCGCCGCCAGCCGTATGCCCCGCGCTCAAACCTGAGCGCCGCTTTCGGCTTCGAGCTTGCGGAAATGGCCGACCACGGCCTCGCGGGCGACACCGATATGATAATCCATAGCCTCGCGCGCGGCGGTTTCATCCCCGGTCTCCAACGCATCGACGATCAGATAATGATTGCGCGCCACCTTTCCCGGCTCGTCGAACACCCTTTCGATCAGCGCCGTGCAGGCCTGAATTTCCGAAGCCAGCTTGTCGAAGACGGCCAGAAAGCGGCGATTGCCGCTGTGTTCCACGATTGTCCGGTGAAATTGCAGGTCGATACCGATCTGATAGATCAACTGGCTGTCCTGTGACAAATCGATCATCTCGTCAATCTGCGCCAGCAATGTCGGAATGATTTCGCTGCTTCGCCCTTCGCGGACGACACGCGCCGTGGCCTCGCGCTCGATGCACAGGCGCAATTCGTACAGCGAATCGAGATCGTCGGAATCGATCGTGCGTACGAAAAACCCGCGATTGGCTTTTGAAACCAGCAAACCCGCGCTTTCCAGCAACCGCCCCGCCTCGCGCACCGGCGCGCGGCTGACACCCAGATCCCTCGCAATCACGGATTCCGCGACCCTGTCGCCGGGTTTCAGGCGACCCGATACAATCGCATCGGTCAGCATCTGCGCGATCCTCTGTGACAAGGCATCGCGCGCAAGAGGTTCGAAAAGTGGCTGCTTCTGACGCGTCATGGTTCAACGCTAACGCTCAAATTGTCGCCTGTCGACAATTTTGCTTGACTCTTGCGCCCCCCCCCGACGAACCTGTGTCAGTGGAGGGTTGCGCTAACGGCCAAATCCCCGCACGATTACAACTGCGCCAGAAGATCGGGACACCGGCAGAGCGCAAAAGGAAAACACTGGCGGATACGCTTGCCCGCCCGAAATGGCGGGTGGTGGTACTGTGCCGGACAATTCCAATTGGGAGATACAGATGAAGAACCTCGTTACCGCATCCTTGCTGTCCCTCGGGCTGGCCCTTCCGGTCACCGCCCAAGACGCAGGCGGGCGCCTCGACATCGTGGTGCAGCCCGAACCGCCCAGCCTGATGCTGGGCCTGGTTCAGAACGGCCCCACGCAGCTTGTCGCGGGCGACATCTATGAAAGCCTGCTGCGCTATGACACCGATCTGAACCCGCAGCCGTCGCTGGCCGAGTCCTGGGAAATCTCGGATGACGGCATGACCTACACCTTCCACCTTCGCGAAGGCGTCAAATGGCATGACGGGGAGCCCTTTACGGCCGAAGATGTCGTTTTCTCGGTCGATACATTCCTGCGCGAAACCCATGCGCGCCTGCGCGTCAGCCTTGAGCATGTGGATACGATCACAGCGCCGGACGATCATACCGTCGTCTTCAAGATGAAGAACCCCTTTGGCCCCTTCATCGGCGTGTTCGAGGCCGGCACCATGCCGATGGTTCCCAAACACATCTATGAAGGCACCGATTTTGCCACGAACCCGGCGAACAACACGCCCATCGGCACTGGCCCCTTCAAGTTCGAGGAATGGCAGAAGGGCAGCTATATTCACCTGGTCAAGAACGAGGATTATTACCTCGACGGG
Organism: Roseovarius sp. PS-C2; assembly: GCF_018862045.1. NCBI lineage: Bacteria > Pseudomonadati > Pseudomonadota > Alphaproteobacteria > Rhodobacterales > Roseobacteraceae > Roseovarius > Roseovarius sp. PS-C2. Next base: position 307,788 of record NZ_JAHKSQ010000003.1, read on the forward strand.
CAACCCTATCTGGACGAGGTCTATTACCGGGTGATCCCCGACGCCGCCTCGCGCGCCGTCGCTTTTGAAAATGGCGAGGTCGATGTTCTGCCCGGCGGATCGGTCGAGAACTGGGACGTCAAGCGCCTGACCGAGATGGACAACGTCTGTTCAACCGGCAAGGGCTGGGAATACTTCGCGCCGCACGCCATGGCATGGATGAACAACCGCGAAGGCCCGACCTCGGACAAGCTGTTCCGCAAGGCCGTCATGTATGCGATGGACCGCGAATTCGTGAAAGACGTGATCTGGAACGGTTTCGGCAAGGTCGCGACCAGCCCCGTGTCGTCCAAGACCAATTTCTACACCGACGACACGATCATGTACGATCAGAACCCCGAAAAGGCCAAGGAATTGCTGGCCGAGATGGGCTATGACGGCACGCCGGTGCGCATCCTGCCCCTGCCCTATGGCGAAACCTGGCAGCGTTGGGCCGAGGCGATGAAACAGAACCTCGAAGAGGTCGGCATCAACGTCGAAATGGTCGCCACCGATGTCGCGGGCTGGAACCAGAAACAGGCCGAATGGGACTTCGATATCGCCTTCACCTACCTCTATCAGTACGGTGATCCGGCGCTTGGCGTTGCGCGCAGCTACCTGAGTTCGAACATCGCCAAAGGCAGCCCGTGGAACAACGTCGCCGGCTATGACAACCCGGAAGTGGACGAAATGTTCGCCGAGGCCGCCGTTGGTGCGACCCCGGAGGCACGTCAGGAAATCTATACGAAGATTCAGCAGCAACTGGTCGATGACGTCCCCGTTGCCTGGCTGCTCGAAATCGAGTTCCCGACGATCTATCGTTGCGAAGTTCAGGATCTCGTCACCACCGCCATCGGCGTGAACGACGGGGCGCGCGACGCCTGGATCAAGCAATAACGCCCCGCGCGTTTTCCCGGCTGGCCCGGACTGAAATCCGGGCCGGTCCTTCCTGTCGCGCATTGCGCGTTCCACGACAAACCGTCAGGTTGACCATATGACACTTGCCGCCGCCATATTCGGGCGCGCCGCCAAGGCGGTGATCACGCTCCTGCTGATCGTCATCCTCAATTTCTTTCTCATCCATGCCGCGCCGGGTGACCCGGCGATGGTCATGGCAGGCGAGGCCGGAGCCGCGGACGAGCAATTCATCCAGCAACTGCGCGAACAGTTCGGACTGGATCAGCCGCTTTACGTCCAGTTCTGGAATTACGTCTCGGGCGTTCTGCAACTGGATCTGGGCTATTCCTATCGCCAGCAGATGCCGGTCCTGGAGTTGATCCTCGATCGCCTGCCTGCCACATTGCTGCTGACGCTGACCGCCTTTGGCATGTCGCTGCTTCTGGGCATCGTGTTCGGACTGGCGGCGGCGGCGCGTCAGGGCAAGTGGGGCGACACGGCGATCACCTCGATGGCGCTTCTGTTTTACGCCACACCGCTGTTCTGGGTGGCGCTGATGGCCGTGGTGCTGTTTTCGGTCAAGCTGGGCTGGTTCCCCGCCTTCGGTTACGAAACCGTCGGTGCGGGGTTCACCGGGCTGGAAATGATCCTGGACCGGCTGAAACACCTGTTCCTGCCCGCGCTGACGCTGGGGCTGTTTTTCATGGCGGTCTACCTGCGCATGACACGCTCTTCGGTGCTGGAAGTCAGCCAGATGGATTTCGTCAAGACCGCTCGCGCCAAGGGGCTGGCCGAAGGCACGATCCGCCGCCGCCACATCCTGCGCAATGCGCTGTTGCCAGTGGTCACGCTGGCGGGTCTGCAAGCCGGGCAACTGGTGGGCGGTGCGGTTCTGACCGAAACCGTCTTTGCATGGCCGGGCATCGGGCGGCTCATGTTCGAAAGCCTGACCGCGCGGGACTACAACACCCTCCTGGGCGTGTTCCTTGTCTCGGCGGCGATGGTCATCGCATTCAACATCATCACCGATATCGTCTATCGGTTGATCGACCCGCGAATCTGAGGAGGCAGGACAATGATGGATTTCCTCAAACGCTTTTCCCGCAACCGCGGTGCACTGATCGGGCTGATCATACTGCTCACCGTTGTCCTGCTGGCGGTATTCGCGCCGCTGCTTTATCCCGACAGCCCGTGGAAAATGGTGCAACGCCCCTTCCTGCCACCGTTCAGCACCGATGGCTTCTTGCTGGGCACCGACACGCTGGGCCGCGATGTCGCGGCGGGGCTGGTGCACGGGGCGCGGGTATCGCTGATCGTCGGGCTGGTCTCGACCCTCGTGGCATTGCTGATCGGCGTGCCGCTCGGCGCCTTCGCGGGGTTCTATGGCGGGCTGATCGACGACGGCGCCATGCGCTTTACCGAGTTTTTCCAAACAATCCCCAATTTCGCACTGGCCATCGTTCTGGTCGCCATTCTGGAACCCACCCTGCCCACGATCACGCTGGCCATCGCCATCGTCAGCTGGCCGCCCGTCGCCCGCCTCGTCCGGGCCGAGGTACTGTCGCTGCGCAAGCGCGAATTCGTCGATGCCGCCCGTCTGGCGGGGCTGTCGAACACGCGTATCCTGTTCGGCCATGTGTTGCCCAATGCCATGTCGCCGATCATCGTCATGGCCTCGCTGATGGTGGCCACGGCGATCCTGCTGGAAAGCTCGTTGTCGTTCCTCGGGCTCGGTGATCCCAACATCATGAGCTGGGGCTACATGATCGGGGCTGCGCGCACCGTGATCCGCTCGGCCTGGTGGCTCAGCTTCATTCCGGGCGTGGCGATCCTGCTGACGGTGCTGTCCCTCAACCTAATCGGCGAAGGGCTGAACGACGCGCTCAACCCGCGTCTGGCCAGAAAGGGGCGCTAAGACATGGATGCCGTTCTTTCCATTCAGGACCTCGCGATTTCGCTGCCTCCGGGGGCCGATCGCGACTATGCCGTCCAGAATATCAGTTTCGATCTAAATGCCGGTGAAATCCTGTGCGTCGTTGGTGAATCCGGGTCGGGCAAGTCGATGACCGCCAATGCGCTGATGGGCCTGTTGCCCGATCAGGTCGAGGTCGCGCGCGGTGCCGCGCAGTTCGAAGGGCGCGACATGCTCGCCTTGCCCGATACCGAGCGGCGCAAGCTGCGTGGCGATCGGATCGGCATGATCTTTCAGGAGCCGATGACCGCGCTCAACCCGCTGATGCGCATCGGCGATCAGATCGCCGAGGTGTTCGAGGCCCATAACCGCCACACGCCCCCGGAACGGCGCGAAAAGGCGCTGGCCCTGATCCGCGAGGTCGGTCTGCCCGACCCCGAAAAGATCATCCGCGCCTATCCGTTCCAACTGTCCGGCGGTCAGCGCCAGCGCGCGATGATCGCCATGGCCCTTGCGCTGGACCCCGCGATCCTGATCGCGGACGAGCCCACAACGGCGCTCGACGTGACCACACAGGCGCAAATCCTCGACCTGATCAAGACGATCCAGGAACGCCACGGCATGGCGGTGATGTTCATTACCCATGATTTCGGTGTCGTCGCAGAAATAGCCGACCGCGTGATCGTCATGCGGTATGGCGAGATCGTCGAACAGGGCTCCGCCCGGGAGGTGCTCAGCAACCCGCAGCACGACTATACCCGCGCCCTGCTCGACGCGATCCCCTCAGATAGCGTGCCCACCCCCGAGCCGGTCACCGAACCGCCGGTCCTGGAAGTCCGCGATCTGCGCAAGACTTTCGTCACCTCTGGCGGCCTGTTCAAACCGACGCGCAGCGTAACGGCCATTGACGGCGTATCGTTCAGCATCGCGCGGGGCGAGGTTCTGGGTATCGTCGGCGAATCCGGCTCGGGCAAATCCACCGTGGGCCGCGCCATCGTGCGGCTGGTCGAAGCCGACAGCGGCGAGGTGATCCTTGACGGGCAGGACATGAACACCCTGACCCCCGCCGAACTGCGCACCGCCCGCCGCCGCGTGCAGATGATCTTTCAGGATCCTTACGCCTCGCTCAATCCGCGCAAGAAAATCCTGCACGCGCTGTGCGAAGGTCCGATCGTGCAGGGCGTGCCCAGGGACAAGGCCCACGCCCGTGCCCGTGAATTGCTGGAAATCGTCGAACTGGACCCCGGTGCGGCCGACCGATACCCGCATGAATTCTCGGGCGGGCAGCGTCAACGCATCGGCATCGCCCGCGCGCTGGCGATGGACCCCGACCTGATCATCGCGGACGAGGCGGTTTCGGCGCTGGATGTCTCCATTCAGGCGCAGGTTCTGGAACTGCTGCGCGATCTGCAACAGCGCCTTCACCTGTCGCTGATGTTCATCACCCACGACATGCGCGTGGCGGCGCAACTGTGTGACCGGGTGGCAGTGATGCAATTCGGCAAGCTGGTCGAGATCGGCCCGGTGGCCGAGGTGTTCCTCAATCCCAAGGCCGAATACACCCGCAACCTGCTGGCCGCCGTGCCCGGCACCGAATGGCAGGTGGGCGCCGCATGACCCCGCTCTGGAGCCTGACCGCCACCGAACTGGTTCAACTCATTCAGCGTGGCGATGTCAGTGCCCGCGACGTCACCGAAAGCACATTGTCGCGCATCGACGCCGTGAATGCGGAGTGCAACGCCATTGTCTCCCGCTGCGATGACGAAGCCCTTGCCGCTGCTGACGCAATAGATGCCGCCCGCGCGCAGGGGCTGGACACCGGGCCGATGGCGGGTGTTCCGATCACCATCAAGGTCAATACCGATCAGGTGGGCCATGCCACCACCAACGGGTTGCGCCGCCAGCGCGACCTGATCGCGACGCAGGACAGCCCCGTCGTGTCGAACCTGCGCAAGGCCGGGGCGGTCATTGTCGGGCGCAGCAATACCCCGGCGTTTTCCCTGCGCTGGTTCACCCGCAATTCCCTGCATGGCCATACGACCAACCCTCGCGCTCCGGGGATCACCCCCGGCGGGTCGTCGGGCGGGGCCAGCGCGGCGGTGGCCGCCGGGATGGGCCCCGTGGCGCATGGCACCGATATCGCAGGCTCCATCCGCTACCCGGCCTATGCCTGCGGCATCCACGGCCTGCGCCCGTCGCTTGGCCGCGTTCCGGCCTTCAACACATCGGCGCCTGACCGCAATATCGGCGCCCAACTGATGGCGGTGTCCGGCCCCTTGGCCCGTTCGATTCCCGATCTGCGGCTGTCGCTTGCCGCCATGGCGCAGCCCGACCTGCGCGATCCCTGGTACACGCCCGCCCCGCTGCACGGCCCCACCCTGCCCCGGCGCGCGGCGCTGTGCCTTGCCCCCGACGGGATGGAGGTCGACGCCCCGGTCAAGGACGCCCTGCGCGCCGCCGCCTCGCGCCTTGCCTCGGCTGGCTGGCAAATCGACGAGGTCGACACCCCGCCCGTCCACGAGGCCAAGCGCCTGCAACTGATCCTGTGGCTGTCGGAGATGCGCATCGGTGCGCATGACGCCATCATCGACGAGGACGACCCCGACGCGCTGGCGATCTACGACTATCTTCAGGCCATCGTGCCCGAGTCCGAACCGCCTGCGGTGCTGGAAGCCTTGCGCGGTCGCTCGCGCCTCATGCGGCAATGGCGGGTCTTCCTGTCCGACTACCCTGTGATGCTGTGTCCGGTCTCGGGCGAATTGCCGTTTGACGATCTGCGCGACGTGATCAGCCAATCCGAATTCGAAACGATCATCGCGGCGCAGGCGCTTCAGATCGGCCTGCCCTTCCTCGGGTTGCCGGGGCTGAGCGTCGCCACAGGAACGGCACAGGGCCGCCCCGTCGGAGTGCAACTGGTCGCGAACCAGTTTCGCGAGGATATCCTCTTGGACGCCGGGGACATCATCGCCGGAATCGTACCGACGACATTATAGGCTGCTGTTAGTAAACCTAACGATAACTCTAAGAATTTATTCCTTTTTGTTAGCTGTATTCGGAAATATAACTGGTTGCCGAACCTGAACTCAGCGACGGAGCCCTCTTTTGTCCAAGCCGGAACAGACACTCGACGTTACGGTCTGGCGCGGCACTGCGGCGGGCGGCAAACTTGAAACCCACAAGGTTCCGGCGCGCGACAATCAGACTGTTCTGGACGTGGTCAGCTGGATTCAGCACCATTCCGATCCCACCCTGACCTATCGTTTCGCCTGTCGTGTCGGCATGTGCGGCAGTTGCGCGATGATGGTCAACGGAATCCCCCGCTGGACCTGCCGCACCCATGTGGGCAAGGTGGCGGATGAGGGAAAACTGACCATCGAACCGCTGCGCAACCTGCCGGTCATCAAGGACCTGGCCGCCGATATGGACCCGTTTTTCGATAAATGGGTCGCGGCGGAGGGGCTGCATCACCCCACCCAATCCCGGCAGGACCCGATCGAGCCGATTGACGCAACCACCCCGGCGCGCAAGCAGGCCAATGCCGGGATCGAATGCATCAATTGCGCGGTCTGTTACGCCGCCTGCGATACGGTGGCGGGCAATCCCGAATATCTCGGCCCCGCCGCCCTGCAACGTGCCTGGACCTTGCTGAACGACACTAGGGATGGCGCACGGGCCACGATCCTTGATGCGGTGTCGAGCGTGGGCGGCTGTCACAATTGCCACTCGATGGGCTCCTGCACACAATATTGCCCGAACGAGCTCGATCCGATGAGCGCCATCGCCGGCGTCAAACGCGAAACGGTGCGCCATGCCCTGCGGAGGCGCAAGGATGCTTGACCTGCGGCTATACATGGCGCAGCGCCTGTCGGCGCTGATCATGGCGCCGCTCGTTCTGGGGCATATCGCGGTGATGATCTATGCCATTCAGGGCGGGCTCAGCGTGTCGGAGATCCTTGGCCGCACCCAGGGATCGGCCTTCTGGTTCGCGTTTTACGGCCTGTTCGTCCTGGCGGTATCGATACATGCCGCCATCGGCCTGCGGGTGATCGCACATGAATGGGCGGGGCTCCGGGGCACGGCGTTGTCATTGTTCACATGGGCCACCGGCCTTGGCCTTTTTACACTCGGAGCACGCGCCGTCTGGGCCGTGACCTTCGCATGAAAACACCACCACGCGCGCACCCCCTTTGGCTGGCCTTCATCCTGCACCGCCTGTCCGGTCTGGCGCTGGCGCTGTTCCTGCCGCTGCATTTCTGGACCCTGTCCAAGGCCATCACCGCCCCCGACAGTCTGGACAGCTTCTTTGCGCTGACTGAACTTCCCGTCGTCAAACTGGCCGAATTCGGGCTTGTCTTCTTGCTTGCCGTTCACCTGTTCGGCGGGCTGCGCCTTCTCGCGCTGGAGTTCCTGCCCTGGAGCAACAGCCAGAAAACACTGGCCGCCGCCGCCGTGGGCGTTGCGGTTCTGGTGTCCGGCTCCTTTTTCCTGAATGCGATCTGACCCATGCGTCCTGACATCGATCATCACGACACCGATATCCTGATCCTCGGCACCGGCGGCGCGGGCCTGTTCGCTGCGCTGCACGCGCAACAGACCGCCCCCGAGGGGACGAAAATCACCATCGCCGTGAAGGGGCTGATCGGGAAGTGCGGCTGCACCCGCATGGTTCAGGGCGGCTATAACGTCGCTCTTGGCGGCGGCGATACGGTCGAGCGGCACTTCATGGATACGATCAACGGCGGCAAATGGCTTCCCAATCAGGATATGGCCTGGCGGCTCTGCGAACAGGCCGTGGTCCGCATTCACGAGTTGGAAAACGAAATTGGCTGCTTTTTCGACCGCAACCCCGACGGCTCCCTGCACCAAAAGGCCTTTGCCGGACAAACCGCCGACCGGACCGTGCACAAGGGCGACCTGACCGGCATCGAAATCATCAGCCGCCTGATGGAACAGGTCCTTTCGCGCCCCGTCGAGAAGTTACAGGAACACCGTGCCATCGGCCTGATCCCCACCCGTGACGGCAGCGCGCTGGCTGGCGTGCTGATGATCGACATGCGCACCGGGCGCTTCCGCTTCGTACGGGCCAAGACCGTGCTGATGGCCACCGGCGGCGGCCCGACCATGTACAAGTATCACACGCCCTCGGGCGACAAGACGATGGACGGGCTTGCCATGGCGCTGCGCGCGGGCCTGCCGTTGCGCGACATGGAAATGGTGCAGTTTCACCCCACCGGCCTTCTGGCGGGCGATCACACAAGGATGACCGGCACGGTTCTGGAAGAAGGGCTGCGCGGTGCTGGCGGGCATCTTCTGAACGGGTCCGGCAATCGCTTCATGTTCGATTACGACGGCAAGGGCGAACGCGCCACGCGCGACGTGGTCAGCCGTGGCATTTATGAGGAAATGCGCAAAAGCAACACCTCGGAAAACGGTGGGGTCTACATCTCGATGGGGCATCTCGGCCCGGAATTCGTGGCCGAGAAGTTCAAGGGCATGGTCAAGCGCTGCGCCGATTGCGGCTTCGATCTGGCCGGTGGCCGGGTCGAGGTGGTGCCGACCGCGCATTACTTCATGGGCGGTGTCGTGGTCGATGTGGATACCCGCACCGCGCTTGAAGGGCTTTACGTGGCGGGCGAGGATGCCGGCGGCGCGCATGGCTCGAACCGGCTGGGCGGCAATGGCGTGGCCAATTCAACCGTCTATGGCGGTATCGCGGGCGACACGATGGGTGTCGATATTCGTCAGATGGGCGCCCTGCGCGACCCCGACCCCGAGGTTCTCGAGGCCGAAATCGCCCGCGCCATGCGCCCCTTTGCCCGGCCCCCCGGCGCGCTTCACCCGCTGCGCCAGACCCTGCAAGAGGTCATGTGGGATGAGGTCGGCGTCATGCGCACCGCCGACAGACTGGAGCGCGGCATCGCCTGCGTCGACGACATCCGCGCCGAACTGATGGAAACCGGCGTCGCCGCCGACTCCCTCGCCTTCAACCTGACATGGCATGACTGGCTGAACATGGCCTCGCTTTGTGATATATCCGAAGTGATCGCCCGCGCCGCCCTGTGGCGCGAAAACTCGCGCGGGGCGCATTTCCGCGAGGATTTCCCGGATCAGGGTGATCTGGACAGTTCGTACTTCACGGTTGCGCGGCAATCCGGCGAGTCCGTCGAGGTCAGCCGCGAACCTGTTCAATTCACCATCGTCCGCCCCGGCGAAACCATCCTGCCCAAGGGCGAACCCGATACACTGGTGGCCGCACAATGATACCCATCGACCTGATCCAGAGCACTGCCGAAACCCTGATGGACAAGGCCGCCATCGAAATCCCGCAGGATTATCTGGACGGCCTCAAAGTCGCCGCCGAAACTGAAGATGGCGACCTGTCGTCCTTTGTTCTTCAGGCCATGCTGGAAAATTACGAGGCCGCCAAGGAAGACCGCCGCGCCATGTGCGGCGATACCGGCGTGCCGCGCTGGTACGTCAAGATGGGCAACACCGCGCAGGTCGAAGGCGGCATGTGCGCCCTGGAAACCGCCCTGCGCCGCGCCACAGCAAGCGCCACCAACGGCGTGCCTTTGCGCCCCAACCGCGTGCATCCCCTCTGGCGCACGGACCATGACAACAACGTCGGCATTGGCGCGCCGGAAATCGAATACGGGTTCGAACCCGAAGGCGACTGGATCGACCTGATCACCGTTCACAAGGGCGGGCTGTTCGGCACCGATTACCGGATGTTGTTCCCCTCGGACGGGATCGAGGGCATCAAGCGGTTCTATCTCGATACGCTCGTCGCCTTCGGTAAGCGCGGCCTTGCCTGCCAGCCCGCGATCATCGGCATCGGCCTTGGCGGGTCCAAGGACACCTGCATGGTCCTGGGCAAACGCGCCGCCACCCTGCGCACCGTGGGCAGCCGCAATTCCGATCCGAAGATCGCCGCGCTCGAGGACGAGTTCAAGGACCTAGGCAATTCCATCGGCATGGGCGCGATGGGCTTTGTCGGCAAGAACATGGTGATCGACTGCAATATCGAGGTCGGCTATTGCCACACCGGCGGCATGCAGATGAGCGTCCACGCCTTCTGCCTCAGTTCCCGCCGCGCCGTGGCCCGGCTTTACCCCGACGGGCGGGTCGAATACCGCACCGACCCCGACTGGTTCACCCCCTATCAGCGCCGCGACAGCGTGGATTGGCCAGCCATGGCGCAGGACGCTGCGGAATGAGTGCCGCGCCGCCTCTGGCCGGGGTGCGCATCCTCGACCTGACCCATGTTCTGGCCGGACCCTATGCCACGGGCCAGCTTGCCCTCATGGGAGCCGAGGTGATCCGCGTCGAACGTCCCAATGGCGACGATTTCGTGCGCCGCCATGGCGGCAGCGAAGACATGCGCGCCGCCGGACTCGGGGCGTCGTTCCTCAGCCAGAACGCGGGCAAGAAATCCACGGTGATCGACCTCAAGACCAAAGAGGGCCTCGATCTCGTCATGGATCTGGCCGCCTCCGCCGACATACTGGTCGAGAATTTCCGCCCCGGCGTGGCCGACCGGCTGGGGCTGGATTTCGAAACCGTCCGCGCGGTGCGCCCGGATGTGATCTATGCCAGCATTTCGGGCTTTGGCCCCGACGGCAAATTGTCGGGGCGACCGGCCTATGATCATATCCTTCAGGGCCTCAGCGGGCTGATGGCCATGACGGGCACCCCCGACAGCGGCCCGCAGCGCGTCGGCTTTCCCATCGTCGATTACGTCGCCGGACAGGCCCTTGTCGCCGCCATACTTGCCGCCCTGATCCAACGTGACCGACACGGCAGCGAGGCACAGAAACTGCATGTCTCGATGCTCGATGCCCTTGTCAACCTGATGGGGCCCTATGCCGTCAACTGGCAAGCCACCGGGCAGATGCGCGGGCTGGAAGGCAACCGCGCCTTTTCGGATTCGCCCTTCTCGGGCCGCTTCGACACGTCCGACGGCCAGATCGTGGTGACGGCGAACACCCCGGCACAGGCCATGCGCCTGTGCGCGGCCCTGGGCGACCCGACTCTGGCAGACGAACCCGATGCCGGCCGCGTCCGCGCGGCGCTCGATACCGCCTTCGCGCAGCGCACTACCAAGGACTGGGACGAGAGACTGGCCGACGCACAAGTGCCTGCTGGCCCGGTTCTGGGTCTTGATGAGCTGCTTGCGGATGACGACCTGTCCAGACTGCTTGACTGGCACGATCTGAATGTACCCGAACTCGGGCGCAGCTTCCGGGTTCCCGGCCTCACCTTTCGTGCCCCTTGGGCACCCGACACGCTGCCAAACGCACCGCGCTTCGGGCGGGACTCACGGCAGGTTCTGGCCGATCTGGGTCATGGCCGCGAACGGATAGATGCACTGATACAGAACGGCGTCATACAGGACGATCCGGACAGGAGGACCATTCGATGAAACCGCGTGAGATCCGCCTCAGCACCACCCCCACCAACGAAGACATCGCGCAGCTTCGTCTTGGCGACATCGTCTATCTGGACGGGCTGATGTATACGGCGCGCGAAGGCGTCTACATGCGCGCGCTGGAACAGCAGGCCAATATCCCGATGGAACTGCCCTCGCAAAGCGCGGCGAACTTCCACTGCTCCCCCGCCGCCGTGATCCGCGAGGATGGCAGCTTCGACATGGGCGCCGTCACCGCCACCGCCTCGTTCCGGTTCGCCAAATGGTTGCCCGAATGGATCGCCAAGACCGGCGCCAAACTGATCATCGGCAAGGGCGGCATGTCTTCAAAAGACTACAAGGAATATTTCGTTCCCAACGGCGCGGTCTACCTGTCCACCGTGGGCTACGGCACCGGCGCTTTGCTGGGCCGCGGGGTCGAAAATGTCGAGGCCGTTCACTGGCACGAGGAACTCGGCCTTGCGCAGGCCATGTGGGTCATCAAGTGCAACCGGATGGGACCATTCATCGTGGCTTCGGACATGCAAGGAAACTGCCTGTTCGAACGCGAAAATGCCAAGATATCCCAACATCTTGCGCGGGTTTATGAAGGTACGAAACCCGCCGTCCTGAAACGCTATGGCGAAACCGATGACCGCAGCGACGAGGTGATCGGCTGATCTTAGCCGCTGATGTCCAGCTCCAGCGTGCGGAACCGCTCGATCTCTTCGGGCAGCGCGTCGATTCCCAGGCCCGGCATATCCGGGATCGCAAATATCCCGTTGCAAACGGGCCCGCCCGCGAAAAAGGCGTCGCGCAGCGGATTGGTGTTCACATCCAGTTCCAACAGGCCCGCGCCGCCCGCTGCCGCAAGCACATGCGCCGATGCGCTCAACCCGATGCCACCGCCAAGGAAATGCGGGCAATAGGTCAATCCGGCCTCCACCGTCTGACAGGCAACGGCAAAGCAGCCGCTGACCCCGCCCCATTTGGCCAAGTCAGGCTGAATGAAAGTTAATGTTTTACCTTCAACAACTTCGCCAAATGCTTTGAAACCCGTTATATTTTCACCGGCGGCCAATGGAATGTCACAGGCTTTCGCCAAAGTCTCCCACTCCTGCGCGGGACGATCCGCACGGATCGGTTCTTCCAGCCAGCCAAGGGGCAATCCCTCCGCCTGCGCCGCAAAACGCAAGGCCGCATCCAGCGTCCAGGACTGATTGGCGTCCGCAAAAAGCCGCTCCTGCGGCCCCAGCCCGTCGATCAGCATCTTCAAATCCGTCATGTCGCGCTCTTCGTCGAACCCGATCTTTACTTTGAAGGCCTCTATTCCCTGCGCCCGCGACGCTTTGATCGCCTCGACCGCGCGCGACACATGCAACCCGCTGGCATAGACCGGCACGGATGCCGACGCGCCGCCGGACAACCAGTGTGCCAGAGGCATTCCGGCCCGGCGCGCCGCCATATCGCAAAGCGCCGTGTCGAGCCCGGCCAGAACCTGCCGGAACGGGCCCCATTCGCCGCATTGCAACGCGCGTGTTTCGGTGCGTTCGGTCAATTCGCGCCACAGGCGTTGCGGGTCGTCACCGGCCTGCCCCAACACAAGATCGGCGATATCTTCGTTCAGAAGACGCGCCCGATGCTCGGCCCCGGCAATAGGCCAGTTGGCGAAAATCTCACCCCAGCCGAAGGCCCCGTCGCTATCCTCGACCCGCACGAACACCGCAGGGCGGTCGCGCATCACCCCAAAGGACGTCGCGACCGGCGCAGGGGTCGGCGCGCGAAAGACATGGACGTTCAATCGTGCAATGCTCATAGCACCTCCCGCAGCATCAGGATCGTGCCCGATACCAGGCACATGCCGATCAGAAGCCGGCGAAACAGATCGTCCGACAACCGCTTGAAAACCGTGATCCCGATCTGCGCCGACAGCAATGCACAGGGCAGCGCCACGGCCAGATACAGCAGCGTCTGCCCGTCATAGACGCCCCGCAGCGCCAGCATCAGCGCCGTCACCCCCAGAATCACCACGTTGAAGGGCTGCAAAACCGCCCGCGTTTCCGCCTTGGGCCAGGGCCGCATGGAACACCACATCGTCGGCAACGCCCCCGAAAGCGACGCCGCGCCGCCCAGGATGCCACCAAGAAACCCGACGCCGACATCGGCCACCGGCGTTGGCCTCTCAAACCGCGGCAACGACCGGCGCAAGGTAAAGAACCCGCCGTAGAGCAGAAGGAACCCCGCGATCACCAGCTTCAACGTCCGCGCCTCGATCACCGACAGCGCCAGCAATCCCAACGGAATGCCCACCAGCCCCGGCACGACGAAACGCGCCATGCGCCCCGCCCTGTCCCAGATCGCGCCGCGCACAACCCAAAGCCCCTGCAGGCCGCTGATCACCGACAGGATCACCACCACGGCCACGGCCTGTTCAGGGGTCATGACTTTCAGGAAAAACCCAAGCGCGAACAGGGCCGTCCCGAACCCGGCCAACCCGTTGATGAACCCGCCCATGACCGCCCCGAGCACCACCGGAAAGATCGTCTCGAAACTCATGCCGCGCCGCCCTCTGTACCGGGTTCCAGCGGATGGAACACGCCGATATCCACGGCCCGCGACAACGCGGCGTGCAGTTCGTCCAGAACACGCATGCGCGCGGTGTCGCGCCTGTGAACCAGCCCCAAATGACGCGTCGGCGCATCCTCGGGCAGCGCCAGCCGCTTGACCGGCACCGGGTTTGCCGTCGTGACACATCCCGCAGGGACGATGGAAACCCCGAGATTGGCGTAGACCATGCTGGAAATCGCTTCCAGCCCCTCCAGTTCCATGGTTTCGCGCACCCTGATCCCCTTGCTTTGCAACCAGGCTTCGATCGTCTGACCGACAACCGCATCGCGGTTGAACCGGATGAACGGCAACCGGCCGAGCAATTCCATCGGATCGTCGCTGTCGCAGTCCTGCGCGGCAAGCAGTTGCATGGGCTCTTCGGCGATTTCGCGATAGTCCAACCCCTGCGGCATCACCATGGGGCGCGAGATGATCGCCGCATCCAGCGTCCCGCGCTCGATCTGGGCGATCAGATGCGTGGTCAGTCCCGGATAAAGCCGCACATGCAGCCCCTCGAACCTCTGTTTCAGAACTGAAATCGCCAACGGGGCCAGGCCGGTCAATGTGGTCGGCACCGCGCCAAGCGCGACATCTCCCTTCAGGCTGTCCTGACTGACAACCGACGAAACGATACTGTCATAGGCGCGCACCACCTCGCGCGCCTTGGCCACGATGGCCCGGCCCGTCGGCGTCAGTTCCGGGGTCCGCCGCGAGCGGTCGAAAAGGGTGATCTGCCACTCCTCTTCAAGCGCGCGCATCTGCTGGCTAACGGCGGCATGGGTCACATGCACGGCCTCGGCGGCGGCGCTGAACGTGTAATGATCATCGACCGCTATCAGGGTGCGCAGCATTCGGATCGACATGTCGGGGCCACCTACCGTTAGATAAAGTAACTGTTTATGTAATCGAATATTACTTCTATAAAGTTTTACTTAAAGTTATACAAAGTCAAGAACCGCGCAATATCATTCTGGATGTCGTATAAAGCGGGTCATGAAAAGGGAGGAAAAACATGAATTTCAAGACGTTTCTGGCCACCAGTGCCACAATGCTCGGCTTGACCGCCACGGCAGCCCTGGCCGAGTATCCCGAGCGCCCGATCAATATGGTCATCCCCTACGGTGCAGGCGGGGCCACCGATATTTCGGCCCGCACCATCGCGGAACCGTTGGGGGCGGCGGTGGGTAAACCGCTTGTCATGGCGAACGTCACCGGCGCGGGCGGGGCCACCGGCTCGGTCGCCGTGCAGAACGCCACGGCCGATGGGTACACGATGCTGTTCGCACGCGTGGGATCGCATTCGGTAAACCCGGCGATGAAGGCCACCCTGCCCTATACGCTCGACGATTTCCGCTTTGTCACCGTCTATGAAATCAACCCCGTGGCCTGTGCCGTGGCGCCCTCCTCGGGGATCGAGGACATGGACGGCCTGATAGCCAAGGTTGCCGAAGGCGGTGTGTCCTACAGTTCCTCGGGCGTGGGCTCGATGCTGCATCTCGCCGGGGCGATGGTGCTGCGTGAATTCGGCGTCGAAGACCCGCTGAACGCGGCCACCCACATCCCGCAAAAAGGCGGCGGTGCCGCGGCGACTGCCGTTCTGAACGGCACTGCCACGTTCATCTGCACCAATTCCTCGGCGCTGGCCAGTTTCGTGGCCAACGGGCAGTTGAAACCGATCCTCGTCACCACCGCGGAACCGATCCCCGGTTTCGACGCTCCCACGGCTGCCGATCTCGGCAAGCCCGCGCTGCATCAGCTCGTCGGCTGGACCGGCATCGCAGGGCCCGCCGGCCTGCCCGATGACGTGGCCGAAAAGTGGGGCGCATGGATGGCCGAAGCCACCGCCGACGAAGAGTTCGTCGATAAGATGACCGCCCGCGGGTCGATCATCCGGCTGATGAACCCCGAAGAGGCCAACGACTTCATCACCGGCCAGTACGAAACCTTCCGCAAACTGGTTGACGAGTTGGGAATGCGCGTCGAAGGTTGAACACCCGCCCCTGAAATCCAGGCAACGTGCCGGGCCCGCCCCGTCAGGCCCGGCGCACCACCGAGAGAGGCGTCGCGTGACAAACCGAACGATCCAGTTGCAACTTGGGATCGGGGCCTGCGTGGCCGCCCTGTTCCTGATCTTCCATGCAATACCCACATGGGTATCGGCCCCCAGCAACATATCCAACATCATCCTGTCGCCTCTGTTCTGGCCCTATACGCTGGCCGGGGTGACGATCCTCGCCGGGCTTGGCCTGATCGCCGCCGGGCTGCGCGCGCCGTCAGATGACGCGCCGGTGAACACGCCGGTCGACGACACGACCGCCGCGTGGGTTCGGCTGGCGAGCATGGCGGCGATCATGACCGCAACGATGTTTCTCCTGCCCCGGCTCGGCATGGTCTGGACCTCGATGCTGGTCTTTGCCGCCACGGCCTTCCTGTTCAAAACCCGCCACCCCCTGACCGCGATGATCTGCGCCGTGGCCGTCCCGCTGGTGCTCTATGCCTTTTTCGCCCATGTGGCGGGCGTCGCGATCCCGCAGGGGCATTTCGTGAGACTTCCATGAGCTTTTTCGACAGCCTGATGGCCGGACTTTCACTGGTCGGACATATCGAAGCCTTCCTTGCCCTTGCCGGGGGCGTGGCCATCGGTGTGATTGGCGGCGCGATCCCCGGCATGTCGGCCACCATGGCCGTCGCGCTGACCCTGCCCTTTACCTTCGCCATGCAGCCGATCACCGGCATCCTGCTGCTGCTCGGGGTCTACAAGGGCGGCATCTTCGGCGGGTCTATCCCCGCCATCCTGATCAAGACCCCCGGCACCCCGGCCTCCTCGGCCACCATCCTCGACGGATACCCGATGGCCGAAAAGGGCGAGGCGGGCCGCGCGCTCGGCATGGCGCTCTGGGCCTCCTGCACCGCCGACCTGATTTCGAACCTCGCCCTGATCATCTTTGCCGGGTGGCTGGCCTCGTTCGCGCTCAATTTCGGCCCGCCCGAATTCTTCACCCTGATCCTGTTCTCCCTGACCATCATCGCGGGCGTGTCGGGCGACAGCCTGCTGCGCGGCGCGCTCTCGGCCATTCTGGGCCTGTTGCTGGCCACCGTCGGCCTCGATCTGGTTTATGGCACCAATCGCTTTACCTTCGGCGATCCGAACATGATGGGCGGGCTGAACTTCATCGCCGTCCTGATCGGCCTGTTCGCCATCCCCGAGGTGCTGGCCATGGCCTGGCACCCGACGGCCCATCTGGGCAAGGCGCGCTCGCTTGGCAGCAACCGGGTGACCTTCGCCGATTACAAACGTTCGTTCCGCTCCATCGTCCGGGGCAGCCTGATCGGCGTCTTCCTCGGCTCGATCCCCGGCATCGGCGCCGCCCCCTCGGCCTTCCTCAGCTATTCCGAGGCCCGCCGCAAATCGAAGAACAAGGAAAACTTTGGCAAGGGCGAGGTCGAAGGTGTCGCCGCGTCCGAGGCCGGCAATAACGGCGTCGCAGGCGCAACCCTGATCCCCTTGCTGGCCCTCGGTGTGCCCGGAGACGTGATCACCGCCATCATCATCGGCGCCTTCATGATCCACGGGCTGCAACCGGGGCCAATGATGTTCATCCTGAACGTGGATATCATCTATGGCCTGTTCATCGGCCTGATCGTCAGTTCCGTCTTCCTGTTCTTGATCGGCAGCGCGGCCATTCGCGGCTTCAAGTTCGTGGCCGACATCCCCAAACGCCTCCTCATTCCCGGCGTTCTGGTGCTGTGCATCTACGGGGTGTTCGCGGTGAACAACAATATCTTCGACGTGGGCGTCATGTTCGTCATGGGCTGGGTCGGTTACATCATGATGCGCTACCACATCCCCGCCGCCCCCTTCCTGATCGCCTTCATCCTCGGCCCCCTGCTCGAAGACAACTTCCGTCAGGCGATGCTGATGTCGGGCAGCGACTGGAAAATCCTGTTCCGCGGGCCGATCACGTGGTTCTTCTGGTCCGTCACGGCCATCACCGTGATCGCCATCATTCGCGTGGGCATCAAGGCCACCCGCGACAGCCGCCGCGCCAGGGCGGAAAGACGGGCCCGCGATGCAGGCTGATACAACCCAACGCGGTGCCGACCTTCTGGTGCGCACCTTGTCGCGCGCGGGCATCACACGGATTTTCGGCCTTTCGGGCAACCAGATCATGCCGATTTTCGACGCCTGCCTCGATGCCGGAATCGAGATCGTGCACACCCGCCACGAAGGCGCCGCGGTCTTCATGGCCGAGGCCTATGCCCAACTCACCGGCACGACCGGCGTTGCGCTGGTCACGGCGGGCGGCGGGCTGACCAATGCGGCGGGCGCGCTGTTTTCGGCGCGGGCCTCGGATACGCCGGTACTGCTGCTGTCGGGTGACAGCCCGCTGGCGCAGGACGGGCGCGGCGCATTTCAGGAACTCGATCAGGCCTCGATCACAGCGCCCCTGACGAAACTCTCATTCCGCGCGCAAACCCCGTCGGACCTGGCCGAGGGCGTCATCAACGCCCTCCAAACGGCGCAATCGGGCTGTCCCGGCCCGGTGCATATCGCCCTGCCCTTCGACCTGCTGTGCGATGCCTGCACGCACCCCATACCCAAACCGCCAACCACGGATCGCACCGCTGTCCCTGACATCACGGGCATCACCAAGGCATTGGCACAGTCCGCCAAACCCCTGATCCTGCTGGGCTCGTCACTCACCCCGACCCGCGCGCCGGGCCTGCGCGATGCGCTCCAACTCGCCTTGCAGGCACCCGTCCTGCCGATGGAAAGCCCGCGCGGCCTGAACGATCCTTCGCTCGGCGATGTTCGGCAGGCCGTGGATCAGGCCGATCTGATCGTCTCCCTGGCCAAGCGGATCGACTTCACCCTTGGGTTCGGGGCGGGATCGGCACGTTGGATCGTGGCTCATGCCGAGCAAGCAGAAATCGACCGCGCCAAACGCAACCTTGGCGATCGCCTGATCACTGGCTTGCCCGTTGCCTCAGCGCCGCTCACTGACGCGCTGAAATCCGTCACGGGCCAACCCGCACGCACCGATTGGCTGTCAGAGGTCGAGGCCCTGACAGCCAAACGTCCCGATACGTCACCAACAAACAATCACATCACATCGGACAGCCTGTGCAGGACGGTCCAGCAAGCCCTGCCATCCCGTGCAGGCAGCATCGTGATCAGCGATGGGGGCGAATTTGGCCAATGGGCTCAGGCCCTGACGGCAACGGATACCCGCGTAATCAACGGCATATCCGGCGTCATCGGCGGCGGCCTGCCCTATGGCATCGCCGCCTGCGCCGCGCGCCCCGGCGTGCCTGTGGTGGTGTTGTCGGGCGACGGATCTGCCGGGTTCCACCTGTCCGAGTTCGAAACCGCCGCCCGCGCCGGCCTGCCGGTGCTCATGGTGATCGGCAACGATTGCCGCTGGAACGCCGAACACCAGATCCAGCTGCGCGACTACGGTGCCGGGCGCCTGTCAAACTGCGATCTGACGCCTGCACGTTACGATCTGGCCGCCGTCGCCCTTGGCGCGCATGGCGAATACGTCACCTCACCTGCCGATTTGGCCCCGGCGCTCGAGCGCGCCCTTGCCAGCGGCAAACCGGCCTGTGTCAACGTCATGATCCACGGCCTGCCCGCCCCTTCGGGACATTAGCCCCCGGTCACGTCCTTCATCACCGTCAGGAACCGGCGCAGTTCGTCCTCGGTGTTGTAATGCGACAGCGACACGCGAACGCAATCCTCCAGCCCCAACGGCCCGAGAATATTGCCGCAATAATGGTCGTTCTTGCGGATATGCACGCGAATGCCATGCGCACGCAGATGGCTCACCAGCGCGCCCGACTCCATACCCTCGATCCGCAAGGAAACAACGCCCTCGCGCCCCTCGACAGCATCGCCGCCTATCAGTTGCACCCCCGGCATGTCCTTCAGCCCCGGCAGGTTGCCCACGCCCGAAAGCGCCCCGCGCATCAGCATGGCCTCCTGTTCGGCAATCGCATGGCCCGCAGCCTCCAGCAGGGCGCGGCGATCACCGGCATCGCTCACCTGCCCGCCCAGCCACTCCAGATAGGCCACCACATCCGAAAACGTCGCATAGGCCCCGGTGTCGCGCGTTCCCAACTCCCAGTTTTCCGCGGCACCGCCCAGGATCTGCTCTTTCGGGCAGCCGCTCAGCCGGTCCGAGGCCCAGCCAACTCCGTAGCCATGACGCGAAAACATCTTGTAGGGCGACACCGCATAGCCATCCGCCCCGATCCCGCCCACGTCCACCGCGCCGTGGCTGGCATGCTGTATCCCGTCCACGACGATGAAACATTCGGGCGCAACCGCGCGCACCTCGGCGATTATCGCGCCCACATCCACCGTCATCCCCGTCACCGGCGAAGTATGCACGATACTGACCACCCGAAGATCGGGCGTCAGGTGCTTGCGATAAGCCTCGGCCTTGACTGTGCCGCTGGCATCGTCATGCGCCACGCGGATCAGCTCGCGCCCCGTCACATCCGCCCACCGCGTCATCGCCGACACCGATGCCGGATGCTCCAGCGTGCTGCCCAGCATCCTGCCCCCCTCCGCCGCACCGAGCGCCGCCGTGCGGATCAGACGGAACAGCACCTCGGTGCCGCTTTCCCCCACGAACACCTGCCCGCCCGGCGCGTTGAAGAACAGGCGCATATCCGCCTTGCCCCGCGCAATCGTCTCCATCAGCGCGCCCGAGGCCGGATTGTCGCGCCCCTGATTGTCCGGGTAGCCCGCATAGGCCGCCGAGGTCTCGATCACCGATTTGAGCCGCAACGCCCCACCCGCGCTTTCAAAGAATATCCGCTCTCCCTCGAAGGGGCAGGTTTCCACATGGGCAAAGCGGCCTCTGACCGCCTCCATCAGGCCGGGGGTGCTGGCAATCATCTCTCATGGCTCCGCATCGTTGGGATTCAACCCACATGCATCGCGATTGCGCCCCGAAGGTCAAGCCGCGCAGGCGGTATATTCGCAGGAGAAGAGGATGGTGCCGGAAATGGGTGGTACGGCATCACCGTCAGAGGGATGAGTTCTGGAACGGTCTTGAAATATAGAAGCGGCGCATCGACTTTTGTCGGCGCGCCGCCCGGCTCTGGATCGCGCAGTTTTTCTGCGTATTTGTTGCTACGGGCTTCCCGGATTAGCGATAGATCAGGTCCGGCAACCAGGTTGCGATACCGGGGAAGGCAATCAGCAAGAACACCATCAGCAGCATCGGAACAAGGAACGGCAAGGCACCAATGGCAACATCAGCAAATTTGCCGCCCCGTTTCCGAATCCCGTGCGCAACATAGAGATTCAGCCCGATCGGCGGCGTGATCAAACCCGCTTCCATCAGGATCGTGATAAGAATCCCGAACCAGACACCCGTAAATGCAGGTTCCCCCAGCTCCGCGATGATCGGGAAAACGATCGGCATGGTCGTCAGCATCATCGACAGTGTTTCCATGAACATCCCGAGTACAAGATAGAAGGCCACGATGATCAGGACGGTTTCAACCGGCGTCAGCCCAAGGGCGGCGATATAGTCCAGAATTGCCTGTGTGATCCCCATGAATGCGAAAATGAAGTTCAAGAACAGCGCCGCAAGGATAATGAACATGATCAGACCCGTGGTCTTCATCGTTCCCAAGGCGGCCTCGGCGACCATTTCCATGCTCAGGCTACCGTATAGCTTCGCCAGGATCAGCGCCACGACAACACCGATAGCAGCGGCCTCGGTAGGGGTTGCGATACCGATGTAGATAGACCCGACGACCGAAACGAACAGCGCAATCGGTCCAATCAGATCCGGCAAAGTCGCAAACCGGCTTTTCCAGCTTGTTTCCACCCGGTTACCGCCCCATTCCCGCTTGAACAGACAGGTCAGAAGGATCACCGCCATGAAAATCCCGGCAAGCAGCAGACCGGGGATGATACCGGCCATGTAGAGCTCGGGGATCGAGGTTTCGGTGATGACGCCGTAGAGGATCAGGTTGACGGACGGCGGGATCAGGATACCCAGCGTTCCGCCGGCGGCAATCGAGCCCATGAACAGACGTTCGTTGTACTTGTGACGTTCAATCTCGGGATAGGCTGCAACACCGATGGTGGCACAGGTGGCAACGGATGACCCCGACGTCGCCGCAAAAAGCGCGCAGGTGCCGATATTGGCGTGCATCAGCCCGCCGGGCAACCATGTCAGCCACTGGGCCACAGCGTTGTACATCTTCCGTGCCAGCCCGGCGCGCAGCATTATTTCGCCAAGCATGATGAAAAGAGGCGCCGATAGCAGCAGAAAATCTGCGCTTTTTTCCCAGTAGATATTCCCGATGGCACGGGCCAACCGGCCATGCGTGAACATCTCATCAAGGCCGAAACCCAGTAGTCCAAGTACCGCGCCGACCGGAAAGGCCGCGATCAATAGCACCAGGATGGCAAGAACGATAAAGAATGCGGGCACTAGCGATGCTCCTCATTGTCAGCGGCTGCCTCCGAAGCGACAGACGGGGCGTCGTCAATATGTGTTTCTTCTTCGATGGTCTCGTCGATGCTGGGAATCCCGGCAACGCGGTTCACCAGCGGCCAATCCCGGCGCAGCAGCCCGGCCAAGCTGTAGAGACAAAGGAAAACCGCCGTCGCCGTGAACAGAATGATCCCAAAAACCCAGATGGATTGCGGAATCCACAACGGGATCTGAACTACGCCAACACTGTGCGCACCGCTTTTCCAGGACTTTGAAAACAGGCCATAGACAGACGACGACAGCATCCACCCGAAATAGGCCACCGCAATCATCGCCGCAAAGTCCAGAAAGGCCCGCAATTTGGGCGACAATCTCGAATACATCACATCGATGCGGATATTGGCG
Organism: Roseovarius sp. PS-C2; assembly: GCF_018862045.1. Classification (NCBI taxonomy): domain Bacteria; kingdom Pseudomonadati; phylum Pseudomonadota; class Alphaproteobacteria; order Rhodobacterales; family Roseobacteraceae; genus Roseovarius; species Roseovarius sp. PS-C2. Next base: position 330,499 of record NZ_JAHKSQ010000003.1, read on the forward strand.
CGATCCAGCAACACATATGGGTAAGCCATTGCCGTGGCCATGGCGAAAACCATGCCCGAAATTTCGCTGGCACCTCCAAGTGTCGCGCCGACGAATTTGCGAAGAAACACGTCAACCGTGATCATCACAGAGATACCGATGATCCCAAGCCCGCCGCAGATTGCCGCGATCCGAGAGACCCTTTCCAGATGAGTATGTATAGACTTAAGCGCCACGACCCTACCCTCTCGTTGGATGAAGTATGTGCTGAGGCCTTGCGACCGCAGCACTTCGTGTTTTGCCAGCGCGTTATTCAGCGCTGATCGACATACCAAGCACCTGGCCGGCGGTCGCATTCCACTGCGCTTCAGCGTCCTTGCCAGCGCGTTTCGCCCAACGGGGGACAACAACGGATTCGACCCGTTCGCGCAGGTCAGCACTGTCTTCTTCGCTCAATTGGACAAAAGTCATGCCTGACGGCTCACCTGCCTCGCAAGGACCGTCGGTCAGGCACGCGGCCATGGTCGCTTCGACTTCGGGGGTATAATCGCGCATGTCTTGCTCGACCTTGGCAAACTGCTCGGTCAGGAAGGATTGGGTTTCTTCGTTCAACCCATTCCAGGTGTCGAGGTTCATCGCGTAAAAATGGGTCGAGTAACCGGCATGCACATCGACAACAGCGTTTGCCACCTGCCCAATACCATAGCCATAGGCCGCGGACGGCGATGTGATGGCGCAATCGATCACACCACGCTCCAGCGCCGGGATCACGTCAGCAAATGGCATGGTAACCGGGATGGCGCCCATGGATTCCGCGAAATCGGAAAATGTCGTGCTGTGCACACGAACACTCAGGCCCTTCATCGTGGCCAGGCTGAAGTTCTCCAACTCGTCGTCTTCGAGACGGCAATAAGCCTGAAGCGCGGGCTGCTGCGACCACCCCATCAGACGCGCGTTGAAATGTTCACCCAGTTGTTCATTGAACAGATCACGATACGCATCCTGAATCTTGAACATGACCGAAGAGTCCCCGGTCAAACCCGGCAGTTCCATCCCTTCCACAACCGGCGCCTCGCCAGCAATGTAACCCGGAACACCCCAGCTGATGTCGTTGGTGCCAAGACGCAGCAGGTCCATCATCTCAAAGCCCGACAGGCCCAGTGTGGTGTATGAAACGGTATGCGCCGAAATGGCCTGATCCGAAGCGTCGGACAACTGCTCAAAGAACGGGACAACCTGATTGACGGTGAACACGTCGGTATGGTTCCCGACCACGACCTGAAGCTGTATTTCGTTCAGGTCCGCCATCGCGGCGGTGCCGCCCAGAATGGTGGACATGGCAAGAGCCGCAACTGCGGACTTTTTGATAGAGCGATGGATCATTGTCTCCTCCAGTTTGATCCGGCCTGTTTCTTATCCTTATAGCAAAAGGCGTTTGAAACGGGCCTTTCCTTCATAGTGCGATAGCGCGCTTTGCATTCCTTGTTCCGCTATCGTTTCCAACACGGGCGACGTTCAGTCCCGAGTTCGAACGGCCCCCTGGTTGTTCCGTGTGGCCGGGGTAGTCAGCTTGCCAAGCGCTTCTGTCTTTCCGCCCCCTCCCAGTTACGCGAGCAGCGAATTCGATGGTTCCAGACGTTCGGCTCTGGCCCGCTTTTCTGTAGAGCCCGAAAGCCCCGACAAAGATAGAGGAGGACACCCTATGTGAGAGTTAGGCTCTGCTTATACCAAAGCCGGAAAAGACTCCGCTTCGGGGCCCCAGCCCACTTGGGGGCCCTTTTAACTCTGTAGAAACCGCTCGTTCGCACCAAAGCTGGCTATGATCGCCATCGGCGCAATCTATGGATTGGATAAACTCCTTTTGCTGAGGTGCCCTGACCTTAATAATGCGCCATGAATACAGCGCCCGGCATGGCGCACCTGCTTCAGGCAACTTTAGCGCTCTTTGATCACGGGCGATGTGGACAGCATTCTGGATCACGCACCCCGACGGGATGGTTTGTTTGCGCGCCCGCGGCGGAGGAATTGCGTTGCGCAAAGGCACACTCGAACATCATCTGGCAAAATGCTGGCGAACTGAAAGGACAACAACATGCGCGGAGTGGTCTTCACCGGCAACAAAACGCTCGAAATCGCGAATTTCCTCGACCCGACACCGGGCCAGGGCCAAGCCGTCGTAAGAATGAAAGCGTCGGGCATGTGCGGCAGCGATCTGCATTTTTATCGCGCCGAAAATGTTGCCGAAATGACCCGCCAGATGGGCCTGAAAACCATGTTCGATCTTGGCCAGACAGATGACCCGCGGGTGATCGCCGGGCATGAACCCTGTGGCGTGATCGAAGCCGTCGGGCCGGGCGTCAATCCCGATCAGTTCAAACCGGGCGACCGGGTGATCGTATTCCACTACGAAGGATGTGGCTGCTGCGATCATTGCCGGACCGGCTGGACTCAGATGTGTGACGAGGGCTCCCTGCCACATGGCGTCGCAAAACACGGCGGCCACGCCGATTATCAGGTGGTTCCTGCCGACCGACTGGTAAAGATGCCCGAGGAAATTTCCTTTGTCGGCGGCGCAGCGATCGCCTGCGGGACCGGCACGGCGTTTGGTGCGCTGGTGCGTCTGAACGTAAGCGCCCGCGACTCTGTCGTGATCTTTGGGCTGGGTCCGGTCGGGCTGTCGGCGGTGCAACTGGCCGCAGCCATGGGGGCCGAGGTGATCGGCGTCGACATCGACCCGGCACGCGTGAACCAAGCCAGGGCATTCGGGGCTCATCACGTCATCAATGCCAAAGAGAAAGACCCCGTCGAAGAAGTCAGGAAACTGACCCGTGGCATGGGCGCGACCTGCGCATTGGACTGTGCGGGGGGCGAGATAGCCAAGCAGCAAGCCGTCCGGTGCACCGCCGTATGGGGCCGCATTGCCATGGTTGCCGTCGGCGGTGATCTGAACGTCGTCAGCTGGAGCGACCTGATCCGCCAGCAACGCACCGTTATCGGGTCCTGGACCTTCTCGATCACGGGCATGAAAGACTGCGCCTGTTTCATCGCTGATCATGGTGTTGATGTGGACAAGATATTCTCGGATCGCTGGGATCTGGACGACGCCGAACAAGCCTATCAGGTGTTCGACAAACAGGCTGGCGGCAAAGGCGTTTTTGTCTTCGACTGAACCAATCCCTTGAAACCGCTGCAGAGACGACCTTGGCTTATGACCCCGACTCTCAAAGGCGCATGGGAGTAATTTCGCCCCGCATCCGATCTGAAGGCCTGCCACCCAAGGCAGAGTCGGGCACCCCCAAATATTTGCAACGGCAGAAAAGCGGCATACCCGCACAATCAAAAGGCAAGATTTGAGTCATGACCGGGCACCAACAGCAACCCTTCAAAGGGATCGTACTGAAGCTAGTGCAGGTTTTCCTTGTGGTTCTGATGCTGACGATCATCAAATGGATCGACGGGTTGCCGGTTACCGAACTGATGTTCTTCCGCTCCTTTTTTGCCTTCTTGCCGCTCCTGATCTTCGTCGTGATCCGCGGAAACCTGAAATCCGCGATCCACACCCGCCGACCATTGGGGCATTTCCTGCGCACATTGCTGTCCCTGGCCACAACGGGACTGACGTTCGTTGCGGTGCGTGCGCTGCCCCTGCCCGAGGCGGTGACGCTGCAATATACGCAACCCATGTTCGTCGTCGCGCTATCGGCAGTGCTGTTGCGCGAACCGGTGCGGGCCTTTCGGTGGGCCGGTGTCGCCGTTGGTTTCTGCGGGGCTCTGATCATTACCTATCCCAAGCTTACGCTTTTGACAGAAGGCGGCGCAGATGTTTCACAGGCCGAGTTGGTCGGCACTGTCGCCGCCCTGGCTGCGGCGGCGGCTTACGCGCTGAACGTTCTGACGATCGGGCAATTGGTCAAGACCGAAAGCTCGATTACAATTTCGCTTTGGCTGGGCATCTATTGTTCCGTCCTCCTCTTGCTGACCGCCCCCTTCGGATGGGTCATGCCGACCCTGGAGCAATTCGCATTGCTGGTGCTGGTTGGCCTTGTGGGCGGCGCCTTGCTGATCGCGTTGTCCGAAAGCCTGCGTGCCGCTCCCGCCTCGACCACGGCGCCGTTTGAATACGCCTCCCTTTTGTACTCGTCGGTACTCGGCTACGCCGTTTTTGGCGATGTCATCGGCGCCAACACTCTTGTTGGCGGGGTACTGCTGATCTGTGCGGGCATCGCCATATTGTCCCGTGAACGTCATCTCAAACGCAACCTCACGGCCAATTCCGTAAACACACCACCCGAGGCATGAGAATTGCCCGAACCGGACAGAACTGACAAACCAACAGCGAATATCTGCGGACACGGAAGATTTGCCCGACAGTATCGCCACCTGCGTCAGCTACAATGGCTCCGGGGTGTTTCCCCCTGCTCCGGATTACCTGGAAACGCTGTTACTTGAGCGCAGTATCTCGGGCACTCGCGTTACGCGGCGAGATGTCATGTCCACGAACAAGACGCATTGGGCGATCTGCGCGACCACCTCTTCTGTTGGCGTGATCAGCCAGCAGTTGAGAAAGAGACTGCTACGTCCGGTCGACGTGATCCGCGCGATGCTGCGCAAGCGGGTGCCGGCGGCGCAGGGCTGGAAATGGGTCACCTTCATCTCGGCCCCCATCCGTGAGATCTTGTAAGTACGAATATACTCGTCATTGAAACCGAGCCCCGCCAGCAGGGCATTGGATGCAATGGCGACGCGCCGCACCACGCCCTCAGTTGGCAGTGCACCCGTATGATCGACCTCTGCCGGATGCACAAACCCGTGTTCCAGAACCGTTTCCTCATGGCCCCACGGCGTTGCAACCTCAAGGCGCCTGCCGTCAAGTCCCCGAGGCAAGGCCAGCGTGATGTCGTCAGTTGCGACACGCGGCAGGAAATCCGCCGCAAGGCCGGGCTGATCAAGACTCGTGGCCGACAAGCGGCCGTTCGAGGACAGCAGATGAACCAACGCCCCGGCATAGGCCCCGTCTGCCACAACGGCAGAGCGGACCGTGACGTTTGCAGTCTGAAACAGCTCGCGATGGAAGCGTGAATGACGTGTCACTTTGCTATTGCCAGTGCTGGCCATGCCACTCATGTCGGCGATAACATCGCTGGCCTGTTGAAAGGACCGCAGGTAATTGCGGATATTCCAGTGTTGATTGTGGTCACATTCCCATGCTTCGACCCGGGTGTGGTAGGTCGGCATGCCGACCGAGCATATGGCCTTCTTCATGTCCATCGCGCCGTGCGAAATAACAGCCACGGCCCGGCCAGTTCATCCGGGGCTGAATTTGGAACCGCCATCTGTCTCTCCCCCCGCTCCAATGACCGCGCCCCCCAACCTCCAGCGATTCCGCAGAAAATAACCGGGCAGGGTTATGCGCGATTCGGCATCACGCGGAAAAGCAGTTTCGCACCCAGTTGGCCTGAATGACACCTCTCACGACGTGGTTTCGTGCAAAGTGCCCTCCGCAAACATGGTGTCCACGTCTTCTGCGGCCAAGACTTCCAGCGCAACCTCGCGGGAATGCGCGCCAATATCAGGGGCCCATACGGGCTTGCCCGGGCGCTCTCCGTTGATCCGCCAGGGTGCACGGACGAGTTGCTGACCGTTGCGCTCTGGCTCGAACATATCCAGCCATTGCATCTGTTCGTTATCGGGCAGTTCGTCGACCGAAACCACCGGAGCAAACGGCACGTCGGCCTCAACAAGGCGGCGCTCCCACTCGGCTTTGTCATGCTTGATGAATTCCGCTTCGACCAGAGGCCGCAACTCGAAGTAATTCGCGCGCCGGTCGGCATAGGTTTCAAAGCGCGGGTCGGTGCCAAAATCCGGGTTTTCCATGGCCTTGAGGAAGGCGTGCCAAAACTTCTGCGGGGATGAAAGGTGAACCGCCAACGCCGACCCGTCCGAGGTGCGCAGGCAGAAACTGTTGGCCGCCGGGTGGCGGCTTTCGCGGTGGGGCCGTTCGCCGGTTTCAAACATCTGGGTCACGGCGTCCACGGTCATCGTGGTCATCGCCTCCAGCAACGAGGTCTTGAGCACCGCGCCCTCGTGCTCGGGATCGCGTTCGCGCCCGACAAGGGCCGAAACAACGCCGAGCGCCATCACCAGCCCCGTCGTCAGATCACCGATGCAGGTGCCCGCCAGTTGGAAACCGTCTTTGTCACTCATCAATGACAGAAAGCCGCTCATGCTGAGGCCGATGGTGTCATATGCAGCCCTGTCCCGCCACGGGCCGCCATCACCGAACCCCGAAGCCGAGGCATAGACGATCGACGGATTGACCTGTCGGACCACATCGGCCCCAAGGCCCAGCCGTTCCATGACGCCGGGCCGGGCGTTCTCGATCACAACGTCGAACTTTGGCAACAGCCTCGTGATCAGGTCCATCCCCTCCGGCGACTTGAGGTTCACCGCAAGGCTTTTCTTGCCGGCGTTTGCCTGAACGAAATAGGGGCTGCCGGTGCCCTCACCACGCCGGAACGCCTCGCCGCTCCTGACCGGCTCGACCTTGACGACCTCTGCACCGAGCATGGCCATAAGTTCAGTCGCATAGGGTCCGGCGATGAAAGCACCAAAGTCCAGGACTCTGATACCGGCGAGGGGTTTGTTGGTTGTCATAGTGACCTCTGCAATGAATTCTTAGAGTGCGGCTGCACCGGACATGGGTGTACGAGGCCTGCTCACCCCCGCAGCCCCCTGAAACGACTGCGCTTCGCCCCCGCTTGGAAACGGCAATGGCACGTCTGACAAAGGCGTCATTGATGCCGGACTGCAGGGTCTGGTGGTGATGGCCGTCTTCATGTTTGGCGTTTCTCGTCAGGCTTTCCGGCGCGGCTTTGGCACCTTGTTTTTCGACGCTATTAAACCATTACGCGCCCTCTGATCGTCAATTCGAAACACGCCAAGCAAAGCCTATGGCTTCTCTAGGAAAGGTCGAAGGGGACAGCGCGGGAACGACAAATTTAAAGTGACCGACCGAACTCGACCGTGCCACGCAAACCACGCCCAGATGATCCAAAACCAAGACCTCATGAAAACCTTGCAAAGAAAAAGGCATAGGAATAGCCTATATATTGGGAGATCTTCGACTTGGGGAGGAGGCATATGCCTCGGGAGGACAAGGCGCATACGGTCGTCAATTTTCGCCATCTGGCCTATCTCAAAGCCCTTGCCGAACACGGGTCTATTTCTGCAGCCGCTAGTGCATTGAATATTTCGCAGCCTTCGGTGTCCGAAGCCATTGCGCGCCTGGAAAAGGACCTTGGAATAAAGCTGGCAATCCGGGAATCCCGCGGGGTCCAGATGACGGAAGCGGGCGATATCCTCGCCCGTGGCGGCAGCCAGATTCTGGAGGCGCTCGAAAATCTGATCTCGGAAGTGCGCAATCGCTCGACCGAACCGCGCGGCAGGGTTTCGGTCGGCATGCCGCCCGGATTGAGCCTGCTGCTTTCGGTGCCCCTTCTTGAAACGATCTACGCAGAATACCCCGAGATCCACCTTTCGATCTCCGAGGCCGTCTCCGGAGACGTTCTGGACTGGATTGAAAAGGACAGGCTGAATCTTGGGCTGGTCTACGAAACCTATGACAACGCGTCCTATTCCTTTGAACCCGTTCTGGTCGAAGAACTGTTCCTTGTCACTGCCCCCGACAACTGGGATGGAGAAATCGGGCCGGATGGCATCGCGGTTGACCCCGTGTCACCGCAGCGGCTTGCCGAACTTCCGTTGATCACAACGGGATATCAGGCGTACGGAACACGTGGCCTTCAGGGAAAGTTCGCGCGCACTCTGGGTATCGAACTGAACGTCATCACGACGCTCGACTCCCTGCCGCAGATTCTGGAAATGGTCGGGCGCGCCAGCGCTTATGCGATCCTACCGCACGGGGCGGTGCACAAACAGGTCGAAGACAGGCGGCTGACACTTGTCCGGATCGACGGAAGCGGCCTGCGGCGTACGGCCTACCTTGCGCGCAAACGCCTCAAAGCCGTGCCCAAGGCGGTGGACATCGTTTCAGAACTTATCAAGGTCATCATGCAGGAACTGATTGAAAAATACGGGATCGAAGGGACGCTGCCCAAAGTCGACCCCCAAGGGGACGAATCCTGACCGGCATAACGCAACGCCGTGGGCACATACGCGCAAATGCCGGGACAGTGCCGACCTGTCCTATGACAGGGCCAACACAAGATACATCCTCAAACGCCTTGTTTTGCCATCAGTTCACCGGGCAGCACCCCAAACCTGAAGGCCAGCCGCGCACCGTGGTCGATGGCCTCCAACGTAGCCGTTCCTTCAGCCAGCAACTCGGATACCGGCAACAGGATGGCCTGCGTTAGCCGCGCGGATATTTGATCCTGTGCCGCAACACCAGGCGGTTCCGGAGACGGGTCCAGCTCCCATGGCTGATTGTCCTTGCCATGAGCTTCAAGGCTGGCCGCCGGTTCATAGAACGGGCCAAGCGCTGCCAGATTGCGCACCGCATTCAGGTTGGTCGCCGTCCCGATGATGTTCATCACGGCAAAGGGCCCAAGCGCCAGACCGAACGCATCTTTTGCAACGGCATCGATCTGTGCCGCCGTCGCCACCCCTTCATCCAACAGCCGCACCGCTTCGTTCGTGTAAGGGCAAAAGAAACGGTTCAGCGCAAAACCGTTCTGATCCTTGCACGGAATGACCTCTTTCCCGATCAGTTTCAGGAATGCGGCAGCGCTCTCCAATGTCTCCGGTGCGGTGTCCGCTCCTTGAATCAGCTCGACCACGGGGTTGATTTCCGCCGGGCTGAAATAGTGCGTCCCGCAAAACCGGGCCGGGTTCTTCAGCACCTGCGCGATATCGGAAATCCGCAGGCAGCTGGTGTTGCTGGCAAGGAGCGTATCGTCGGGTACCACCTTCTCGATGGTATCGAAAATGGTACGCTTGAGATCAAGGTTCTCGAACACTGCCTCGATCACCACGTCGGCCCCGGCCAGCGCGCTCATCTCATCCGACAACGAAAGCCGGGCTTTCATGGCCTCCACCGTGTCGGCCTCTATTCGGCCCTTCTGGACCTGGCGCGACAGATAGCTGGCAAGCTTGGCCTTGGCGGCCTCCAATATATCCGGTTTCCGATCGACAAGCACAACCTTCAACCCCGAGGTAACGGCATTGATCATGATGCCCGCACCCATCGTACCGGCCCCAACGATTCCAAGTGTCCGGATTTCTTTGGTCATAGCGCGAGATTCTCCAGGATCAGCGCAATGCCCTGCCCGCCACCGATGCACATTGTGGCCGCACCGTAACGCCCCTTGGTGCGCTTCAGTTCATGCACGAGTTTCGTAGTTATGATCCCGCCGCTGGCACCGATCGGGTGGCCAATGGCAACAGCTCCACCATTGGGGTTCACCTTCAGCGGGTTCAATCGCAATTCCGCCGCGACGGCACAGGCCTGTGCCGCAAACGCTTCGTTGGATTCGATGACATCAAGATCATCGGCCTTCAGCCCCGCCTTCGACAGGGCATTCTGCATCGCCGGAACCGGGCCAATGCCCATATATTCCGGCGCCACCCCGGCATGGCCATAAGACACCACACGGGCCAGCGGACTGAGGCCCCGCTTCCGTGCGGCGGCCTCCGTCATCAAGACAACGGACGCGGCCCCGTCGTTGATGCCCGACGCATTGCCTGCCGTGACGCTGCCATCCTTCTTGAAGACCGCACGCAACTTCGACATGTCTTCGAGTGTCGCCTGCGCGCGCACATGTTCGTCTGTCCTGAACTGATGTGTTCCCTGACGGCTTTTGACAGAGATCGGAACGATCTGCTCATCGAAATAACCGGCCTCGATTGCTTTTGCCGCCCGCCGATGACTTTCGACGGCGAAGCGATCCTGATCGTCCCGGCTGATCCCGAACTTCTGCGCAACATTTTCCGCGGTGACCCCCATATGGCCATTGCCAAAAGGATCCGTGAGGACGGCAGTCATCATATCGATGACCTGCGTGTCGCCCATTTTGATCCCCCATCGGGCACCCGGCATCAGATAACCGGCCCGGCTCATGCTTTCCGTACCACCGGCCAGAACGGTTTGCGCATCCCCCAGCATAAGAACCTGAATGCCCGAGATAATCGCCTGCAACCCTGACCCGCATAACCGATTCACCGTCAGGGCGGGCGCGCGATCCGCCAACCCTGCCCCCAACGCAACCGTACGCGAGACATACATGTCACGCGGTTCGGTATGGATCACGTTGCCATAGAAAGCCTGATCGACCTGCGAGGCCTCCAGCCCGGCTTGGGCAATGGCTGCCTTCGCCGTTTCAACACCCAGTTCAGTCGGGGCAATCCCGGCAAGTGACCCGCCGAAATCGCCCACGGCTGTGCGCATTGCGGATACCAGAACAACGTCCTGCATGTCTTCTCCTGTTTCAGTGTTCATTGCGATGGCTGCGGGTCGACCGCCAAGGCTCCCCTCGATAACCTCGATACCCCCGGCGGCCCTGTGGTTCTCAATCCTGCCCTTTGGTCAGGTCGAGGCCGCGGCGGGCGAATTGCCGGGCGAGGTGGCTGGGGTCGACACGGTCCGCCCCTGCGGCGGTGCCTGCGCGCACCCGGTCGGCGATGCCCACCCAGATCACTGCGAAGCGGAAGAGCGCGAAGGCCTTGTGAAACGCGGTGAGCGGCGCCGTGCCCGGCGCCCCGGCCATGTAACGCGCCACGAACTCGGCCTCCGAGGGCAGCCCGAGCGCCGCATGGTCGAGGCCGAGGATGCCGCCATATTCTTCGGGCGCGGTGTGCCATGCCATGCAGCAATAGCCGAGATCCGCCAGCGGATGCCCCAGTGTCGAGAGCTCCCAGTCGAGGATCGCGACCACGCGCGGCTCGGTCGGGTGGAACAGCACGTTGCCCATGCGGTAATCGCCGTGAGCCAGACTCACCCGCCCGTCATCCTCGGGCTGATGCGCCACCAGCCAGTCCGAGAGCCGGTCGAGCTCGGGGATGGGCGCGTGGGCGCTCTCCCGCCACTGGCGCGACCAGCGGCCGATCTGGCGCTCGAAATAGTTGCCGGGCCTGCCGAACTCCCCGAGCCCCACCTCGTCGGGCCGGACCGCATGCATGGCGGCCATCGCATCGGCCAGCCCCATCCAGAGCGCACGCCGCTCACCCGGCTCCGCCGCCTCCAGCGCGCCATCCGCAAAGACCCTGCCATCGACCCGCTCCATCAGGTAGAAAGGCGTGCCGAGCGTCTCCGGATCGTCGTGGTAAAGCACCGGCGCCGGTACCGGCACCCCGGTGGGGTGCAGCGCTTCGAGGACCCGGTATTCCCGGTCGATGGCATGCGCGCCGCGCAGGATCGGCCCGCGTGGCTGCTTGCGCAGCACCATCCGCCGGACGCCGTAGGTGATGAAATAGGTGGGATTCGACTGCCCCCCGGCGATGCGCTCGAGCGCCATCTCCGCCTCTTCGCCGAAGCTGTCCGCGAGGACCTGCCGCAACGCCGCCGGTTCGAAATCCGCCCCGCTCATTCACCCACATCCCATTTCCAGAAATCGCGGCCCTCGGTCTCGACATTGCGGTGCAGCACCATCTTGTGAACCTCGTCCGCCCCGTCGACCAGCCGCGCCTGACGGGCATAGCGGTAAATCCATTCCAGCGGCGTGTCCTTGGAATAGCCGCGCGCGCCGTTGATCTGGATCGCCGTGTCGGCGGCCTTGTGCAGCACGTTGGCGACATGGACCTTGGCCATCGACACCTCCTTGCGGGCATAGCCGCCCCGGTCCAGCTCCCACGCGGCTTTCATCACCAGCATCCGGCCGATCTCGATCTGCATGGCGATGTCCCCCATCATCATCTGCACGCTTTCGCGTTTCGACAGCCGTTCGCCGAATGCAAAGCGGTTGTGGGAATACTCGCTGGCGATCTCGACACAGCGCTTGGCCAGCCCCAGCCAGCGCATGCAATGGGTCAGACGCGCCGGCCCGAGACGGATCTGGGTCAGCTTCAACCCGTCGCCCTCAGTCATCAGCAGGTTTTCGGCGGGGATTTCCATATCCTCATAGACCACCTCGCAATGGCCGCCATGTTCCTCCGGCCCCATGATGGGAATACGGCGGTCGATACGGAAGCCCGGGGTGTCCTTGCGATGCAGAAAGGCCGACAGCCCCTTGCGCGGATCGTCCGAGGTGCGCGCGATCAGGATGAAGTGATCCGAGTCTTCCGCACCGGTGATGAACCACTTGCGGCCGCGCACCACGTAGCTGTCACCCTTCCTCGTGGCCGTGGTCAGCATCATGCCCCCCGGATCCGAGCCCGAACCCGGCGCAGGTTCGGTCATTACGAAGGCCGAACGCACGTCGCCGCGCACGATGGGCTGCAGCCAGCGCTCTTTCTGCGCCTCGGTCCCGACCTTTTCGAGCACCTGCATGTTGCCGTCATCGGGTGCGGCCGAATTGAACACGACCGGCCCGAAGATCGAGCGGTTCATCTCCTCGTAGCACACCGCCATGCCCTTGATGCCCAACTCCTGCCCGCCGGTCTCCTTCTTCAGCTGAAGACACCACAGCCCCTCCGCCTTCGCCTTGTCGCGCAGGTGGTCCAGCACGTCGGCCCTGATGTTCTCATGCGGATCGTAATGCGCGCGATCCTCTTCCAGCGGCATGATCTCGTCTTCGACAAACCGCGCAATCCGAGCGCGAAAATCCTCAATCCGGGGCGATATCGTGAAATCCATTGAAAGTTCCTTTACAGAGACGACACGAGGTGGCCGCCATCGGCTATGATTTCGGTGCCAGTCATGAAAGCGCTGGCGTCGGAGGCGAGGAGGAGGAGCGGGCCGTCGAGGTCGGTCATCTGGCCGAGGCGGCGTTGCGGCACCCGTTTGATGAGGGCCTGCCCGGCCTCGGAGGCAAAGAACGCGCGGTTGAGGTCGGTCTCGATATAACCGGGACAGAGCGCGTTGACGCGGATGCCGTGGCGGGCCCATTCCAGTGCGAGGCTCTTCGTCATCTGCACGACGCCGGCCTTGGCGGTGGCATACGCCGAGAGGTTGCCGGCGACGCGCAGGCCGAGGATCGAGGCGATATTGACGATGCTCCCGCCTTTGCCGGCCGCGACCAGCGCCTGCCCGGCCGCCTGCGCGACACGGAAAACGCCGTTCAGATCCGTATTGATGACCCAGTTCCAGTCGTCCTCGGCGGTTTTCAGGGCAGGACCGTCATAGGTGACGCCTGCATTGTTGATCACGATGTCATAGGGCCGGTCAAAGGCCGCCTTCACGCTTTCGCTGTCGGTGACATCCATCGCCACGGCGCGCGCGCCTTGGCCGATTTCGGCCACCAGTGCCTCCAACCGGTCCAGGCGGCGGGCGGCACAGGTCACCTGCGCCCCCTGCCCCGCCAGAACCCGCGCAAAATGTGCACCCAGACCGGAAGACGCCCCCGTCACCAGTGCGGTTTTTCCTTGCAGTGTCATATGCGGCCCTCAATAGGATTTCGGCAGTTCGAGAACGCGTTCCGCGATGAAGGACATGATCAGCTCGCGGGTCACGGGGGCGATCCGGGGCAGCATGATTTCACGCATGTAGCGCTCGACATGATACTCCTTAGCATAACCAAAGCCCCCATGTGTACGCACCGCACGGTCACAGGCATCGAATGCCGCGTCGGCAGCGAGGAACTTGGCACTGTTGGCCTCGGCTCCGCAGGATTTGCCACCGTCATAGAGCCGCGCGGCATGCCAGACCATCAGGTCTGCCGCCTCGAGCGCCATCCAGCTTTGCGCCAGCGGATGCTGGATCGACTGATTCTGCCCGATGGGACGGCCGAAGACGACACGTTCGGCGGCATAGTCGGCGGCTTTTTCCAGGGCGCGGCGGCCCACGCCGATCGCCTCGGCGGCCACCAGGATACGCTCGGGGTTCAGACTGTCGAGCAGCAGCTTGAAGCCCGCGCCCTCATCGCCGATGCGATCCTCTTCGGGCACTTCCAACCCGTCGATGAAGATCGAGTTGGAGTTCACCGCTGCGCGGCCCATTTTCTCGATGGGCGTCACCCCGATCCTGGAGCGGTCGAAATCGGTATAGAACAGGGTCATCCCGTCGATAGGGCGCTTGCACTCTTCGATCGGCGTGGTGCGCGTCAGAAGCAGGATCTTGTCCGCCTGCTGCGCCGTCGAAGTCCACACCTTCTGGCCGTTGACGACGTAACGGGCGCCCTTCTTCACCGCGCGGGTGGTGATATGCGTGGTATCGAGCCCCGCATCCGGCTCGGTCACGCCGAAACAGGCCTTGTGCGATCCATCGACCAGCGGCGGGATCATCCGGTCCTTTTGCTCCCTGGTGCCGTGTTTCACCATCGCATGTGGACCGAACAGGTTGATATGGATGGTGGAACACGCCGCCATGGCGCCTGCCGAATTGCCGATCAACTGCATCAACAAGGCCGCATCGGTCACCCCGAGATTCGCGCCGCCATATTCCTCGGGCATGGTGATGCCCAGCCATCCCGCGTCGGCCATCGCCTTGTGGAACTCGTGCGGGAATTCGGCTTTGCGCTCTTTTTCCAGCCACCATTCATCATCGAACTTGTCACATAGCTGGCGCACCGAATCCGCGATTTGCAGACGTTCTTCGGTGACGTCGATACCTGCGGGAAGATCGGTTTTTTTCATCGTGAATACTCCATCGCCTCAGGGGTGGCGGTTAAAAACGCCTGCATGGGCAAGCTTGCTTGTCAGGGGGTGGCCGACGATGTCCTCGGCCAGTCTGGCCGCGTCGATCAGGGCCGGGATGTCGATGCCGGTGTCTATACCCAGCCGGTCGCACAACAGCGCCAACTCCTCGGTCGACACATTGCCCGCCGCCGACTTGTTCCCGGCAAAGGGACAGCCGCCCAGGCCCCCGACCGAAGCATCGAACCGGGCCACACCGAGTTCCAGCCCGGCCAAGGCATTTGCGATGCCCAGTCCGCGCGTGTCGTGCAGATGCAGCGCGACAGGATAATCCCAGCGGTCGCGCACGGCGCCGACCAGCGCGCGCACCTCGGCGGGCCCCGCCGCGCCGATGGTGTCACACAGGGTGATGTTGGACGGCGGCGTACCCGCCTCTTCGCAAACGCCGACCAGATCGGCACAGCGCCGCAGGGCCTTTTCAACCGGGATATCGCCCTCGTAATTGCACCCGAAGGCGGTGAAGAGATAGACCGGACCGCAGCCCAGGCCGTTCTCCGAATAGGTCTGGCGCAGCTTGCGCTGCCCGTCCAGTTGCTGTTCGGGCGTGCGGTTGTTGTTCTTCAGAAGGAACGTGTCCGAGGCGCTACCAGAGGTGATCGCCGGCGTCTCGAGCCCGCTTTGCAACGCCTGCAAGAAGCCCTTTTCACTCAGCCACATGCAGCCATAGGACACGCCTCCACGCCTGGTGATCCCCTCGGCGATCCCGAACGCATCGGCCATCTGCGGCACGACCCCGGGGTTCACGAAGGACACGCATTCGATCTCGGGCACACCGGTTTCAGACAGCGCGTCGATCAGGCGAATCTTGTCGGCGGTCGCGATCGAGGGCGGTTCGAACTGGAACCCCTCGCGCGGGCCGACCTCGGTGATATGTACGCGGGACGGAAGATCGCTCATGTCCCGCTCCACTTCGGCGCGCGTTTTTCGGCAAAGGCGGCAAGCCCTTCCCTTGCGTCCCCGGTCAGCGGCATCAGGCCGATCTGGCTTTCGAGGAAGGCAATGGATTGCTCGAATGTCATCCCCGACGTGGCCGAAAGCGCGTATTTCCCGCGACGGATGGCGGTCGGCGATTTCGACACGACCCGCTCGACCAGCCAGTCGGTTTTCGCGTCCAGCTCGTCCGGCCCGGCCACGTAATTGACCAACCCGCAGGCCAGCGCCTCCTCCGCGCTCAGCATCTCGCCGGTATAGCACATCTCCGCGAAGGTGCGGGCGGGCAGCATGGATTGCAGCAGTGCCGCCACCTGCATCGGGAACAGCCCGACCTTCACCTCGGGCAGGCCGAATTTCGCGGTGCGGTCCGCCACGGCCATATCGCAGATCGCGAGCAGGCCCATGCCGCCGGCCAGGCAGAAGCCGTTGATGCGCCCGATCACCGGGACCGTCGCCCGGCGGCCGGCGCGCAGCAGGTTGGCGTAGCTGGAAACCGGCTGCGCATAGTCGAACCCGAAGGTGTCGGCCCCGGGGGTCAGGTCCGCCCCGGAACAAAACGCCCTGTCCCCCGCGCCGGTCAGCACGATGGCGCGGATATCGGGATCTTGCGAGGCCTCGTCGAAGGCCGAGGTCAGCCGCAGGATGAGATCGTCATTCACCGCATTGCGCCGCTCGGGCCGGTTCAGGGTCAGGCGCAGGACATTGTCCGCACGTGTCGCGATCAGAATGTCAGAAGTTGACATCGTGACCCCCCTTCAGTTCCAGCATTTCGCGCGCCTCCTCGGGCGTGGCAACCTCCAGGCCCAGATCCTCGATCATCCTGACCGCGAACCGGACCTGCGCGGCATTGCTTTCGGCCAGCTTCCCCCGGCCCAGCCACAGCGAATCTTCCAGCCCGACACGCACGTTGCCGCCCATCATCGCGGCCTGGGCCGCGATCTGCATCTGCTTGGCCCCCGCGCCCAGAACCGACCACTGGTAATCGTCCCCGAACAGCCGGTCGGCGGTGCGCTTCATGTGCATCACGTCCTCCGGGTGCTGGCCGATGCCACCCAGGATGCCGAAGACGCTCTGGATGAAGAACGGCGGCTTGATCAGGCCGCGATCGGCGAAATGCCTGCAGGTATAAAGATGGCCGATATCGTAGCACTCCACCTCGAAGCGGGTGCCGTTGTCGGCGCATTTCGTCAGGATCGTCTCGATGTCCTTGAAGGTGTTCCTGAAAATCCGGTCGTCGGAGCCGCGCAGGTAATCCTCCTCCCAGTCGTGCTCGAAACTGTCAAAGCGCTTGAGCATCGGGAAAAGACCGAAATTCATCGACCCCATGTTGAGGCTCGCGACTTCGGGCTTGTAATGCAGCGCCGGGCCGAGACGCTCGTCGGTGGTCATCAGGGTGGAGCCGCCGGTGGTGATGTTCAGCACCGCATTCGTGCGCTGCTTGATCACCGGAAGGATATTCCTGTAAGCCTCGACCGACTGGTCCGGAATACCGCTTTCCGGATCACGCGCATGCAAGTGGATGATCGCCGCACCCGCCTCCGCCGCACCAATTGCTGCATCGCTGATCTCCTCAGCCGTCACCGGCAAATGCCGCGACATCGACGGCGTATGTATCGATCCCGTAACCGCACAGGTGATAATCACTTTGTTTGACTTCTTCTTCGGAGCCATGTCGGGTCTCCTCCCTTACATGAGTTTCTCTGCTTCGGCCCTCAACGCCGCCCGATCGTCGGGATGAGCGATCCCGGCCAGTGCAAACGCCCGTTCGCGCACGGATTTGCCCCGCAGATTGGCAATGCCGTATTCCGTCACCACGGTTTCGACGAAGGTCCGCGACAGCGAAACGATATCCCCGTCGAGCTTGGCAACGATGCGCGGCCTGCCCTGGTTGGTCTGCGACCGGAGGCCAAGGATGAACTGCCCCCCCTCGACCTGACCGCCGACGGCGAAATCAATCAGTCCGCCCATCGAACCGGCCTGCTTGCCCCCGATGGTTTCGGCATTGACCTGGCCCAACAGGTCGACCTCCAGCGCCGAATTGACCGAAACCACCGTTTTGCGCTCGACGAAGGCTTCGGGTGTATGCGTGGTCAGCGCATCGGCCAGGGCGATTGCGGGGTTGTCGGCAACCCAGTCATAAAGCGCCTGCGAACCAAAGATGTCGCCAGTATGAGCCTTGGGATTATCCGGTGTCGCGCAGCCTGCTTCGATCAGGGCCACGGTGGGGTCCGTGAACGTGTTGATAAAACGCAGATCCCGTGCCCCCCGCTCAATCAGTGCATTCGCGGCGGCCAGCGGGATCCCTCCGACCCCGAGACTCAGCGATACTCCGTCGGGGATCAGCCCGGCGATCTTGCTTCCGATCTCGGAATCGATCTCGTCCAGAGGCCGATTGGGGTATTCGATCAGCGCCGCGTCGCCCGCAACCATGATATCGATCCGAGAGGCATGGATACGCGAATCCCCCAAGGTGCGCGGCATCCGGGGATTCACCTGGGCGATCAACAGCTTGGCGCTGCCGGCAATCGCCTTGGAGGCGGTGCAGCATACGCCGAAACTGTGATACCCCTCCTCATCCGCAGGCGAGACCTGTATCAAACCGACATCGAACGCGGTTTCATTCAGATAGCGTGCAGTCTGAAGCCATGTCATCGGCAGGTATTCCGCGGTTACATCCGCTGCCGTCTTGCGCAAAAGCGTGCCGGGCAGGAACCATGTCTTGAAACGAATGTTCCTGGCGGCGGGCATCTGCAAAAACTTGTAGCCACTCAGGAGCATCCCGCTGATCACGGTCACATCGGTAATATCCGCCGCCCGCTCCCACAGCGCCGATGTCAGCACTCCGGGTTCGGCACTCAGATGCGGAAAGGCCACCGACATGCCATCCTGAACATGGGCCATCGCCTCGTCGGCACTTAGCCATTTGGGGGTCTGGGTCATTGGCTGTTGTCCTTGTTGACACCCCGCTCCGATGATCGGGCCGCCACAAACAACGGGCGGTCGCCGGAAAACGGGTTTCTTTTCATTCTGATCCTCACGAAGGGTCGGGTCAGTCCGGCACCTCGGTCGTTGCGTTGCCAGCCTCGTCGACCGGCAAGAAGTACGGAAGCGCGAGCCGGTCATCGATCCTGATAACTTTGCATTCCAGCGGCATGCCGATCTTCAGGTCCACATCCATGCCCTGCGGAATACCGCTGACCATGCGGACACCCTCTTCGAGATCCACAAGGGTAATGACGTAAGGCACCTGATCGGCCAGCAACGGATGCACCGCATGCCGTGCCACGGCGAAGGATTTCAGCGTTCCCTTGCCTGTGGCCGGTTTCCACCCCGTATTGAACGACCGGCACTTCGGACAGATCGGCGACGGCGGGTGATGCGCCGAACCGCAGTCGTTGCAGCAGTTGAGATGAAGCGTCCCCTCGGCAAGGTGCTGCCAATAGGGTTCACGAAGAAACTCATCGCCTGGTCTGATTACGGTCATGCGCGCCCCAACACCATTGAACTTGCCCCCCTGAGGGTGACGAATGCGGTTTCGGCGTCCACCTGGTTCGGTGACTCGCCCCTTAGCTGCCGGACGCCCTCGGCGATCGTGTTCAGCCCGTGGAAATACCCCTCGGACAAAAGCCCGCCATGGGTGTTGACCGGCAGTTTCCCATTCGGACCGTTGCCGCCGGAGGTCATGAAATCATGCGCCTCACCTCGTCCGATGAACCCGAAATCCTCAAGCGCCAGCGGCACCATCATCGAGGTCGCATCGTAAAGCATCGCCACATCGATATCGGAAGGCGACAGCCCGGCCCTGCCGAACAGCTGCTCGCCAGCCTCCTCGGGAACAAGGCTGTAGGTCTTGTCGGCATACAGGTACATCGGAACAGAGCCCGGATGCACGTATTGCCCGGCCGCCAGCACATCGACGGCCTTCGCACTCATCGCGCGGGCCCGTTCTTGTGAAACGATCACCAGCGCAAGGGCGCCGTCGGTTTCCAGACAATAGTCATAAATCCGCAACGGCTCGGTGATGACACGCCCGGCGCGGTATTCTTCCATGCTGAGCTTGCGATCCCGCAGAAGCGCCCGCGGGTTGTTGTTGGCATAGCCCCGCTGCGTCACCGCGACAGACCCCAGCATGTCGGTGAACTGCTCGTCGGTCAGCCCGTAATGCCCCTTGTATGCCTGCGCATAAAGAGCGTGGTGCTGCCCCGGAACCAAAAGGCCGAAGGGCGCTGAATAGACATCGCCCGGCGGCTCGGGCTGCCGGTTGACAAGCTGTCCGTCCTCTTCCGACAGGATGCGCTCCCCCCGGCCATATCGAACCCCCGAGCGGGCATTCAGCGTGCGATAGAAAACAATGCACGACGCCAGACCGGCCTGGATGGCGGCGGACGCCTGCGCCACGGCACCGCAGCAATTCACCCCGCCGAACTCCGTTTCCCCATAGTAGTTCAGTTTGGGCAGGCCAAGCGCGTTCATGATCGCGGCTTCGGTGGTGTGATCCCATGTATAGCGAACGAGCCCGTCGATATCGTTGACCTCCAGCCCCGCATCCTCCAGCGCAGCCAGAATTGCCTCCAGCGCAAGCTTGAGTTCGCTGCGCCCTGAGTTTTTCGAAAACTCGGTTTGACCGATACCGACGATACTCGTCTTCATGACGCTACCGGTTGGAAGCTGAACATCATTCCCTCTCCTCTGCAGGACTTCTGGCGACGATTTATTACTGACCCGGTCCGTACCAGTAAACGACGCAGGGCCTTCCCCTACAGCCGCCCGAGGAAAGCCATAGCCTCTGCCTTTGTTTCGACGATCATGGGTATGACGCCTCTATGGCCGCGTTTGATCGGGCCGCCACCGTGCTCCGACAGAATGGGTGACGTTTCCGGGCATGCCTCGCCATGATCGTTCGCAAAACCGAAGGACCGGCGGGCCATGCGAACAATCGGGCGCGCTCACAGGCGGGCCGCCCCATTGGCGATTGTCTGTAAACTGAAAGCGTGGCGGCTGTTTACCGAGCGACCCGCACGAACACCCTGCCAGCCGCCTGAAACGTCGGCACATCAACCGCAACCAGGGGCCGAAACGCCGGAAACCCCTGGCACCCGCGCACAGCGGTCGCCAGGGGCGTTATTCACCTGTTCGGCAGGACGCCGGATACACCGCCATGTCAGGCGATGCTGTCCGCATATTCCTTCGGAAGACCGATGGATTTGAGCTCGACATAAGGCTCGAACCCTTCCCAGCCGCTTTCCCGGCCGATGCCCGATTCTTTCACCCCGCCGAACGGCGCATGGAACCCGAAGGGAGCGCCATTGATCTCCAGAACGCCGGTTTTCACACGGTCGGCAACCGAGATGGCCCTTTCGATATCCTGCGAAAAGACGGACCCGCTCAGGCCATAAGGCGAGTTGTTGGCGATCGCGATGGCGTCATCCTCGTCGTCGTAGGCAATGACCGACAGGACCGGGCCAAAGATCTCTTCCTGTGCCAGTCGCGACTCAGGACCGACGCCCGCAAACAGGCTGGGACGCACGAACCAGCCCTGGTTCAGCCCGTCCGGGCGGCCAAGGCCACCGGTCACGAGCTGCGCCCCTTCCCGGATGCCGATGTCGATATAGCGCTCGACATTGTCGCTCTGCTTTTCGCTGACCATCGGGCCGATATGCGTGGCCTCGTCCAGCGGGTCGCCGACAGGCATCGAGGCAACCATCTGCCCCAGGGCCTCGACCACTTCAGACTCACGCTTTTTCGACACCAGAACACGGGTCTTGAGCGTGCAAATCTGACCCGAGTTGCGGAAGGACAACAGGCGCATCGCCTCGACCGCGGCCGGAATATCGGCATCGTCAAGAATGATCCCTGCGGATTTGCCCCCCAGTTCCAGCGTGATAGGCCGCAAGAGTTCTCCGCATTTCGCAGCCAGATGACGCCCCGCGCCAGTGGAGCCGGTAAAGGTCACCTTGTTCACGCCCGGATGTAGCACCAGGTATTCGGCTTCGGCGCGATCACAGGTCAGGACGTTCAGAACTCCCTCGGGCAGTTGGGCTTCTTGCGCCAGTTCCGCCAGCAGATACGCGCTGAAAGGGGCCAGAGATGCCGGTTTCAGAACCACCGTGCAACCCGATATGAGCGCCGGGCCAAGTTTCTGGATTACGGTCATCATCGGCGCGTTCCACGGCGTGATCAGGGCCGCAACCCCTTTTCCATAGCGGCGCACCAATGCATTGCCCGAGGCCGACTGGCGAAGTTCGCTCCACGGATAGGTGTTCAGGGCGATCTCGCGCTGTTCATCCAGCATCATCAGGGGCACCGTTGTCTGGATCGTGCGCGACTGAGTGATCGGGCTGCCCATCTCGGCGGTAATCGCCTGCGCCATGTCTTCCTTGCGGCGCTCGAACGCGGCGCGCAACCGCCCGACCGCGTCGACACGTTCCGCAACCGACATACGCGGCCAGGGGCCGGTGTCATAGGCCCGGCGGGCCGCTGCGACAGCCGCATCGACATCCTCGCGGGAACCGCTTGGGACCGTTGCAATCACCTCTTCGGTGACCGGAGAGATCGCTTCAATATGGCCCGTCCCTTTCGTCGGGGCCCATTCGCCCCCGACGAAAATCGTGTCTCTGCTATAGTCCGTGCTCATCTCGGCACCCTCCAAAAAGCGTCCAGTTCATCGCGCATCCGCAAGCCCGCCCGGCTCGGCACGGCGCAGTCCGGGCGCCGTACCGGCTTGGCCGGGTGATCTGTTGCATCTGTCAGTCGCGCAGGCCCGGTCTCCCGGTGCCATAGCTTGCACCTTCCGGCTCAGGAAATGCCACCACCTCAGCGGCGCCATCGGTTTCGCCAATGCAAGGGATCGGTGCTGCCTAAAGATCGAGCGCGAGGAGAGGTTGCGCTTCTGGGGCACCACTGCAGGCCACGCGCGCCCCTGCCCGGCTCAAGCCGGTTTCCTCTGACACGTCCCATTTGGCCGATCCGCAGGGGTCGGCAAGGTGGACGCCAGCGCCCGCGTCAGAACGCTTCGGCCCCGGTCTCGCGCATCTCGATCCGGGTTCCATTCTCGATGGAGGAGGCGGGGTAAGCGATCACGCGTGCGCCCTCCTCGACGCCTAGGACGATCTCGGCCCAGTCGCCCGACATGCGTCCCACCTCCACCGACCTCTGAGCTGCCCGACCATTCTCCTCCACGAACAGCGCCCATTCGCCCGCCGAACGGAAGAGCGCGCTTTGCGGCACCTGGAGCACGTCCTCCCCCTCCCAGGTGACGAGGGTCACGTAGACGCGGTAGCGGTCGCCAAGGCCGGCGCGCACCGCTGCCGGAGACAGGATGTCGAGGACGACCGGCACGCGTTGCTCGTCGATGCCAAGGGCCGAGACGCGTGTGAAGGCCGAGGGCTCGACCTGCCGGACTTCGGCATCGAGCACCGTGTCGCCGCCCCAGCGCTCGATGCGGGCGCGGGTCCCGGGCACCACGCCGATCGCGTCGTTCGAAAGAAGGTCGACATAGATTTCGAGATCCTGCGGATCGCCGATTGTCAGGAGGGTTTCGCCCGCTTTGACCAGCCGCGCGCTCTCGTCCACAAGGTCGAGGACGACGCCGGTGCGTGGAGCGGCAATCTTGACGCAGCAGGAAGCAGGCTCGTCGAGGCCGCGCGTCTCGGGGCCTTCCAGTTGTGCCTCCATCCGGGCAAGCGTGGCCCGCCTCATGTCGAGATCCGACTGTGCCACGTCCCGCGCCGCGCGCGCCGATAGCGCGGCCTGCACAGCATCCTCCAGCATAGCCTGAGCGAGCGTGCCGCGGTCGGACAGCGCGCGAGCCCGGTCGAGTTCGGCCTCGAGATGCGTGAGTTCGGTCTCGGCCCGGGACAGGCCCGCCTCGGCCAGACGCACAGCTGCCTCTGCCTCCACCACGGCGGCCTCGGCCAGCCTTCGGTCGCGCGCATCGAGGAAGGGCGGCTCGGCCGGTTCGATCGCCGCGACGATGGTCTCGCCCGCTGACACGGCGTCTCCGACATGGACGGGTGAGCGCCGGGCCTGTCCGGTGACGGGCGCGGTCACGAGCCAAGTGTCGCGCACGCGGGTGATCCCCTCCGCCGAGACGGTGACCTGCATCTGCGCGCGGCGCGCGGCAACAAGATCCACGAGCACCGGCGCGGGCAGCAGCGCCCAGACGAGCCCACCGAGCACAAGGGCGACGAGCAGCGCGACGAAGACTGTTCGGGAGGATCGGAGCACGGTTATTCCTTCTGCTTGAGCGAATGAACGATATCGATGCGGTCCAGCCTACGCCGCACAACGAGGACGGAGGCAAGCGCCGTCGAGATGACGAGCAGGGCGGCAACGGCATAGGTCCGGCGG
Organism: Roseovarius sp. PS-C2; assembly: GCF_018862045.1. NCBI lineage: Bacteria > Pseudomonadati > Pseudomonadota > Alphaproteobacteria > Rhodobacterales > Roseobacteraceae > Roseovarius > Roseovarius sp. PS-C2. The sequence goes on from NZ_JAHKSQ010000003.1 coordinate 354,505, forward strand.
GTGACAACCACCGGGATCGTGACCACCTCCGTGGAAAAGCCTTCTGCCATGAGCATGCAGAAACCGTAGCCGACAAGCCAGCCCACTGGAATAGCGATCAGGGTCAGGAGCATCTGCTCGGCCACGAGCACATAGGCCACTTCGCTGCGGCGAAACCCGAGCACCCGGAGCGACGCCAGCTCGTAGGCGCGCTCAGCCAGCTGGATTCGGGCGGCGTTGTAAACGACGCCGATGGTAATGAGCATCCCGAGCGACGCAAAGATCACCGTCATCGTCACCAGGCTTTCGTCAAGAGTATCCTCGAACTGGCGCCGTATGTCACTCCAGAGCGTGAAGCGCGCGATGGTTGGGGTCTCCTGCACCTCCGCCTGAAGCTCGGAGAGCGCATTTCGGTCGATGGCGAGATGCAGCATGTTGACCTGCGGCGCCTGACCGATCAGCCGGAAAAACGCCTCCCCGTTCATGTAGGCGTCCTGCCCAAGGCTCTGGCGGATCACGGCGGAGACCGGGATCTCCCAGGTTCCGCGAGGGGCGCTCAGGAGATCCACCCGGATTCGGTCGCCCGGCCGCACTCCGAGGCCTTCCGCCAGACCCGCCGCAAGGACGAGGCCCGTTGCGGGTATCTCCAGGGCCTCGCCGTCGTTATCGAGCAGCCGCGAGAGCCGGGCATCCTGCGCGCGCCCCTGAAGGCTCACGAGCCGCGATTCCGTGCCGCTCACGAGCCGTACCGGCACGGCGTAAAGACCCTCGGCCACCATGACGCCCGGCAGGGCAAGCGCATCGAGCTCGGCGCGCGAATTGACCGGACGGGCAAGCGTCACGGTCGCATCCTGCCGGTTGGCGCGCTCGAACAGCTCTTCGAGAATGAGGTCGATCGCGTCGAAGGTGAAGAAGGACGCGACGAGCACCGCGACCGATCCGGAAACACCGAAGAGCGTCACCGCCGCGCGCCACGGCCAGCGCACCAGCGAGCGCAGGATCATCATCGTCGTTTGCCGGAACCGAAGCAGTCCCCCCAGCCGGTCGAGCCATCCGCGATTGTAGACCGGTGGAGCAGGCGGCGACATGGCGACAGCCGGCGCAAGCCGCGTCGCGGCCCGCACGGCGCTCAGCCCTCCAAGGACCGTCGTCGCCATCCCAAGCAGACCGGAGATTGCCATCGGCGCGGCTCCCGGCCGGTAGAGCAGGCTTGGGAACCGGAAGTAGCGCGTGTAGATTTCCGTCAGTCCATGCCCCAGCAACCAGCCGAAGCCCCAACCGAGCAGGATGCCGACAAGACCGATTCCGACAGTCATCTTCGTGTAATGCGTCGAGACCGCCCACGTCTTGTAACCGATTGCCTTGAAGAGCCCGATCTGCGCCCGGTCGAGAGCGACAAGCCGCCCAAGGACCATGTTCACCAGAACCGCCGAGACGGCGAGGAAGATCGGCGGGAGAACCGTCGCCATGGTGCCGAGCTGCTTCAATTCGCCTTCGATGAAGATATTCGAGGGCTGCCGGTCGCGCCCGTAGGCGCCGGTTCCGCCATAGGGCGCGAGGATACGGTCGACACCTGCAATGACCGCCCTTTCCTCTGCCCCCCGCGCGAGCGTCAGCGTCAGGTCGTTGAACGCGCCCGAAAGGTCCTTAGCCGAGGCGGCGGCGCGTTCGCTCAGCCAGAGAATGCCGAAATTCTCGTCGTCGGGTTCAATAGCACCGGAGCCGACGGTATAAATGTATTCGGGCGAAATCACGACGCCCGTGACCCGCAGGGGCCGCATCTGACCGTTCAGAACGGCGCGGAAATGGTCACCGGGCCGCAACCCGTTGGCCTCGGCGAAGGCCTCGGAGACGGCGACCTCCTCCAGATGGTCGGGCCGGGGCATGCGCCCATGGCGTACCACGGGGACATTCAGCACCGGTTCGCCGCTCGGCGGTATGGAGACGACGATGGCCGATGCCGGTTCGGGCTTGCCTTCGAGATCGACCATCGCCGTGAACACCACGCGCCCTTCGACCCGCGCCACCCCGTCGAGCCGCGCGATCTCGGCCAGCAGGCTGCGGGGCGCGCGGGTGAGCGTCGCGAAGACATCGGCGAAGCGGTTCTGCTCGTAATAGGCGGCCCGCGTCGCCTCGAGCGAACGCTGCGTGCCGGTTGACAGGATCAGCACCATGATCCCGCAGCCAAGCACCAGCGCGATAGCGAGGCACTGCACCCAGATTTGCCGCAGGTCGCGCAGGAGCTTGCGGTCGAGCGTCCGCATCACCAGCTCACCTCCGAAGGGGCGACGCGGGCCTCGTTCTCTTCCACATGAGTGATCCGGCCGTCCGCCATGTAGACCACGCGATCGGCGATGCGGCGGATTTCGACATTATGGGTGATGAGTGCGGTGGCGGTCCCGAGGTTGCGATTGACTTCGATCAGCGCGTCGAGGACCGTCACGCCGGTCTTGCTGTCGAGCGCACCGGTCGGCTCGTCGCAGAGCAGGATCTCGGGGCGCTTGGCGATGGCGCGCGCGATCGAAACGCGCTGCTGCTCCCCTCCCGATAGCTCGGAGGGGAAATGATCGAGGCGCGTTGAGAGGCCCACCTGCTCCAGTGCCTCTTCCGGGCGCATCGGGTTCTCGGCAATCTCGGTCACGAGCGCCACGTTCTCGCGCGCGGTTAGACTGGGCACCAGGTTGTAGAACTGGAAAACAAAGCCGACATGAGCGCGCCGGAATTCTGTCAGTTCCTCGTCATCGAGGTTCGTAAGCTCGCGGTCGCGAAAGAAGATGCGACCGGATGTAGGACGGTCGAGGCCTCCGAGGATATTGAGCAGCGTAGATTTTCCCGATCCCGATGCGCCGAGAAGCGCGACGACCTCATGTGGGTAGAGCGAAAAATCGATGCCACGCAGCGCATTCACAGCGACCGCCCCCGTACGGTAGACTTTCGTGACATCTTTGGTGCGTAGGACCGCTGGTCTTTCTGGGGGCAACGCTGACATGGTAAAACAATAGCGATTCCGGTATAGTTTGTGCCTTGATCGAGAGCAATTACCGCTGCACTGTCAATGATGACGGAGTTGAGATGCAATCCGTGACAGCCTGCCACGCGACGTGAAGAACGCCAACCACGAAGAACACATGCGCATGCCGGACCGCCAGCTTTTCGGCCTATTCACATCCCGCGCCACCGCGTCCGGACTAACGGCAAGAGATTTTCCAGACTGCCTGACGTCAGACATGCCGATGCCAGCTTGTCCAAGTCCAAGCGCACCGCCCGGCGGGTGCTCGCGATCATCCAAAAGAACGCATGGGAGTGCGCCGTCAGACTCAAGCTGACCCGTCAGGCCGCGAAAAGGCCCCGCCACTCGGCGAGGGCGGCGGCACCGTCTGGTGGCTCACCTCTACATCCCGCTCGTGCAACAGGTCCTCCACGTTCCGAAGCGACAGAGGGAAGCGAATATACAGTCTCGGGAGATGTCTTGAAATATCGAAACGGGCTGCGCTTCTGGGGCATCCCTGCAGACCACGAGACCGCCCTGCCCCGCTCAAGCCGCTTTCCCCTGACACATCCCTCTCTTGGTTTGGGCTTCGTCGTTGCCGCCGCCGTCAGGACGGCGCAGCCCGCAACTCGTTTACGACACCAGCTTCTTTTCTTTCGCGAAAGGACTCAGCCCGAGCCAACTCTGCATCGCTGCAGCCACGGAAGTGGGGCCAGTGAGTTCAAGCCTCTGCGAAACCTCAGAGACAGTTGACAGCCCCATCCAGATCGCGGTCATCGTCCGCAGATCGGTTTCGACGTAGAGATCGACATCAAACCCCGGATCTGCAAGGCAAAGATCCACCTCTCCGTTCGCCTCGACGATCAGCCACCATGATCTCTTGCCGGGTGACAGTTCCGGGAAGCGGAAGTTCAGCACCGTACGTCCCGGAGGCAGCGGCGACGGGTCGAGGTTGCGGCGCATATCCCACATGAGCAAGGAGACATCGAGCCGTTCAAGCGAGGGTTCTGCTTCGACCCACTTCTGCCCCCAGATTCCGAAGGCTTCGACAATCGGCAGCAGGTCCTTCCCGGCTGGAGTCAGGAGGTAGTCGACGGCCTGGGAACGCGGCACGGGGCGTCGTTCGACGATCCCTGCGGCCTCCAGTTCCCGCAGTCGTTGCGCCAGCAGCGACCTCGACATGCGCGGTACGCCGCGCCGGATGTCGTTGAACCGGGTCGAGCCAGCCACGAGCTCTCTCACGAGTACCATGGTCCATCGCGTACAGAGCACCTCGGCGGCCATGGCGACGGGGCAGAACTGGTAGTAGCTGGCGTTGGACATTGGTGTCCTCCTCCCTGGCTCGACACACATTAGCAAATCCACATGGATAAATCACCGGTCCATTTACTGGACCAGCCGGTCCAGTCCCGACACTGGTTTCGAAACGTGTGGATATTCATCCTCTCCATGAACGGCCGCAGAAGGCAGATCAAAGGAGGAGGTGCCCTGTCCGACACCGCCGTTCTCACAGGATAAAGGGAGGACGAGATGAAAAACCAAATTGATGTGAACGAGCTGCACGGGGGCATGAAAAGCATCCGTGGCGAGGAATTGGAAACATTTGCGGCGATGTTGCGCGGTCGTCTCATGGTGGAGGGCGATCCGGATTACGATACTGCGCGAACGATCTGGAACGGCATGATCGATCGCAAGCCGTCCCTGATCGTGCAGGCTGCCGGACCTGCCGACATTCGGGCGGCCGTGACCTTCGCGCAGGAGAATGGGTTGCGTATGGCCGTCCGCGCGGGAGGACACCAGATCGCCGGTCTTGCGGTGGAAGAGGGTTCCATGATGTTGGACCTTTCGGCCATGCGTTCGGTGCGAGTGGATGCCGAAGCCGGCATCGTTCGCGTGGAACCGGGGGCAACGCTTGGCGATGTCGATCACGAGACACAGGCTTTCGGCTTGGCCGTTCCGGTCGGTGTGAACTCGACCACCGGTATCGCGGGGCTGACGCTGGGCGGGGGCTTCGGCTGGATCACTCGTAAGTACGGCATGACAATCGACAACCTTCTCGCCGCCGATGTTGTTCTGGCCAGCGGCGATTGTGTCCGGGCCTCGCCACGCGAGAACCCCGATCTCTTCTGGGCGCTGCGGGGCGGTGGCGGCAACTTCGGCGTCGTCAGTTCTTTCGAGTTTCGCGCCCACCCAGTCGGTCCGGACGTGTTGTCCGGCCTTGTCATCCACCCGTTCGAGGATGCCGCTGCGCTACTGCCGAAGTTCCAGGAACTTTGCGAACGGGCGCCGGATGAACTGACGATCTGGTCGGTCTTGCGCAAGGCCCCTCCGCTACCATTTCTTCCCGAGGAATGGCATGGACGTGAGGTCCTGATCTTCGCCGCCTGCTACTCGGGCGACATGGCGGACGGCGAATTGGCAATGCGCGACCTTCGTGCGCTCGGCACACCGATCGTCGACGTCATCGGACCGCATCCCTTCACCGGCTGGCAGGCCGCCTTCGATCCCCTGCTGACACCCGGCGCGCGCAACTACTGGAAAAGCCGCGACTTCCTGAGCCTCAGCTCAGGAACGATCCGGTCCATCCTCAATGCTGTCGGCGATGTTCCGGATCCGCAGTGCGAAGTCTTCATCGCCCATGTGGGCGGGGCGATGGCGCGTGTGGCGTCTGATGCCACGGCCTACCCGCAACGGGCGAGCCACTTCGTCATGAACGTCCACACCCGCTGGAATGATCCCGGTAAAGACGCGGCCTGCATCGACTGGGCGCGACGGCTTTTCCAAGACACAGCGGCAGATGCGGCCCCCAGCGTCTATGTGAACTTCATGCCCGAAGACGAACCCAACCGCCTATGCGACGCTTATGGCGGCAACATGCAGCGCCTACGGGAGATCAAGGCGCACTACGATCCGGGCAACCTTTTCCGGGTCAATCACAACATTCTGCCCCTGGCCGCGGAGCAGGCGGCGCAATGATCCCGGCGCAGGCCCGGTTGCCGGGCCTGTACCTCTTCACCCAAACAGAAACTCTGTGCCAGGAGCAAAGACAGATGGAAGAGACACTCTACCGCCGTCTTGGAGGCCAGCCGGGGATCAAGGCCCTGGTCGACGACATCATCGAGGCCCACATGAACAACCCGACGCTGAGCCCGCGTTTCCTACCCTACCGGGAGACGCCCGAAGATCTGGAGGCCGCGAAGGCACATCTTTGCGACTTTCTGGGCGCCGGGTCGGGCGGGCCAGAGGAATACTCCGGACCGGACATGGTGTCCGCGCATCGCGGCATGAACATCAGCGCAGCCGAGTACATGGCGGCTCTCGATGATATCATGGCCACTCTGAGCGAACACGGAATCGACGATCAGACCTGCAAGGATGTCCTGATGATCAGCTTCACGCTGAAGTCCGAGATAGTGGGAAAATAACCCTGCTGCGCCCAGGCTTCACGTGGCGGCAGAAGCCAGACCAGCCTGATCTGCCCCGCTCAAGCCGGTTTCCTCTGACACCTTCGCACAGCCTGCCACTCTAACATTTCGAAAACAGTTCCGTCTGAAACCCGCGTGACCAACTCAAACGGACCAATACCGCAACGACATTTTCCCATTTATTTACAGTCACTTAAAGGTTCTGCGCCAAAACTGCGCAGTCATTAGGTCCGAAGAATTTGGGCCCCGAAAGAACACTTTATGGCTTCCTTGCATGGAGGCCGGCGCTCAGCCCCTCCCGCACAACCGTCGAAAACAACGGAAAAATCCTGCCGCAGCCGGATCGGGAGAACGCTTTCGCGGGGGTGCGTGGCGGAGAGACAGGGATTCGAACCCTGGAGACGGTTTCCCGCCTACACACTTTCCAGGCGTGCGCCTTCGACCACTCGGCCACCTCTCCGTGGCGCCCTCTTTAACGCCGGCCTTACCGGCAGTTCAAGAGCTTTCTGCGCCCCGCGCTCAATCGTCCAGATGAAGATAGACGCGGCGGTTTCGGCGGCCCTTTTTCTCGATCTTTCCAAGGCGCAGGCGGCCGATCTCGCCGGTGCGCGCCACATGGGTGCCGCCGCAGGGTTGCAGATCGACCTGCTCCGCCCCCTGCCCGATCCGCACCAGCCGCACCTTGCCCGCCCCGCGCGGCGGCGCGACCGACATGGTCCTGATCAGGCCCGGATTGGCGGCCAGTTCCGCATCGGTGATCCAGTCCTCGCGCACCGGCAGGTCGCAATCCACCAGATCGTTGAGCGCCGCATCCAGCATGTCCTTGTCTTCGGGCGCGTCGGGCATGTCGAAATCCAGCCGCCCCTTGCGCGCCGTGATCGCCCCGCCCGTGACCGGCAGGGGGATCACCACCGACAGCAGATGCAGCGCCGTATGGACCCGCATATGCCCGTGCCGACGCGCCCAGTCCAGCCGCTGCGTCACCCTCTGGCCCACCGGGGGCAGGCCCTGCGGCTCGGCGGGAACAAGCGCGATCCCGCCCTCGTCGGTCTTCACCGCCGTCGCCACCTCCATCATGCCGCCCGGCCAGTCCAGCCGCCCGCTGTCGCCCGGCTGCCCGCCACCTGCGGGATAAAACACCGTCCGGTCCAGAACGACGCCGCCCTCGGGCGTGTGCGCCACGACCTGCGCTTCACCGTCGCGCAGATACGGATCGTCACGAAACAGGGCCTGCGTCATTACCGCCCGTCCCCGCCATCCGGCTCACCGCCATCCTCTGCATCGGGAATGTCATCGCGCGTCATATGCGCCGCGGCGGGTGTCTCGTCATCGGGCGGGCGGGCGCCCTGCCCGGCCGTATCGTCCCTATCCTTCGCTGCGGTGGCCCCGGTCAGAACCTCGGGATTGCGCAGCCAGATATCCTGTTGCGTGAACGGAATCTCGATTCCTTCCTCGGCAAAGCGGCGGGCGATCTCGTGGTTCATGTCCGATTTGACGTTCAGCACGAAATTCACGTCGCGCAGAATGGCCCGGATCTCGAAATCCAGAGAACTGGCTCCGAATGTCTGGAACACAACGTAAGGCGCGGGGTTCATCAGAACCAGAGGATGCGCCTTGGCGATGTCCAGCAGGATCTCCTCGACCCGGCGGGTATCGGTGCCATAGGCCACGCCCACCGGCACGATCACCCGGCCCACCGTGTTGCCACGGGTGTAGTTCGTCACCGTCCCGCTGACGAAATCCGCATTGGGCACGATCACGTCGGTGCGGTCGAAGGTCTCGATCCGGGTCGAGCGCACCGAGATATCGCGCACCGTCCCGTGCTGACCGCCCACCTCGATCCAGTCGCCCTCGGAAATCGGGCGCTCGATCAGCAGGATGATGCCGGACACGAAGTTCGACACGATGTTCTGCAGGCCGAAACCGATCCCGACCGACAGCGCACCGGCAACAATGGCAAGGCTGCTCAGGTCGATGCCCGCGCTGGTGATGGCGATCAGCGCGGCCAGGAAGATGCCGATATAGCCCACCCCCGACACGATGGCATTGCGCCCGCCGGGATCGATCCTGGTTTTCGGCAGAACGCTATTCTTCAGCGCCCCCTGCAACAGCCGCGTCGCCACGAGGCCGATCACGAACACGATGGCCAGCGTCAGGAAGATGGTGGGCGAAATGCGCGTGTTGCCGATGGTGATGCCTTCCACGAACTGCGTCCACAGCTCTGTCAGGTCGGTCACCCGTGCGCCCCAGATCAGCGCGAAGACCGGCACCGACAACAGCACCAGAACAAAGCCCACCAGCACCGGGATCAGCGAATCCGCCGCACCCTCGCGATTGCCGCTCAGCAGGGCATAAAGCTCGACCACCACGCGTTGCAGCACCACCAGCGCCGCCAGCACCATCAGCGACAGCACCGACGGGAACAGCAGGAACTTCGACAGGCCGACATAGCCGACAGCGGCCAGAACCGGCGCCGCCACGGCCAGCGCGACAAGGGTGCGCGCCAGCAGCCGGGTCATGCGGGCGCGATAGGTTTCCTCGCCGGTATCCTCGGTGGATTCGGCGGTATGCAACAGCAACAGCCGCCCAAGCCGCCACAACAACAGCGCGGCCACCACCACCAGCGGAAACAGGATCACGTTGCCCGCCGCCTCGGACCAGCCGAATGTTTTGCCCATCGAATCCAGGAAATGATGCAGCCCTATGGCCAGGCCCAGCAACGCCCCGTACCACCGCCCGGCCCGGCGGGCGTCGCCATCCAGGTTCAAGGGCGGGGCGCGCATGTCGTCGGTCGGGAAAATCTGCGTCGCCAGCCACCGCGCCACGAGAAAGACCAGCGCCGCCTCGAGCGCGGTTTCGAACACCCGGTCCATCCGCGTGCCCACAAGGCCGGTCAGATACACCGCCCCGGCCAGGAACATCAGCCCGATGAACGGCAAAACGAAACTGCCGAGCGATATCATGAAACCGGCGATCCAGCGCCCGGCGCTTTCGCGATCCCGCAGAATGCGCCGCGTCAGGCGGCGGCTCCACTTGCGCCCCCGCGCCACCAGGATCGCCCCGACCACCACCAGAATGGCCGACACCGGCAAGACCGCCAGCGCCTCTTCGCGCTGTGTCGGGCTGCTCCAGATCGCCACCGTCTCCGAATGCAACCCGTCCGCAGAGTCGATCAGCGCCGAAACCCCCGCCCGCCAATGCACCGGATTGGCCGGGGACGGCCCGAAATCCAGCAGCTTTTCGGTCTGCCGGTCCCGCATGATCTGGTCGATCCCCTTGACCAGCCCATCGGCGCGGCTATGCGCCAGTTCCGCACGTTTCGCCGGGGCCTGCAGGTCGGCCAGACGCGCGTTCAACTCGTCGCGCTGCGAGGCGATCTCGGCGGATTCCTGGCCGCCCTCGGGGGCGGGGCCAAGCGCATCGAGCTGTCTCTGAACGGTCGCGATGGTGCTGGCATTGACGTTCTGCGCGGCCTGAAACCGTTCGCGCCACCGCGTCAGTTCCTCGCGCAACTCCTCCAGCGCCGGAATCGAGGCCTGCGCCTCTTCGACCACCTCCTCGGCGCGTACCGCCGTTTTTTCCCAGGCGTCGTAATCCGGCGCGGCGTTTTCGGACGGCCCCGAAACCTCCGCCTGCTCCTGCGCAAAGGCGCCCTGTATCCCTGCGCCGCCCAACAGCGCAGCCAGCGCAACGATGGCAAATGCAGCCAGACTCCGGCGCAACGGGCCTGTCATTCAGCGAACACTCCGGGAATGCTGCGCGGGGCTTGATCCAGCCAGCCGGGGGTCGGCAGGCCCTTTTCGCGCAGGAACTCTGGATTGAACAGTTTCGACTGATAGCGCGTGCCGTAATCGCACAGCACGGTCACGATGGTATGGCCCGGCCCCATTTCCCTGGCCATGCGGATCGCCCCGGCCACGTTCACCCCGGTCGAGGCCCCCATGCAAAGCCCCTCGTTTTCCAGCATGTCGAACACGATGGGCAGCGCCTCTTCGTCAGGCACCTGGCAGGCGAAATCGGGGGTGAACCCTTCGAGGTTGCGGGTGATGCGGACCTGTCCGATCCCCTCGGCGATGGATGTGCCCTCGGCCTCCAATTCGCCGGTGGTGTAGTAGGAATAGAGCTTCGCCCCCATCGGATCGGCCAGCCCGATCTTCACGCCCTTGGGCTGCAGGGCCATGGCGACCCCCGCCAGCGTCCCGCCCGAGCCACAGGCGCAAATGAACCCGTCCACCTTGCCGCCGGTCTGGTCCCAGATTTCCGGGCCGGTGGTTTCGATATGCGCCTGACGGTTGGCGACATTGTCGAACTGATTGGCCCAGATCGCCCCGTTTGGTTCGGTTTTGGCAAGTTCTTCGGCCAAACGCTCGGAATAACGAACAAAATTGTTCGGATTTGAATAGGGCGCGGCAGGCACCTGAACCAGGTCTGCCCCCGCGAGGCGCAGCATGTCCTTCTTTTCCTGGCTCTGGGTTTCGGGAATCACGATCACCGTCTTGAAGCCCAGAGAGGCCCCGACCAGCGCAAGACCGATGCCGGTATTGCCCGCCGTGCCCTCCACGATGGTGCCGCCGGGTTTCAGTTCCCCGCGCGCCACCGCGTCACGGATGATATACAGCGCGGCGCGGTCCTTGACCGACTGGCCGGGATTCATGAACTCGGCCTTGCCCAGAATTTCGCACCCGGTTTCCTCGCTGGCCCGGTGCAGCCGGATCAGGGGGGTATGTCCTACGGCCTCGGCCAGATCCTTCGCGATGCGCATTGCCCGTGCTCCTTGTCAAATCATCCCCACAGATTTAGCCCCCGCGACAGGGGAACTCAAGCAATCCCCCGCAACCGATCACGTTCCATTGAAAGCCACATCAGGCACATGATCAGCGGGCCGTTATCGGCCTCGCCACTGCGCAACAGGTCCATGGCGCGCGCATAGGGGATGACATGCGTGCGGATATCTTCCGCTTCGCTGTCCAGCCCGCCCATGCCGCGTTTTTCCTCAGGTAGATCGCACAGCCCCAAAAACAAATGGAAATATTCCGTCGAACACCCCGGCGAGCAGTAATGACTGGAAATTCTCTCCAGCCGATGCAGATCGAGCCTCGCCTCCTCGGCGCATTCGCGACGGGCCGTGTCCTCCGGGGTTTCCCCGGCATCCACCCGCCCCGCCACCGGCTCCAGCGCCCAGGGCCGCGGATCGCCGCGCCCGAACGGCCCCATGCGGAACTGTTCCACCAACAGCACCCGGTCGGTGCGCGGATCGTAGGGCAGCACGATCGCCGCATCGCTGACCACGAAAACCTCGCGCCGCAGCAGATCGCTCTGCCCGCCACCGAATTGCGGATGGCGCAGCGCATAATCCCGCGTCAGGAAAAACCCTTCATGCGGCGTCTCGACATGATCGACCTCGACCTTGTCCGCCCCGGTCGCGCTGCGCAGATCGGCGGGCACACCCCTGGCCGCCGCCATCCGCGCCCCGGCACGGGACAGGATCATCGGCATCCGCCACGCCAGTTCCGCCGGGGTCTTGCGCCCGAAATACCCCATCGCCTCGGCACAGGCCGCTTGCGCGATCCCGCCCCAGCGGGGGTGCCAATCCCCGAATGTCCAGTCCCGCGCCGCCTCGGGCGCATGCGGTGTCACGAAACAGATGGCCCCGGCGCCCTCCGCCGTTTCGGCCCCCGCCTCTTCGGCGCCCAGCCCTCCGGCCAGAAACCGCAGCCGCGCCAGAACCTCCGGCGAGACATCCCGCACCAGCAGCCCCGCCGTGGAATGCCCCTCCCGCGCCACCAGCGCGGGGAAACACGTCCTGTCATCGGTTTTCAGCGCATATCCGGGCAGTTCGGCCGCCTGCGCGTCAAGCGCACCGGCCTGTCCCGCCACGATCTCCAGAATCGGGGCCCACGCCAGTGGTCCGCACAGGAACAGCGCGCCCGTCACGTCATGACCAACGCCGCGCAACCCACTCACCGATCAGCCCGGTCACCAGGCCCGCGATCACAAGCGTTCCGATCACCTGCGCATCGACCAGAACCAGCGCGTATTCCGTCATGATCTTGAACATGGCGTTGATCGCCTGCATCAACCCGGTAAAGCGCCGGTCCAGCGCCATCGCCAGCATCTCGTTCAGGCTCTGGACGAAGAGCCCCCAGAACACCAGCGCCACCGCCCCGGTCAGCCCCGCGCTCAGCCCGTTGGGATAGCCCCGGCCCAGCCGTTTGCCGACCACGCGCCAGCCCACCAGTATCCCCAGCGCGGCATTGACGAAATTGAATATCCCGAAATCCGTGCCCTCGGGCATCAGCGGGCGGATCAGGTCCGAGACCAGCCACCCGGCCGCCCCCAGCAGAACAGCCGCCACAAGGCGGCCCATTGTCGGCATGTTGTCTGTCAGCGGCATCAGGACGGCCTTGCAATCGTGATCTGTGTCACATCGCAATTACCCCCTTGGAACGCCCCCGCACAAGAGGTCAGATAGAAATTCCACATCCGGCGGAACCGCTCATCAAAGCCAAGGCCCGCGATATCGTCCCATTTCGCGTTGAATGTCTCGTGCCAGCGGCGCAGGGTCTGGCTGTAGCTCTGCCCGAACTCGACCGAGCGCCGCACCTGCAACCCGGCCTTTTCCACCTCGGCCCGCAACACCGCCGGGCTGGGCAGCATCCCGCCCGGAAAAATGTATTTCTGGATGAAATCCACCCCCTTGCGATAGGCCTCCCAGCGATGATCGGCCACGGTGATGATCTGCAAGGTCGCCTGCGCGCCGGGGCGCAGACGCTCGCGTACCGTCGTGAAATAGGCCGGCCAGTATTGCTGACCGACCGCCTCGAACATCTCGATACTGGCGATCCCGTCATAAAGGCCCGTCTCGTCGCGGTAATCCTGCAGGCGGAACTCCACCCGGTCCGACAGCCCGGCCCGCGCGATGCGCTCTTTCGCATAGTCGAACTGCTCCTGACTGATGGTCAGCCCCGTCACCTTCAGCCCGCGCTCGGCGGCGGCATATTCGGCAAACCCGCCCCAGCCACAGCCGATCTCAAGCACATGATCGCCCGGTTGCGCGCCCATCTGATCGACCATGCTGGCGTATTTCGCGATCTGCGCCTTTTCCAGGCTCTCCTGCCCGTTATCGAAAAGCGCGCTGGAATAGGTCATCGTATCGTCCAGCCACAGCCGGTAGAAATCGTTGCCCAGATCGTAATGATAGCTGATGTTCCTGCGCGCCTGCGCCTTGGTGTTGCGCTGCAACCAGAACCGGATTTTCTCGTAGAACTGCGCGATCACCTGACCGGGATAGCTGTTATACATCTCGTCGTTATCCGCATTCACCAGATCCATGAAGGATTGCAGGTCGGGCGTGCTCCACCAGCCCTCCAGATAGGCGTCGCAAAATCCCAGATACCCCTCGCGCACCATCCGGGCAAAGACATCGCCCTGATGCACCGCGATTTCCGCCACCGGGCCGGGGGCCGCGCCCCCCGCCCTGAAAACGCGCCCATCGGGCAGGCGGATGTCCAGACGCCCCTGCCTCAGGTTTTTCGCCGCCGCGAAACATTGCTCGAAATAGCGCGGCAGGCCCTCCTGTCCGCCGGTCTCCGTCAGGATCATGGTTCCGGTCCGTCCCTGTTGCGTTGGACCAAGGCTAGGTCGCGAAACCCCCGTCACGCAAGGATTTTCGCGCCCGCATCAAAAGCCCCGGCGCTCATAGGCGTCCAGCGCACGGGCGCGCCCCTCCTTCACGCCGACCACCGGATCGGGATAGTCATCCCTCGCGCTCAACCCCCAGCTGCGCGGGATCGCGTCGAAATAGGACAGCGCGGTTTCGCTCGGCTGACGATACGTTTCGGCGATCCAGCGCCGCCGGTAGACGCCCTCGGGGTCGAACTTTTCGGCCTGCGTTTCGGGGTTGAACACCCGGAAATAGGGCGTCGCATCCGGCCCCGACCCGGCGCACCACTGCCAGCCCATCGCGTTGCTGGCCGGGTCCCAGTCGGTCAGGCAATCCTCGAACCACGCCTGCCCGATCCGCCAGTGGCACAGCAAATGCCTGGTCAGGTAGCTGGCCACGATCATCCGCGCTCGGTTGTGCATCCGCCCGGTGACATACATCTCGCGCATCGCCGCATCGACAAAGGGAATGCCGGTGCGCCCCTGTTTCCAAGCGATCGCATGTGGATGGTCCTCATCCTCGTTCCACGGAAACGCCGCCCATTCCTCGCGCCAGTTGTCGCTGACGATGCGCGGCGTGTGCCATGCCAGATGATAGGCGAACTCGCGCCAGACCAGTTCTTTCAGCCATGTCTCGGCCCCCGCCTTGCCCTCGTCCATCGCGCGCAGCCCCGCATACCAGCACCGCCGGACCGAGATTTCCCCAAGCGCAAGGTTCTCCGACAGCCCCGAGGTGCCCTCGACCCCCGGCATATCGCGCTGCTCCCTGTAGGGGGCAATCGCCGCGCCCGTGAAGGCACCCAGACGCCCCTGCGCCGCCTCTTCCCCCACGCGCTGCCAGGGCAGGCACACATTGGCCCCCCGGTTCATGGCGCGGCCCAACCGCCAGTCCTCCAGCGCGTCGCTCACAGGCCACGCCTCCGGCGCCGGGATACGCGCGGGCGCAGGCTTGGGCGCGGGAACGCCGCGCTCGCGCACCGCCGTCCAGAACGGCGTATAGACCTTGTAAAACCCGCCGGTCTTTGTCTCCACGCGCCACGGCTCGAACAGCAAATGCCCGACATGGCTCACCGCCTCCAGCCCATCGGCTTTCAGCCCCGCCTTCACCCCGGTATCGCGCGCGACGCTGTCGGGATCGTAGGCGCGCGACCAGTGCACCGCCCCTGCCCCGGTCTCGGCCACCAGATCGCGCAGCACCTGCAACGCATCGCCCCGACGCAGGATCAGGCGGCTGCCCGCCGCCTCCAGCCGCTTGCCCAGATCGGCCAGCGACAGGCCCAACCGCCATTTCGGCGCGGCACCCAGCCCTTCGCCCAGCGGATCGAGGATGAAGACCGGCACCACAGGCCCGCCGCGCGCAATCGCCGCCATCAGCGCGGGATGATCGCTCAGCCGCAGATCGCGCCGCAGCCACAGGATCGTCGCCTTACCGTCACCCATATCCGCCCCTTCGGTCATCCAAGCATGTTACGGCCTGTCACCGGGACTGGATCAAAGAATGTCGTCCAGCGCATTCAGAAGCTTGTCGATCTCCTCGCGCCGGGTGTAATGCACGAAGCTCAGCCGCAGCACACCCAACTCCCGGTCGATCCCCAACGCCTTGAGCGGGCGCACCGCGTAAAAATCGCCGCCCCCCGCCATGATCCCGCGGTCCGCCAGGTCCGCCGCCGCCAGGGCCGCTGGACGGTTCAGCGCCACGGCCACCGTCGGCGCGCGTTGCGCCGCCACGTCCGGGCCCAGCAAGCGCACCGCATTGCGCCCTTTCAGATGATCCAGAAGAGGCTGCAACAGCTCCTCCTCATGGGCGCGCATCAGGTCATGCACCCCCTGCCCGCGCTCGGACGCATCGCCGCCGATCCCGTGATGCGCGGCCAGCGCATCGAAATAGTCGGCCATGCCCGCACTGGCCGCCACCTGCGCATGATCCGGCCCCGCCGGGGTGAACCGCTTGTATAAAACATCGCCATTGAAGAAATGCGCCTGATTGGGCAACAGATTGCCCAATTCGCGCCGGATCACCATGATCCCCTGATGCGGTCCATAGGTCTTGTAGGTGGAAAACAGGTAGATATCCGGCCCCATGCCGCCCACATCCGGCAGGCCATGCGGCGCATAGCTCACGCCATCCACGCAAACGAACGCCCCCGCCGCATGGGCTGCGGCGGTGATCCCGACCACAGGGTTGATTGCGCCGATCACGTTGGAACAATGCGGAAAACAGACCAGCCGCACCTTGTCGTCCAGCAGCGCCTCAAGATCTTCCAGCCGCAACAGCCCGCTTTCCGGGTCGATCCGCCATTCGCGGATCTCGATCCCCTCATCGGCCAGACGCCGCCACGGCCCCGAATTGGCCTCGTGATCCTGATCGGTGACGATGATCGCCTCGCCGGGGCTCATCCACTGGCGAAAGGCCTGCGCCAGAACATAGGTGTTCTGCGTGGTCGAGGGGCCGAAACTCACCTCGTCGGTCGCGACCCCCATCAACGCCGCCAGCCGGGCGCGCGCCTCGTCCATCTCCTCGCCCGCCAGGCGGCTGGCCTCGTAGGGGCCATAGGGCTGCACCTTGCGCTGGCGGTAATACCGCTCCAGCCGCGCGATCACCGGCGCACAGGTATAAGACCCGCCCGCATTCTCGAAAAACGCCTGATCCTGCAATGTCGGCTCGTCGAAGGCGGGGAATTGCGCCCGCACGAAATCAATATCGAGTGTCATGGTCCCTCCTGCCGGTCCGGGCCCACTGAAATGCAAAAGGCTCCGGGGAACAAGCCCCGGAGCCCTTTCATTCGTCTATGGCGGCGTTTACCGCTTTTCCGAGGCCAGCCCGCGCCAGATGGCATAGCACATGACCAGCAGAACCAGCGTGAACGGCAGCCCAGTCGAGATCACCGCCGACTGGAGCGACGCCAGCCCGCCCCCGATCAGCAGCACGATCGCCACCGCGCCCTCGAAGATGCACCAGAACACGCGCTGCGCCACCGGGGCGTCCACCTTGCCGCCTGCGGTGATCGTGTCGATCACCAGCGACCCGGAGTCCGACGAGGTGACAAAGAACACCACCACCAGGACGATCCCGATCACCGAGGTGATGGTCGCCAGCGGCAGTTGCGACAGCATGTAGAACAGTTTGAGTTCCAGCGCCGCGTTCTTCGCCCCTTCATAGCCGTCCGCCACCACCTGGTTCAGCGCGGTGCCTCCAAAGACGGTCATCCACAGCACGCAGACCAGCGTCGGGATCAGCAGCACGCAGATGATGAACTCGCGCACGGTGCGGCCACGGCTGACGCGGGCGATGAACATGCCCACGAAGGGCGACCAGCTGATCCACCACGCCCAGTAGAACGCCGTCCAGCCCTGGCTGAAGTTCACGTCTTCGCGTCCGAACGGATTGGACAGCGCGAAAAGGTTCTGGAAATAGGCCCAGAGACTGTCGAAGAACAGCGTGATCAGAAAGATCGGCCCGCCGACAAGGAACACGAACACCAGCAGCAGCGCCGCCAGCCCCATGTTGATCTCCGATAGCACCTTCACACCGCCATCGAGGCCACGCACCACCGAGACCAACGCCACCGCGGTGATTCCCGAAATCAGGATGACCAGCAGCAGCGGATTGTTCGCAACGCCGCTTTCCTCACTGTTGCCATAGGTGATCCCCATGAAGGCGCGCGTGCCCTCGGCCGCATCGCCGCTGCCGAACAGGTAGGTCAGCCCCGAGGCCGTCTGCTCGGCCCCGAAGCCCAGCGAGGTCGCCAGACCGAACAGTGTGGCGAACACCGCCAGCGTGTCGATGATATGGCCGGTCCAGCCCCAGACACGCTCGCCGAAAATCGGATAGAACGCCGACCGCAGCGTCAGCGGCAGGCCCTTGTTGAAGGAAAACAGCGCCAGCGCCAGCGCCACGACCGCATAGATCGCCCAGGGGTGCAGCCCCCAGTGAAAGATCGTCGCCGCCATGCCAAGGCGTTGCGCCGCGGCCTCATCGCCGCCAGCCGCCCCCAACGGGGCCCAGTCCGTGCGCAGACCCTCCTCCACGGAGGTGCCACCCAGCGAACTCGAGAAATGGCTCATCGGTTCCGAAACCCCGAAGAACAACAGCCCGATGCCCATCCCGGCGGCGAACAGCATCGCGAACCAGCCGATATAGCTGTAATCGGGGGTCGCTTCGGCCCCGCCCAGACGCACGCTGCCATAAGGCGTGACGATCAGCAAAAGGCAGAAAATCACAAAGATGTTCGCAGCGCCGAGGAAGAACCAGTCAAACCCCTTGGTCACCGCCGAGAACATCCAGCTGAAGGCACTGCTGGCCTGATCCGGCAAGGCCAGCGCGTAGAACACGAAGGCGACGATGGACAGCCCCGAGATCAGAAAAACGGGATTGTGAATATCCAGCCCGAAAGGCCCGATTTTCGCTTCGATATTGTCCTGACCGATCTCGTAATCGGTGTCGATCAGGTCCGAATGCCCTTCCGGGGCAGGGATTCCCTGATTCGTTGTATCATCTGACATGTATGTCCCCTCTATACTGCAATTCAGGCCGAGAATTCCGGCGCGTTCCTGTCGGGGAAGCCCCGCCTTTGAACGCGCTCCGGGCGATGCCCGTTGCTCCCTGGTGTTTCCGGATCGCCGCAAACAAGCGTCCGAACTCCCTTATTTTATGACGAGAAGGCGTGCCGCCCTGTTCGCTCTCATTGCCCGAGCGTAACAAGCGGCCTTCCGAAAAAGCAACCAATTGCGGCTTCTTTTTGTGTGAATACGACCTGCGTGACAATTTGCGGCCTTCAACCAAACCGCGAATCATCCGCGCGGGCGCATCCCCGGTTGACGGATTCGCGCCGGCGCGCGCGCCCTAGCCGTACCGCCCGCCGCGCTGCAAAACCTCGATCTGATAGCCATCGGGATCGGCAACGAAAAAGAATGTCGCGATCACCGCGCCGCCCGGAGCGAACTCGACAATCTTGCGCGGGGCCAGCCCCTCGGCCTCGAACCGCGCATGTTCGGCGGCCAGATCGTCCACCGAAAACGCCAGATGCCCATAGCCATCGCCCAGGTCATAGGGTTCGCTGCGCCCCTTGTTCACCGTCAGTTCCAGCTCGAACCCGGTTTCGCCGTTGCTGAGGTAGACCAGCGTGAAATCGTCGAAATCCAGCCGCTCGGCCACCTCGAGCCCAAAAGCCCTGCGGTAGAACGCGACCGACCGCGCCTCGTCCAGAACGCGGATCATGCTGTGAATCGCCTTGGCCATGCGATGCCTCCTTGCCTGTGCTCGGTTTCAGCGCCGCAGATCGAACCACCCCGGCGCCCACCCTCGCGGCATACGCCCTTTGGCTCCGGGTGCAAACAGCTCGCGGGGCAAACACGAAACACCTGAGCACCACACCGGCCCCATGCCCGGCCCGGTCTACAAGGTGCCCCTCACTCCCACTCCATCTGTTCATAGGTCGTCTGCGCATTGCGCCCGGCGAGGCTCTCGAACTGCTCCAGATAGCTCCAGCGCGCCTGGTCGACCTCCGGGGCCTCCATGATATCCCCGCCTTCGTCGATCAACGCACCGATCCTGCCCCGCAGGTTCACCAGATAGTCATAACTATCCGCTGTGGCAGTCTCCAATGTCGTCGGGCCGCCATGCCCCGGCACCACATGGGCGGGCGCAAAGGCCGCCATCGCCCCGAACGCCTCGATCCAGCTTTTGACGTTCGATTGCCCGCCCACGCCAAGGATGCGCTCGACATAGACGATATCGCCGGTGAACATCACATCCCGCTCCGCCAGCCAGACGAAACTGTCCCCCGGAGTATGCGCCGCCCCGCGATGCATGATCTCGAAGCTCATACCGCCGACCTCCAGCAGATGATCGCTCCCGAAGGTCACATCGGCATAGGACGGCTCGGTTCCTTCCAGCCCCTCGCCGATCAGTTGCGACAGCCCGGTCATCTGCATCGAGCCCCGGTCCTTGTGGTCCGCCACCGCCGCGTCCGAGGCGATCACCACCGCCCCCTGCGCCTGCCAATAGCCATTGCCGAGCCAGCGATGATCCTGCCCGCCCGTGTCGATCACATGGGTCACGGGCAGATCGGTGATCGTGTCGATCGCCGTGTCGATCATTTCGGCCCCCTTCCACGATCCGCCCGGATCAATCAGGACCACGCCATCGCGCGTGACCACCACCCCGAAAGTGGCGTTGTTGCCCAGATTCTCCGGGTCGCGCTGCACCTTCGGCCCGACCAGCGCCCAGACATCATCGGTCACGGGCTCTACCGCCAGCACATCGGCGAAAGCCGCCTGCGGCAGGAGCAATGCAATGACCGCAAAAACGTGATGTTTCATAATGGGCCCTCCTCCGGTCGGCCTGTTGCTGGCCGCCAACAAATGCGAAATACCGCATATATGCAACCCACCCGCGCCGCGCGCCACCGCTGCGCCTGCCCCGGCAGAGGTTGGCGGCACAGATGTGACATTGCCCGAACCGCCCATCGCCAATCCGCGGAATGGCGATCAAACGGTCCTTCAGCACAGTTTATGCCGGCCAAATCCGAATTATGCTGGCCAAATCCGAAAGAGATCAAAGTGGCGCACCATCCTCACCCAATCGCCAGCCCATACGGGCGGTCTGGCGATGCGCGGCAGCCTTCGGCGCTGTTCCGCGTGAGAGGAAAGACCTTTACGATTCCAATCCAGACAACAGCCGGACATGGTGCCGATGGCCGGTATGCAGGACGGAGCGAACATTGCCTTGCCCGGACTCAAGGCGCGCCTTGCGCGCCGCCGGGCATCGCCCGACCGCCCACCGGGCGGGCGATCCTGCATCGGTAGCCCGCGAACCACCGTTGGATGTGACCTCACCATAAATCACCATCGAAAGACCGTCGGTCGCCCACCCGCGGCCGGGCAATGCCCGGCGCACAAAGTCGTCGTCGGGCTCAATCCGGATATCTTCCCCATCATCCGGCCTCACCCCGTACTTCCATCCATTTCACCTCGCTCGTGCACGGCCTTCATGCTTCGCGCCGACATCCCGGTCATGACACGAACTGATTAACCGGGCGTTACCCCAATGCGCACCGGTCTCCGCAATCGTCCTCACCCGCCCGGTTTGCGCCCCTGATGGACGCAAATGTCCGAACACCCCCCGATTTTCGTACGAAACCCGCGTACACATCGTACAAAACGTACGAAACTCTCCCCTTTGCAAATCGCGCGCGGCTCCCTATATTCACCCTGTTCCCTCGGGGACTATGGACATAAACGCGCTCGTAATAAGCGGATCGGACCCGGGGGCGGTACCCGGCGGCTCCACCAAAAAAACCTTTCGTTGGAGGGGGTTAGGGGGCCGAAACAGGATCGACGAACGTCTAAAGGTGTTAGCTTTGTCCCGGTGAGATACCACCGTTATCGGTTCGCTAAAGCATAATTGCCAACGACAATCGTGCTCCGGTCGCCGTTGCTGCGTAAGCAGTAACAAGACCGAAATCTTAAGCCCAGCCCTCTAGCAAGGTCTGGCGGGGTTCGCAGGCACCTGGCAACAGAAGCCTGCACTTCACCTTAAAAACCGCCTTCAACCAATTGAATTCATGATATTTTCATGACACGCGCCATGCGTGGTGAAAACGCTTGAAATACATGGCGCGCACTGTATCACCGCTATATGCGCCCCGATCTTGTTAACCTTTTCCGCGTTTTCGCCCGCATCGGCCTGCTGTCCTTCGGCGGCCCCGCCGCGCAGATCGCCCTGATGCATACGGAACTGGTAGAACGCCACAAGTGGCTGGAAGAAAAGCATTTTCTGGGCGCGCTGTCGTTCTGCATGCTGCTTCCCGGCCCCGAGGCCATGCAACTCGCCACCTACGCCGGCTGGCGCCTTCGTGGTGTTCCCGGCGGCCTGATCGCGGGCCTTCTGTTTGTCCTGCCCGGCGCAGTGGTGATCCTCGGGTTGGCGTTGGGCTATGCCCATTACGGGCAAGTCCCTGTTATTCAAGCGTTTTTTACCGGCATCAAGGCGGCGGTGATCGTCATCGTCCTGCAGGCATTGCTGTCCCTCGCCCGCCGCGCCCTGACCCGCCGTGCCGATTGGGCGCTCGCCCTCCTGGCCTTTGCCGCCATGTTCTTCCTGTCGCTCCCCTTCCCCCTGATCATCGCCGCCGCCGCCCTCACCGGCCTGCTGCTGGCACCGCCTGCAGGCGCTCCTTCGGCCCCTCTCCCCACCCATCGGACCCCGCCCCGAACCCTGCGCACCATCGCCATCTGGTCCTCTCTCTGGGCTGCACCGGTCCTGATCGCGTGGCTCATGAATGCACGCTTTCTCACTGATATTGCACTGTTTTTCTCGAAACTCGCCATCGTGACCTTCGGCGGAGCCTATGCCGTCCTAGCCTATATGACCCAGGCCGTGGTCGAGACCCACGGCTGGCTCAGCACCGCACAGATGATCGACGCACTGGGCCTTGCCGAAACCACCCCCGGCCCCCTGATCCTCGTGACCGAGTTCGTCGGTCTGCTCGCCGGGTTTCAACAGGGTGGCACCGCACTCGCCCTTATGGCGGGCGCCATGACGCTCTGGGTCACCTTTACACCTTGTTTTCTATGGATTTTCACCGGCGCCCCCTATGTCGACGCCTTGCTGGCCCGCCCCCGCCTCAAAGGCGCGCTGGCCGGGATTTCGGCAGCGGTCACCGGCGTCATCCTGAACCTGTCGATCTGGTTCGCGCTCCATGTTCTGTTCGGCACCGTCACACGCGGGGACTTCGGACCCACACCGCAACTCGACAGCTTCCAGCCCCTCAGCGCCGCATTGACCGTGCTGGCCGGTGTTTTGCTGCTATGGTTGCGTTTGCCAATGACTGTTGGCCTCGCCCTGATGGCCGCCGCGGCCGGAGTCGTGCATCTTGTCACTTGACGCCTCTTTCGTTTTGGATTGAATCCCCTATGCTGCGGCTCAGGAGGACAGCACAACCCATGTCTGCTTCGATTGATTACGGAAAACTGATGCACCACGCCATGCGCGGTCTGATCCGTCAGGTGCTGTGCGATGTTCGCGATCACGGTCTGCCCGGCGCGCATCATTTCTTCATCACTTTCGATACCACCCATCCGGACGCGCAACTGGCCGATTGGCTGCGCGAACGCTACCCCTCCGAGATGACGGTTGTGATGCAGCACTGGTTCGACAATCTGGAGGTCACCGACGAAGGGTTTTCCGTCACGCTGAATTTCGGGGACGCGCCCGAGCCGCTTTATATTCCCTATGACGCGATCCAGACCTTTGTCGATCCGTCCGTGGAATTCGGCCTGCGCTTCGAATCTCCGGACGAAGATGCGCCGCACGACCCCGACCCCGATCACGAGCCCTCCACCGATGGCGCGGACGACACCGGCGCGGACGGTGAGGAGCATCACGATGCCGAGGTCGTCAGCCTCGACAGTTTCCGCAAATAGCGCTTCCATCTGCGTGAAGTTTTCTTGAAGATTTCGTCGCACGACTTGTCCGTCGCGCGGCAACGGCTATGCCTTTCCCGACACGACAGCGAGCGCGGAGGGAGAACATGGCAAGTGGTTTAGGATTGTTCCTGGGCGAGGTCCTGCGCCACCCTACCGAGGTCGTCGCGATAGCGCCCTCCTCCGCCGCCGTTGCCCGACGCATGACGGACGGCCTTGACGGCATCACCGGCCCGGTGGTCGAGATCGGCCCCGGAACCGGCAGTTTTACCCGTGCGATCCTCGCCCGCGGCGTCGCCCCCGAGCAACTGACCCTGATGGAAACCAACGCCCGGTTCTGCGACAGCCTCGAACGACAATTTCCGGGCGTGCGGGTTCTCAACCGTCCCGCGCAAGAGATCGACCAGATCGGACTTGAAGGGATTTCCGCGGTGATTTCCGGTGTTCCCGTGCTGGCCCGCCCCACCATTCAGCGCGAAGTGGTCGGGCGCGCATTTAACGTCATGGCCCCCGAGGGGTTCTTCAGCCAGATCACCTACAGCCCCAATGCGCCGATTGCCTCGCCAATGCAGCGCGAACTGGGTTTGCGCGCCACAAAACGCGCCACGGTCTGGGTCAATCTGCCACCCGCCCGCGTATTTGTGTTCCATCGTATACATCATTGATCTTTCCGCTCTATCCGATAAGAGAAAACAACCTTTCGCGATGGAGTACAGATCATGACCGCCACCCGCACAGAGACCGACAGTTTCGGCCCCCTCGAGGTTCCCGCCGACAAATACTGGGGCGCACAGACACAGCGCTCGTTGATGAACTTTCCCATCGGCTGGGAAAAGCAGCCCGTCGCCATCGTGCGCGCCCTTGGCGTCATCAAGAAGGCCTGCGCACAGGCCAACAAGGCCAATGGGGACCTCGACCCGAAACTGGCCGACGCCATCGTTCAGGCTGCGGGCGAGGTGATCGAAGGCAAGTTCGACGACAACTTTCCGCTGGTCGTCTGGCAGACCGGGTCGGGCACGCAGTCAAACATGAACTCGAACGAGGTGATCGCCAACCGCGCCATCGAAATCCTCGGCGGTCAGATCGGCAGCAAGGATCCGGTTCACCCCAACGATCACTGCAACATGGGTCAATCCTCGAACGATACCTTCCCGACCGCCATGCATATCGCCACCGCGATGAGCGTGCGTGACGTTCTGCTGCCCGGCCTTGAAAAGCTGCTCAAGGGGCTCGAAGCCAAGGCCGAGGAATTCAAGGACATCATCAAGATCGGGCGTACCCACACGCAGGATGCCACGCCGCTGACGCTGGGACAGGAATTTTCCGGCTATGCACAGCAGGTCCGTCAGGGCATCGAGCGCATCAAGGCCGCCCTGCCCGGCATCTACGAACTGGCACAGGGCGGCACCGCCGTGGGCACCGGGCTGAACACCAAAAAGGGATGGGGCGAACAGGTGGCCGCCAACATGGCCGAAATCACCGGCCTGCCCTTCGTGACCGCGCCCAACAAGTTCGAATCGCTCGCAGCCCATGACGCCATGGTGTTCATGTCCGGCGCAGTCGCGACGGTGGCCGGGTCCTGCTACAAGATCGCCAATGACATCCGTTTCCTGGGCTCCGGCCCCCGTTCGGGCCTGGGCGAGTTGATCCTGCCGGAAAACGAACCGGGATCGTCCATCATGCCGGGCAAGGTCAATCCGACGCAGGCCGAGGCGCTGACACAGGTTGCCGCCCACGTCATGGGCAATGACGCCGCGATCAAGTTCGCCGGCAGCCAGGGCCATTTCGAGTTGAACGTCTACAACCCGATGATGTCCTACAACCTGCTGCAATCCATCCAGCTTCTGGGCGATGCCGCCGACAGCTTTACCGAGCGTATGCTGAACGGCATTCAGGCCAACGAGGACCGGATCGAGAAACTGATGCGCGAATCCCTGATGCTGGTCACGGCACTGGCGCCTGAAATCGGCTATGACAATGCCACCAAAGTCGCCAAGACCGCGCACAAGAACGGCACCACGCTCAAGGAAGAGGCGATCGCGCTCGGGTTCGTGGACGAGGACACCTTTGATCGCGTTGTGCGCCCCGAACAGATGATCGGCCCCAAGGGCTGAGGGGGCGGATTTGAACGGCACTCATCAGGGCGGTCCAGTGGGCCGCCCTTTTTCATCTGCTGGACGAACGGCGAAACCGGTATATGGTTAACTCCATGAACAATGTCATCAACCTGAACCAGTTCCGCAAACAAAAGGCGCGGGCCGAAAAACGCGCAAAGGCCGATGAAAACGCCGTACAGCATGGGCGCAGCAAGGCCGACAAGGCGCTCGACACCGCGCGCGCCGAAAAATCCCGGCAAGACCACGAGGCGCACAAGCGCGACGACGAATGAAACACCCGGTGCCTTCGTCTGTGCCAAGATACTCCGTGGGACTCGCCGCGCGCGGCGACAGGGGCCGTGCCCCCGCCACGTCATGACAGGACGGCCGGTCAAACACTCGCTCACCCTGCGTGGGCATCGCACCAGCGTGTCGCTCGAAGACGAGTTCTGGCAGGCCTTCCGCGACATTGCGCAGCAGCGCGGCCAGCCGCTCAATGCCCTGGCCGCCGAAATCGACGCCGAGCGAGGCGTGGATATCGGCCTCGCCTCGGCGATCCGGCTGTTCGTGCTGCGCCACTATCGCGATCGGGTGAATTGAAGCCCTCAGACCTTGCGCGCGACGATGAACCGGCTGGGCGGTTTGGCCGGATAGTTCCCCGTTTCCAGTATCTCGAACCCTTGCGCACGGATCGCCTTTTCCAGATCCGTGATGTCGAGAAATTTCACTGGGGGCGCCTTGCCGATCATCTGCAGCCCCGCGATCAACGCCCGGAAATGCCAGGCATTGCGCCCGAGACAAACCGTTTTCGAAATGAACACCCCACCGGGCTGCAACAACGCGCGCACGCGCCTGATCGTGGCCTCCATATCGTCCAGCAGGTGCAACAGGTTAAACGCCAGAACCGCATCGAATGTCCCCGGCGCGAATGCATCGCAAAACGCATCGGCCTGCCGGAATTCGACATTCGCACCGGGATGATCGGCCAGCTTTTCACGTGCGATGGCCACCATCTCGGATGAAATATCGGCGGCGGTCAGATGCGCAACCGCCGGCGCGAGCTTGAGCGCCGTGGTGCCCGTTCCGCAGCCCAGTTCCAATACCTTGTCGTCTTCGCCCAGATAGCTGCGCGTCAGCGCCAGTGTCGTTTCATAGGCGGCTTCATCCCGCACAGGGCGCGCGGCGTAGCGGCGCGCGACGCCGTCCCAGAACGTCCTGCCTGTCATGGCAATGTCTCCTTGTTTCGGGATGCCAACGCCATCTCCGTGCCGGATCAGGCCGGTTTACGATCTGCCGGAGCCTGCCCCATCAACGCATCCTCCTGACCGGCCTCACAGATGAGCCGATACAGATGCCATGTCGCGTGGCCCAACAATGGCAAGACTATAAACAGCCCCAGAAACCCCGGTATCAGCGCGACAAAAGTGACCACGGCAATGAACACGCCCCAGGCGAGCATCGGAACCGGATTGGCCAGAACCGTCTGAAAACTGGTGATCATCGCGGTCACGAAATCCACTTCGCGATCCAGAAGCAGCGGCAACGCCACCACCGTGATCATATAGAGCAACAGCGCAAACCCCGCCCCCACCGTCGTGCCCACGGCAAGCATCGTCAGCCCCTCCTGTGTCAGGTAGACGTCGAACGAGCTTGAAATATTGGTCATCGTCGAAAAACCCAAGAACAATGCGAAAATCATGTGCGCCAGAAAGAACCAGAACAGGAACATGATGATGATCACCGCGCTGATCGACGGCAGTTGCCGCCGCCGCTGATGTGCGATGACGCCGAAGACCGCGCCGGGTTCCAGCGGCAACCCTTGTTCCAGCCGGTGACTGACCTCATACAAACCCACGGCCGCAAAAGGCCCGAACAACGGAAATCCGACCGCAGCGAAGATCAGCCAGTAACTTTGCCCGGTGATCCATGTGATCCAGACCATGATCCAGCCGATCACCACATAGACCCCACCGAAGATTAGGGCATATCCGGGGGCGCGTTTTATGTCGGTCCACCCGCGGCGCAGTGCCTCTTTCAGCATATCGAACGTCACCATGCCCAATTCGGGCACGCCAAGCGGCTTGCTCTCCTCCATCACCATCGCTCGGTTTCCTCCCTGTTGAGGGAAGACTAACCAAGCAACGGCCATGCGCAAAGACAGAATTCCGCTTCCGATCCGGCAAGGCAGGCGCGAAAGGCCGGGGCTCAGTCCTCGCCCTGTGCCTCGGCACGGGATTTGCCGCTGACATTCATCGCCAGCGTAGCCGCCATGAACTGATCCAGATCGCCGTCCAGTACGCCCTTGGTGTCGCTGGTTTCGACGCCGGTGCGCAAATCCTTGACCATCTGATAGGGCTGCAGCACGTAGGACCGGATCTGGTTGCCCCAGCCCGCATCGCCCTTGGCCTCGTGCGCTTCGTTGATGGCCTCGTTGCGCTTGTCCAGTTCCAGTTGGTACAGCCGCGATTTCAACGCCTTCATGGCGATATCACGGTTCTGGTGCTGGGATTTTTCGGAACTGGTCACGACGATCCCCGTGGGATGGTGGGTGATCCGCACCGCCGAATCCGTCTTGTTGACGTGCTGCCCCCCCGCACCGGAACTGCGGTAGGTATCGATACGAATATCGCTGGGGTTCACCTCGATTTCGATATTGTCGTCGACCACGGGATAAACCCAGACCGAACAGAACGACGTGTGCCGCTTGGCCGCCGAATCGAAGGGGGAAATGCGCACCAGGCGATGCACGCCGCTTTCGGATTTCAGCCAGCCATAGGCGTTGTGCCCGCTGATCTTGTAGGCGGCGGATTTGATCCCGGCCTCGTCCCCCGAGGTTTCGGATTGCAACTCGACCGTATAGCCATGCTGTTCGGCCCAACGCACATACATGCGCGCCAGCATCGACGCCCAGTCACAGCTTTCGGTGCCACCCGCCCCCGCGTTGATTTCAAGGAAGGTATCGTTGGCATCCGCTTCGCCGTTCAGCAGCGCCTCCAGCTCCTTGGCAGCGGCTTTCTTGGCCAGCGCCTTGAGCGTTTCCTCGGCATCGGTGACAACATCCTGATCGTCTTCCATCTCGCCCAGTTCGATCAACTCGACATTGTCGGTCATGTCCTGCTGAATCGAATCGTGGGTTTCGATGGCGTCGACAAGGCTCTGCCGGTCGCGCATGAGTTTTTGCGCCTTGGCCGGATCGTCCCACAGGTTGGGGTCCTCGACCCGCGCATTGAATTCCTCGAGCCGGTGCCTGGCGGTTTCCCAGCCCATCCGCTGGCGCAACAGCTCCAGCGAATTCTCGATTTCGGAAACAACGGTCTGGATTTCGGCGCGCATCTGCATGTCCTTGGTCTGCTCAGATGCGGGTGATACCGCAGCGCGCGATGCCGGGCAAGATGCCGTGCACCGGGCGCGAAACGGTATCCGGGTCAGCCCGTTGTCCGAGGAGCAGGCCCTAGTACAAACCGCCCGAACTCAGGCTGCCAAAGCTGGCCTTGCCCCCGACCTTGGCCTTGCGTCCGGTCGAGGTGGTCACCTCTCTGACCTGTTCGGTCTCGCCGCGCTGGAACAACTCCAGATCGGTGCCCATCGCAAAACCACCCGTCACGTTGAAGCCAAAGACCGGCTCTTCCCCGTCGCGGAAATACTCGGCCACCACGAAATCGCCCTGCGCATCGTCGGCCAGACGTGCACCTGTGAAACGGTCGATCTTGAGGAAATGCCCACCCGGCGGCACCTTGAACGGCCCGCCGCCGTATTTCTTGATCGCCTCCGACATGAACTCCTGAAATACTGGACCACACATCGACGATCCATAGGCGCCACGCCCCAGACCCCGCGGTTGGTCATAGCCGATATAACACCCGGCAGCGATATTGCTGGTGAATCCCACAAACCACACGTCACGCGCATCGTTGGTGGTGCCGGTCTTGCCCGCCACGGGCACCGGCAGATTGATCGCACCGCTGGCCGTGCCGCGATCCACCACGCCTTTCATCATCGACGTTAGCTGATAAGCGGTGATCGCATCCATAACCTGTTCGCGGTCCGATACGATGCGCGGCCCCCGCGTTTGCGGTATGCCGGGATCATCGCAATCTACGCAGTTGCGCGGATCGTGCGAATAGACGGTCTTGCCGTAACGGTCCTGCACCCGGTCCACAAGCGTAGGTTCGACCCGCTCCCCACCATTGGCGAACATCGCATAGGCCGCCACCATGTTATAGAGCGTGGTTTCCTCGGACCCCAGAGAATTGGCCAGAAACTGCCCCATGTCCTCATAGACACCGAACCGCTCCGCGTAATGGGCGACCACATCCATCCCGACCTCCTGGGCCAGACGAATGGTCATCAGGTTCCGCGATTGTTCGATCCCCGTGCGCAACGGCGTCGGGCCGTAGAACTTGTTGGACGAATTGCGCGGCCGCCAGATACCCTGCGGCGTGTCGATTTCGATCGGGGCATCGACCACGATTGTCGCGGGGCTGTATCCGCTGTCCAGTGCGGCGGCGTAAACGAAGGGTTTGAAGCTCGACCCCGGCTGACGTTTTGCCTGGGTGGCGCGGTTGAACACCGAATGCTGATAGGAAAACCCGCCCTGCATCGCCAGAACGCGGCCCGTATTCACATCCATCGCGACGAAACCGCCCTGCACCTCAGGCACCTGCCGAAGCGTCCAGCGGATGAACTCCCCGCTGTCGTCCTCGGTCATCTTGCGCACGAGCACGACCTCGCCCCGCTCGAAGGTTTCCTGAAAATTGCCCGGCAGCCATGCGATATCGTTGCGCGGCACCACATGCGGCACGTTTTCGTCCGGCGCAACGCCTTCGATGCCAAGGCGCATCTGCTGATCCTCGATCTCGAGGATCACCGCAGGATACCATATTCCATCCAGTTCGACGTCACGCGGCACCGCAGCTTCGGACAGGGCCTTGCGCCATGCCTCTTCGCTCTCCAGCGCCTCTTCGGGCAGCACCACGCCCGTTCCCCGCCAGCGGCCACGGCCCCGGTCATAAATCTCCAACTGCCGGCGTAGCCCCTGCGCCGCCTCGACCTGCATTTCAGGGTCGATCGTGGCGCGCACGCTCAGACCGCCGCTAAAGAATTCGCCCTCCCCGAAATCCTGGCTCAGCTGGCGGCGGATTTCATCGGTGAAGTAATCGCGCGGGGGCAATCCGGCGCTGAACGGTTCGAAATCACCGTTCTGGACCGATCGCAGCGGCTGCGCCACCTCGGTTTCATAGGTCGCCTGATCGATATACCCGTTTTCGTGCATTTCTTTCAGCACGAAATCGCGCCGTTTCAACAACCGCTCATGATCGCGCACCGGATGGTAATCCGACGGTGCCTTGGGCATCGACGCCAGCATCGCCGCCTCATGCGGCGCAAGTTCACGCAGCGACTTGTTGAAATAGGTCTGGGCGGCAGCTGTGACACCATAGGAGTTCTGCCCGAGGAAAATCTCATTCAGATAGAGTTCAAGGATCTTGTCCTTGCTCAGTGTTTCCTCGATCCGGGTGGCAAGGATGATTTCCTTGATCTTGCGCTCAATCCGCCGATCCCCCGACAGCAGGAAATTCTTCATCACCTGCTGGGTGATCGTGGACGCCCCGCGCACATTCTGCCCGCGCGACCGAACCGCCTCGACCATCGCCGCCGCGATACCGCGCGCGTCATACCCGCCATGAGTATAGAAATTCTTGTCCTCGGCGCTGATGAAGGCCTGCTTCACCAGATCGGGAATGTCCCCGGCAGGTGTGAACAACCGGCGCTCACGCGAGAATTCGTCGATGATCCGCCCTTCGCCGGAATAGATGCGGCTGATCGTCGGAGGCGTGTAATTGGCCAGCGACTCGTGACTCGGCAAGTCCTGACCATAGATATGGAAAACCGCCGCGATACTCAGCGCGACCAGCATCAGCCCCAGCGTCAGAAGGCTGAAGATCGTTCCGAAAAATGTTCCAAATGCCCTGAGCACATCAGCCCCCGCTCGGTTTCACAGCTTCATATAGGCATCCCCGGCAGGCCCGTCAAAACACATCTTGGCCCGCCACGCGCCACCGGCATGTCACTGCCGCACAAGATCGGCCGTCGCCGCATCCGCAATCCGCCAGGCGGCCAGCGCATCGCGCAACGCCGCTGCCATTTTCGCGCGCCATGCCGGGTCGGACAGGTTCTTCAGATCGCGAGGGCTGGACAAAAACCCAAGCTCCAGCAGCACCGACGGGATGTCCGAAGATTTCAGCACCGAAAACCCCGCATGCCGCAACGGGCGCGAATGCAGCGGCAAACCGTAATCCTTCAACCCCAGACGGATCGCCCCGGCCAGCCGCTCGGCCCTCGGCTGCGTTTCAAGGCGCGCCAGATCCATCAGCACGTCCGCCACCACGTCGTCCTTCCCGCTCAGGTCCACCCCGGCCAGCATATCGGCCCGGTTGTGCCGCTCGGCCAGCGCGGCACTGGCCTTGTCGCTGGCGCTGTCTGACAGGGTGTAAACCGTCGCGCCATGCGCCCGGCCCTCGCTCAGTGCGTCGGCATGCAGTGAAATGAACACATCCGCCCGCATCCGGTGGGCCAGCGCAACCCGCCGCTCCAGCGAAACAAAGCTGTCATCCTCGCGCGTCAGCGCCACCTCGAATCCATCGGCGCGCAGCAAAACCTCTTTCAACTCGCGTGCGAAGGTCAGCATCATGTCTTTCTCGGCAATACCCGCCACCTCGGCACCGGGGTCGATCCCTCCGTGGCCAGGGTCCAGCACGACAACCAGCGGAGCCTCGCCCCTCTGCCGGGGTCGCCTCTCTGCCTTCAGGCCCCGGCCCGGAGCATCCCATCCCGGCAAAGCGGGCGCCCCGGCGGCAGCCGCAAAATCCTCGCCCGACACGGGCACCAGATCCATATCCAGTTGTGCGCGCCCCGTTTCGGCATCGACAGTCAATCCCACACCAACAGGCGACAAGGGCTCGGACAGGTCCAGCACCATTCGCGACCAGCCGGGGCGAAACCCGCCCACACGCACCGCCGACACCTTGCCGCTGCGGTCCAGTGCCGCGGCCTCGACACCCTGCCAGTCCACCTCGCGGAAATCCAGCACCAGACGCGCCGGATCGGCCAGAGTGAACACCCGGTAAGGGACACCCTGACTCAGGCTCAGCGCGATCCGCACGCCGTTGCCACTGTCCTCGATCACACTTGCTGCCGGGTCCAACCGTGCCAGGCCGCTGAAATCACGTTCCTGCGCCCCCGCAATCCCGGACCACATCGCCAGCATCGCGGCCAAAATCATCCTGATCATACTGCTCATCCGCCGTTCATCCGGTCTGTTGCTCGACAGGGTACACTACCGGCGCAACGCTTGCATAGCCCCGCCCTTCTCCTGCCCGAAAATATCCTGGGGGTGAGGCCGAAGGCCGAGGGGGCAAAGCCCCCTTGCCCCGTCAGATAACGCCGCGCGCCTTCATGAAACGCGCCAGCCGGTCCAGCCCCTCTTGGATATCCGCCGTGGCGCGGGCATAGGAAAACCGGATCGTCCCGCCGCCGCGCACCGGATCGAAATCCAGCCCCGGCGTCACCGCCACCCCCGCCTTTTCCAGAATTTCGGCGGCGAAGGCACGGCTGTTATCGGTGATATGGCTGACGTCGGCGTAGACATAAAAGGCTCCGTCAGGCGGCGCGATCCGGTCGAATCCGGCCTCGGGCAAACCCTCCAGCATCAGCGCACGATTGGCGCGGTAGACCTCCATGTTGGCCTGCAACTCCTCATGGCAGTCCATCGCGGCCAGGGCCGCGACCTGGCTTGCGTGTGGCGGGCAGATGAACAGGTTCTGCGCCAGCCTCTCAACCACACGCACATGATCTTCGGGCACCACCATCCAGCCCACACGCCAGCCGGTCATGCTGAAATATTTGGAAAACGAGTTGATCACATAGGCCTCATCGCTGATCTCCAGCGCACTCACCGCCTTGGCCTCGTATTCGATGCCGTGATAAATCTCGTCGCTGATGAAGCTGGCCCCCTGCGCTGCCGTGGCCTCCATCAGCGCCGCCAGATCGTCACGGCCCAGCATGGTCCCCGACGGGTTGGCCGGGCTCGCCACCAGAAGCCCCTGCAAATCGCGCCCCTCCAGATCGCCAGAGACAGGTTGCAGGCGGTTTTCCGCTGCCGTTTCGATATCGACTGGCACAAGGTCCAGCGCCCGCAGGATCTGGCGGTAACTGGGATAGCCCGGAGCCCCGATGCCAACCCGGTCCCCGGCATCGAACAGTGCAGTAAACGCAAGGATGAACCCACCCGAACTGCCCGGCGTTATCACCACGCGCTCGGGGTTCAGGTCCAGATCGTACCATTCTCCGTACAGTTTCGCGATCCGCGCCCGCAGCGCCGGCAGGCCAAGCGCCACCGTATAACCCATCGGCTGATCGTCCATCGCCTGTGCCAATGCGGCACGCGCGCCCTTTGGAGCCGGAGTGCCCGGCTGGCCAACCTCCATGTGGATGATATGACGCCCGGCCTCTTCGGCGCGGCGCGCGGCCTCCATCACATCCATCACAATAAAGGGATCGACCCCGGATCGGGTTGAGTTCCGCATCGCTTTCTTCCTAGACTGCCCGTGATACGCCCCGTTTCGCCCGGAAAAAGGCCTGCCGTCAATGCAAGTTCTTCGCCTTCTCGTGATCAGTGCGCTGATTGGGCTGACCCTGTCCAGCCCGGCACGCGCGCTGTCGCTGCTGCGCGATCCCGATATCGAATACGCGCTGAAGCAACTGGCCGCACCTCTTCTCAAGGCAGCGGGTCTCAGCCCGACACGCGTCGATATCCTCGTGATCGACGACCGCAGCCTGAACGCTTTCGTGGTCGATCGCGAACATATCTTCATCCATTCCGGCCTGTTGCTGAAGATGGAAACGGCGTCGATGCTGCAGGCGGTGATCGCACACGAGGCGGCCCATATCGCCAACGGCCACCTGATGCGTCGCACGGTCAACCTGCGCACCGCGCGCACTGCCGCCGGACTGGGGGCTGCTCTGGCCGCGGCTGCGGCCGTTGCGGCGGGCGCGGGCGAAGCCGCAGGCGCTGCTGCCATCGGGGCCAGCAACTCGGCGATGCGCATGTTCATGTCCCATACCCGCGCCGAAGAAAACGCCGCCGATCAGTCAGGCCTGCGCTTCATGGCCCAATCCGGGGTCGATCCGCAGGGCGCGGTCGAAGTCATGGATATCTTCCGCGGGCAAGAGGCGCTCAGCCGCTACCGCCAGGACCCTTACGCACGTACGCACCCCCTGTCCGCCGACCGCTTCCGCGTGGTGCGCCGGCTGGCTGCAGGGTACGCGGGCAACACCCGCGACAATCCGGAAGCGAATTATTGGTTCGCGCGCGCCAAGAGCAAACTGTCGGCCTTTCAGCGCGCACCCAAATGGACGCTCAACCGCGCCGGAGAATTCGGCTATGCCGACGTCAAGCTGATGCGCCAGGCGGTCGCCTATCACCGCCTCTCGCAAACCTCCAAGGCGGTCCGAACCATCGACCAGGCCATCGCGCAGCGCCCGAACGATCCGTTCCTGCTGGAACTCAAGGGCCAGATCCTGATGGAATCGCGCAATTTCGGGGCCGCCGCCGCCGCTTATGGCCATGCCGTCAACATGGCGCCGAACAACGCGCTGATCCTCGGCTCCTATGGCCGTGCGCTCATGGCGCAGGGACAAACCGGCAAGGCTCAGACATATCTCGAAAAAGCCCGCTCGCTGGATGGCCGTGACGCCCGCGTGATGCGCGATCTGGCCGCCGCCTATGCCCGGCAGGGCAACAAGGGCATGGCCTCGCTCGTTACCGCAGAACGCTACGCCATGACCGGGCGGCTGGAAGATGCCGGACTGCACGCGCAGCGTGCTTCTGATCTGTTGCCGCGCGGCTCCACCGGCTGGCGCCGCGCACAGGATGTGTTATCTGCGGCCAAAGCCGCTGAAAAGAAACGGAGATGACTGAATGAAATTCGCCCCCCTTGCCGCGCTGGCCCTTGGCGCCACCCTGGCCATGCCCGCACAGGCGCTGGACCTGACCTCGATGACCGACGCCGAGCGCGAGGCCTTCCATGCGGAAATCCGCAATTACCTGATGGAAAACCCGCAGGTGATCATGGAAGCGGTCGCCGTGCTGGAGCAACGCCAGCAGGAACAACAGGCGCAAGACGACATCGCCCTGGTAAAGAACAATTCCGAGGCGCTGTTCAACGACGCCTCCTCGTGGGTCGGCGGCAATCCCGATGGCGACATCACGCTTGTGGAGTTTCTCGATTACCGCTGCGGCTATTGCAAACGCGCCTTCCCCGAAGTCGAAAGCCTTGTGGAAACCGATGGCAACATACGCGTGGTCGTCAAGGAGTTCCCGATACTCGGCGAACAATCCCTGCTGGCCGCGCAATTCGCGATTGCCACGCTGCAAACGGCAGGGGATGAGGCCTACAAGCAGGTGCACGATGCGCTGATGACCTTCAACGGCGACATCTCCGAACCCGCGCTGCGCCGCGTGGCCGAAGGTTTCGGCATCGACACGGATGCGATCATGGCCCATATGGACAGTGACGAGGTCGCCGGGGTCATCGCCGCCAACCACGCGCTTGGCCAGCGCATGAACATCACCGGCACACCCACCTTCGTCATGGATGAACAGATGTTGCGCGGTTACGTTCCGCTGGACGTGATGCAACAAATCGCCGCCGAGGTCCGCAAGGACAGCTGATGGGCTTGCTAAATCGCATGACATGGGGCCTGCCGATTGCGGCGGGCCTCGGTGCACTGATGGTCGCCCCCGCCGGGGCCGAGACGGATTTCACCGATCTCACCCCGACAGAACGCGCCATTCTGCACAACGAACTGCGCGAGGTCCTGCTCAGCGTTCCACAATTGCTGCCCGATGCGCCCGCACCGCAGATCGACCCTTACAAGGATGCCGTCGCCGATGACCTGACCCGGTTATCCGAGCGCGAAGAGGCGCTTTACGGCGCGCATTTACCCGGCTTTGGCCCGCCCGATGCAGCGCTGACCATTGCGCTGTTTACGGCCCCCGACTGCCCGGAATGTGACCGGGCACAGGCCGATCTGCGCATTTTGGCCAAAACCCACGACCTGCGCGTCACATTGATCGACATCACCGAACAGGCCGATCTGGCCCGCGCATTGGAGCTGGACATGGCCCCGTCCTATGTGCTGCCCGACATGATGTTGCGCGGGCATATCCCGCCCATCGTTCTGGAACGCTATCTCAGCCGATAGGCTCAGCCCTCCATCGGGGCCATCAGCTCGACTTCTTCACCATCGCGCACGGCGGTATAGAAACAACTGCGCCGGTTGGTGTGGCAGGCGGGGCCGGTCTGGTTGATCCGCACCAACAGGCAATCGCGGTCGCAATCAACCCGGAAATCGACCAGCTCCTGCACATGCCCCGAGGTCTCGCCCTTGATCCAGAACGCCTGCCGCGACCGGCTCCAATAGGTCACACGCCCGGTCTCCAGCGTGCGCGCCACGGATTCGGCATTCATCCACGCCATCATCAGAACCTCCCCCGACTGCGCATCTTGCGCGATTGCCGGAATCAGGCCGCGATCATCGAATTTCAGCGTGGCGGGATCGAAAGACATGCTTGAAAACCTTTTGCATCTGGTGTCAGGGCCTCTATCTATTGGGTCAGACACGAAAGGGAAAGTCATGAGCGGCGAAACCGACCTGATCAAGCTCTACTCGGCACGGATTCTCGAACTGGCCGCCGATATCCCGCATCACGGGCGGCTGGATGCGCCCGACGCATCGGTCAAACGCCGCGCGCCGCTTTGCGGCTCGACCGTCACCGTGGATATCCGTACCGACGGCGAGGCGATCACCGACTACGCCGCCGAGGTAAAGGCGTGCGCCCTCGGGCAGGCCGCCGCCAGCATCGTGGGCAGGCACATCATCGGCTGCACCTACGATCAGGTGATCGCGGCGCGCGATGCGCTGAAAGAGATGCTCAAGCATGACGCCCCCCCCCCGCCCGCACCGTTCGACGGGCTCGAAGTGCTGCGCCCGGCGCAGGACTACAAGAACCGCCATGCCTCGATCATGCTGACGCTGGAAGCGACGGTCGAGGCGATGGAACAGGCCAGGGCGGCCCATTCTTGCGCCTGACGGCGTCAATCAATCCCGCGAACCAGAACCGCAATCACTTGCCGAACCTCTTTATCCGTCGCCTATACGGCAATGTTTGATGCCCCCTTTGGTCGCACAGGCCGCGACCCCCGATCCACCGGCCTTGAAGCGTGTCGGCACAGCTTTGCTTTGGGTCGGCGTGGTGTCCTGATTGGCGCGTTTATCGGGTCTGGTATTGTTGCGGGTGTCTTTCACCGGTGCGGTCGTGGCCTGTTCGGCCAGCGGCACGTTTGCGGAATGCGTCCCGATGCTCCCCTTGATTGTCTCGACATACCCGGCGAAGCCGAGTTCGACCATGCGGGTTCCGGATTTTTGCGCCTGCTGATGGTAATCAATCCCCAGCATGACCAACGCGATGACGACGATCAGAACCAGATTGTGCCACCTGAACATTTCGAATGCCCCATACCGCATACCATGTGTTGCGGTAAAACCATTCGACTAAGACTTCAAAATGGCAGGGCCGCGGCGATTTCGGGACTCGATATCCACTGCTCCAAACAAAAAAACCGCCGCTCACCCGGTCGGGCGGCGGCGGAAGGAAAAGCGGGTTCCGTGGGTCGTCCGTCACTTTCCGGGGCAGAAGAGGCAGATCGCCCCCGGACGGGACTTGGGACAGTCAGTCAGACACATCGGCACGCTTGGGGACAGGCGATGTATCGGGCATGACGGACGCGGAACGTCGCAGGCAGAAACTCAGACAAGCCCGGGCAGGTAAAGCCCCGCCACCAGCGTGACCATCAGCGCAGCAGCGCCGATGAAGTCTCCCAACAGGGTCTCCGACGAGCGTTCAGCGGTGGTTTTGATCTGGCGAAGCATGGGTGGCTCCTTTCCGTTTGGCGTTGTTGCCTCTTTGTTCTCATTTTCTTAACACCCTGTAAAGAACTTTATGAGAACATTCGCGAACTTTAGCGGAATACAATCACTAAGCCACTGAATTTACCGTAAAGTTTTTGGAACACCCCTACCCGACAGAAATCAGCCTGATCGCCTGATCCTGTTCCATCAGCCACAGCAGCACCCGTGCCGCACGGCCGCGTTCGCCCTCCAGCCCCGGATCGTCGGTCAGCAGCTTGCGCGCATCCGACTGCGCCACCGCCATCAGCGCCGATTGCGCCTCCATATCCGCCACCCGGAATTTCGGCAGGCCCGATTGCGCCGTCCCGATCAGATCGCCCGCGCCGCGCATTTCCAGATCGACCTCGGCAATGCGGAACCCGTCCTCGGTATCGCGCATCGTGGTCAGCCGCCGCTCGCCACCCTCGCTCAGCGGAGCCTGATACATCAGCAAACAGGTCGAGGCCGCCTCGCCCCGCCCGACACGCCCCCGGAGCTGATGCAACTGCGCCAGCCCGAAATGCTCGGCCCGTTCGATCACCATGATCGAGGCATTGGGCACGTCCACCCCCACCTCGATCACCGTGGTCGACACCAGAACCGATGTATCGCCGCGCTGGAACGCCGCCATCGCCGCGTCCTTTTCCTCGGGCGGCATCTGGCCATGCACCAGCCCCACCACGCCCTCGCCAAGCGCCGCACGCAGACGCGTGAACCGATCCACCGCGCTGCTCAGGTCTACCGCCTCACTTTCCTCGACCAGCGGACACACCCAATAGGCCTGCCGCCCCTCGGCAATCGCACCGCGCAGGTGATCCACCACCTCGTCGATGCGGCCCATATTGACCAGCGCCGTCTTGATCGGCTTGCGCCCCGGCGGTTTTTCATCCAGCACGCTCACATCCATGTCGCCATATTGCGCCAGGGACAGCGAGCGCGGGATCGGCGTGGCCGTCATCACCAGAACATCGGCCTGCGCGCCCTTCTTGCCCAGTTCCAGCCGCTGGCGCACACCGAAACGGTGCTGCTCGTCTACAATGGCCAGCCGCAGATCGGCGAATTCCACGTCCTTCTGAAACACCGCATGGGTGCCCACCAGAATATGTATATCCCCGCGCTTCAGCGCCTCCAGCTTGGCGCGGCGCTCGGCCCCCTTGTCGCGCCCGGTCAGGATTTCGATGACCACGCCCGCCGCCTCAGCCAAGGGGCGTAACCCCTGCAAATGCTGCCGCGCCAGAATTTCGGTGGGGGCCATCATCACCCCCTGCCCGCCGGCCTCGACCGCGATCAGCAGCGCCTTGAGCGCGACCAGCGTCTTGCCCGCCCCCACATCGCCCTGCAAAAGGCGATTCATGCGGGTCTCTTGCGCCATGTCCCCCGCGATCTCGGCAATGGCGCGTTTCTGCGCTCCGGTCAGTTCGTAGGGCAACGCCTCCAGCACCTGCGCCTGCAACGCGCCCGTGCCCACCGTCGCGCGCCCCTTGGCGCGCCGCAGTCGCGAGCGCGCCAGCGCCAGCGTCAACTGATGCGCCATGAATTCGTCATAAGCCAACCGCTCGCGCGCCGGATCGGCAGCCGCCAGATCGCCCATATCCAGTGGGTTATGCGCGCGTCTCACCGCCTCGGCCCAATCGGGCCAGCCGGTTTGCGCCTTTTGCGCGGGGTCGATCCACTCGGCCAGATCAGGGGCGCGCGTCACCGCCGACTGCGCCGCCTTGCGCATCACCTTTTGGGTGACCCCGGCAGTCAACGGATAAACGGGCTCGAAATCAGGAATTTCCCCAGCCTCCTGCGGCTCGAGGATATGATCAGGATGCACCATCTGCGCCATCCCGTCGAACAGTTCCACCTTGCCCGACACCACACGCCGCGCGCCCGTGGGCAGTATCCGCCGCAGGTATTCGTCACGGGCATGGAAAAACACCAGTTGAAACGCCGTCGCCGCATCCTCGACCGTCACGCGATAGGCTCCGCCGCGCCGCGAGGGGGCGCGATGCTGGCCCACTGTCACCTCGACCGTCACGACACCCGGCAATTCGGCCCCTTGCACCGTGTCGCGCTTGCGCCGGTCGATCCCGGAATACGGCAGGGTGAACAGCATATCGCGCGGCTTTTCGATATCCAGAGCGGCCAGGTTCTGCACCGTCTTGGGGCCCACACCCTCCAGCGTGTCGAGCGCCGCGAACAGCGGAAACAGGGGTTCGGGCCGCCCGCTCATGCGTCCCCGATCAGGCGCAGCCAATCATCCTCGTCGATTGTTTCGACGCCCAGATCGGCGGCCTTTTTCGCCTTGCTGCCCGCGCCGGGGCCAGCGACGAGCAGATCGGTCTTGGCGCTCACACTCCCCGAGACCTTGGCGCCCAGGGATTCCGCCCGTGCCTTGGCCTCGGCCCGTGTCATCTTTTCCAGCGTTCCGGTAAACACCACCGTCTTGCCCGCCACCGGGCTTTCCGACGCCGGTGCATCGGGCGGCACGATCGTCAGATGGGCGCGCAATGCATCAAACGCCGCGCGTTCCTCGGCATTGGCGAAGGCATCGCTCAACGACAAGCCAAGGATCGCGCCGACCCCGTCGATCCCGATCAGGTCCTCCCAGGCGGCGCTCGCCTGTTGCGGCACGTCGCATCGCGCAACAGCGGCGGCGCGGGTGTCCTTGATCTGTGCGCGCCGGCCCTCTTCGGCGGCGGCGATCCGCTCGGCCTCTTCCGCCTCGTCCGCCGCGCGATGGGCCAAAGCGGCGGGGCGCGCCTCGTCCAGGGCGCGCGCCATCGCGTCCCAGTCCCGGTAATGCAGCGCCAGATCGCGGGCGGCCACCTCACCCACATGACGGATACCAAGGCCAAAGATCAGCCGCGCCAGCGGAATGGTGCGTTTCTCGTCAATGGCCGCGAATAGGTTGCGCGCCGAGGTTTCGCCCCAGCCATCGCGGTTCTTCAATTTGGCAAGGTTCTGCGCATCGCGCTTTTCGAGCGTGAATATGTCGGCAGGCGTGCGGATCGGCAGCGTCGCGTCATGATAGAACATTTCGACCTGTTTCGCGCCCAGCCCCTCGATATCAAAGGCCGCGCGGCTGACGAAATGCTTCAATTTCTCCACCGCCTGTGCCGGGCAGATCAGCCCCCCGGTACAGCGGCGCACCGCATCGCCCTCTTCGCGGATGGCCTCGCTGCCGCATTCGGGACAGGAGTGAGGGAACGCATAAGGCATCGCGTCCTCGGGACGCCTCGACAGGTCCACATCGGCCACCTTGGGGATGACATCGCCTGCACGGTAAATCTGCACCCAGTCACCTACGCGAATATCCTTGCCGCCCCGAATTTCGTTTCCCCTGGCATCGCGCCCGGCAATATAATCCTCATTGTGCAGGGTCGCGTTGCTGACCACGACGCCGCCGACCGTGACAGGATGCAGCCGCGCCACCGGGCTCAGCGCGCCGGTGCGGCCCACCTGAATGTCGATCCCCTCCAGCCGGGTCCAGGCCAGTTCGGCGGGAAACTTGTGCGCAACCGCCCATCGCGGCGTGGTGCTGCGATAGCCCAGCCGGTGTTGCAGCCCCAGGTCGTTGACCTTGTAAACCACCCCGTCGATGTCATAGCCCAGTTCGGCGCGCTGCTGTTCGATACGACGATACTGTGCCAGCATTTCGTCCGGGCCATCGCACAGCGCGGTCAGCGGGTTGGTCTGAAACCCAAACCCGGCCAGCCGCTCGATCGCCTGCATCTGGGTTGCCGCCAGCGGCTCGGAATGCTCTCCCCAGGCATAGGCAAAAAACTTCAGCGGGCGGCGGGCGGTGATTTTCGGATCCAGCTGGCGCAGGCTGCCCGCGGCGGCATTGCGCGGGTTGGCGAATGTCTTGTCGGATTTTTCCGCCTGCCGCGCGTTCAGCGCCTCGAAGTCCGCATGCGCCATGTAAACCTCGCCGCGCACTTCCAGCACCTCGGGCGCCTCCGTCAGCGCCAGCGGAATATCGTCGATGGTGCGCGCGTTGGCCGTCACGTTTTCGCCCACGGCACCATCGCCGCGTGTTGCGGCCTGTACCAGCTTGCCACGCTCGTATCGCAGCGACAGGCTCAGCCCGTCGATCTTGGGCTCGCTGGTAAAATTGAGCGGCGCATCGCGCTCCATTCCCAGATAGCGCCGGATACGGGCATCGAACTCGGTAATCTCGTCCTCTTCGAACGCATTGCCAAGGCTTAGCATCCGCACGGCATGTGTGACTTTCCCAAAACTCTCGGCGGGGCCGAATCCCACCCGGTCGCTGGGGCTGTCGGCGCGTTTCAGGTCGGGAAAGCGGGCCTCGATGGCACTGTTGCGGCGCACCAGCGCATCATATTCGGCATCCGCCATGATCGGCGCATCATCGGCGTGATAGGCCCGGTCGGCCTGCGCCAGAACATCGGCCAGCCGCGCCAGTTCGGCTTTGGCCTGCGCCTCGCTCAGTTGCTCAACAGCCACCTGCGCCATGTCCGCACCTGCCGCTGCTTCGCCCTTGCGCTCTGCCGTCATCGCAGCTCTCCGCCCTTGCCCTCGGAGCCGGTCCGGCCCCGTTCCATCGGGTCAAAGTGATAGGGCGCGCAAGGCCCGAGGTCCAGACCGTGAGTGGTGGCAACTTGCCTGAACCTTGTCGAGCGGTGGGCTCAGGCGCCGATGGCCAGCCGTTCGCCGTCCATCTGTTCGGGTTCCGGATCGCGCAGCACATACCCCCGGCCCCAGACGGTTTCGATATGGTTGTGACCACCCGTCGCCTCACTCAGCTTCTTGCGCAGCTTGCAGATGAACACGTCGATGATCTTGAGTTCC
Source organism: Roseovarius sp. PS-C2 (assembly GCF_018862045.1). NCBI lineage: Bacteria > Pseudomonadati > Pseudomonadota > Alphaproteobacteria > Rhodobacterales > Roseobacteraceae > Roseovarius > Roseovarius sp. PS-C2. The sequence continues at coordinate 397,890 of NZ_JAHKSQ010000003.1, forward strand.
GGCTCGTCCATGCCGCCATAGAGGTGGTTGAGAAACATTTCCTTGGTCAGGGTCGTGCCCTTGCGCAGGCTCAGCAATTCCAGCATCTGGTATTCCTTGCCGGTCAGGTGCACCGGCTGGCCATCTACATCGACGGTCTTGGCGTCGAGATTCACGTTGACCCTGCCCGTCCGGATCACCGATTGCGAATGTCCTTTCGAACGGCGGATGATCGCATGGATACGCGCCACCAGTTCTTCGCGATGGAAGGGCTTGGTCAGGTAATCGTCGGCCCCGAAGCCGAACCCCTTGATCTTGCTCTCGGTATCGTCCGCGCCGGACAGGATCAGGATCGGCGTTTCGATCCGGGCCAGACGCAACTGGCGCAACACCTCATGCCCGTTCATGTCCGGCAGCCCCAGATCCAGCAGGATCAGATCGTAATCGTAAAGTTTGGCCAGATCGATCCCTTCCTCACCCAGGTCGGTCGTGTAGACGTTCAGGTTCGCATGGGTCAGCATCATCTCGATACTTTTCGAGGTCGTAGGATCGTCTTCCACCAGAAGCACACGCATAAAAATCACTCCGCTAAGTATTCACAACTGTCCGAGCGACCTTGGCCGAAATTGGTTAACCACAAGTTACCCGGATGGAACAAATAGAGACTTCTCCTTATGGTTGTCCAGCGCCCTTGTGCCGCACCGTGGCTTTCCGGCCCTCCGCACCATGCAGGCTCAGCGCCTCGAGCCACTCGTGAAACTCCTCCTCGCTCAGCCCGTATCGCTTTTGCGCCTCGGCCTGTGTTATCAGCCCGTGCAGCACCCCGCGCACCACTGCACGCTTGCGCGCCGCCGTCCAGCGCCGGGTATCGCCGGTCGGCAGATCGGCCCGGCTCATGACGCTGCCATCGGGCAATGTCACCGCCCGCAGTCCCTCGACCCGTTTCAAGAACATCACACTCACCCTTTTGTCGTTCACCGCACAAATCCTGCGCGCCCACGCTTAACGACCGGTGAAACCCGCCCTTGAGAGTGTTTAGGATTTTCCTATATTCCGCACGATCAAGGAGACCCGCACATGCCCCTCGACACGACCCTCAATTCCCTTGGCTTCGCCAAGCCCCCCGCCGAGACGCGCGTCGTCGTCGCCATGTCCGGCGGCGTGGACAGTTCGGTCGTGGCCGCGCAACTGGCCGAGGAAGGCTATGACGTGGTCGGCGTGACGCTCCAGCTTTACGATCACGGCGCGGCGCTGGCCAAGAAAGGCGCCTGCTGCGCGGGCATCGACATCCACGACGCCCGCCGCGTGGCCGAGGACATGGGCTTTCCCCATTACGTGCTGGATTACGAGAACATCTTCCGCGACGCGGTGATCGACGAATTCGCCGACAGCTACCTTGGCGGGGCCACCCCCGTGCCCTGCATCCGCTGCAACGAGCGCGTGAAGTTCAAGGATCTGCTGGAAACCGCCAAAGACCTCGACGCCGATTGCATGGCCACCGGCCACTACATTCAGCGCAAGATGGGCGCGCATGGCCCCGAACTGCACAGCGCAGCGGACGCCAATCGCGACCAAAGCTATTTCCTGTTCTCGACCACACCGGAACAGCTCGATTACCTGCGCTTCCCGCTCGGCCACCTGCCCTCCAAGGATGCCACCCGTGAACTGGCCGCGCGGTACGGCCTGCAAGTGGCCGACAAGCCCGACAGTCAGGACATCTGTTTCGTGCCCGACGGCAACTATGCCAGCGTGATCGAAAAACTGCGTCCCGGCGCGGCGGAACCCGGCGAAATCGTGCATGCCGACGGTCGCGTTCTGGGCACGCATGACGGGGTCATCCATTATACCATCGGCCAGCGCCGCGGCCTTGGCATCGGCGGGCTGAGCGAGCCGCTTTATGTGGTCAGGCTGGATGTGGACAACAAGCGCGTCGTCGTCGGCCCCAAGGATATGCTTTCAACCCGGATCGTGCCGGTGCGCGAGATCAACTGGCTGGGAGATACGCCCTTTACAGCACAACCCGAATGGCATGTCTCGGTCAAGGTCCGCTCCACCCGCCCCCCGCGCGAGGCGATCATCCGCCCCCTGTCGGACACCGAGGCCGAGGTCGAACTGCTGACTCCCGAAGAAGGCGTCAGCCCCGGTCAGGCCTGCGTGTTCTACGAAACCGGCAGCAGCCGCATCCTCGGCGGCGGCTGGATCTGGCGCGGCTATTGAAACGCCGCGCCACCCCCGTGGCACCGGCTCACGACAGTAAGCCTCAGTCGTCCTCGTTCAGGCGGCGTTCCATGCGTCGCGCCAGTGCATCTTGGCCCGATGCCTTCAATCCCGAGATCGCACCGATATAGTCACGGTCCTCACGGTTCTGGCTCAGCTTCGATTTTGCAATCAACCGGGTGACCTCGATACGAAACGCAACGATTCCGCCCAGCATCTGCTGCATGTACTCGCCCGGAGCATCGGCCATGCGCCAGGCATTCCTGCCATTCACCCTGCGCTCGTGAGTGCGCGTCAACAGCCCCACAGCCGCACGCTTGGCATGTTCGTCGTGCTGAAACGTGATGCCGCCATATGCGTGAACCACCTGATAATTCCATGTCGGAACATGCCGATGACGGTCCTGTTTCGTCGGATAATAATTCGGCGAGACATAACCATCCTCGCCGCGAAAGATCACCAGAACCTCCTGCCCGTCGGCAAGTACCCGATGCATCTCGTTGGCCAGAGCGACATGACCGATCAAATTCGAATCCGGCCCGGATAGCAGAGGGATGTGATTGGCGATCAGGCCCTGTTCCGTTTGCGCCACGATGCAGGCAAGAGGCGCAGCCTCCATGATTGCCTTGATCTCCTGCGGATCGATCTCCTGAAAATGCGGCGGAATATACATGCCTGGGGTCCCTCTGGATGGCATTCACCAGCACAGATCTAGAGGACTGGACAGCCCTTCGCAAACCCGTGCCTGCGACACATGAACAAAAGAAAACCCCGCCCGTGGTCACAGGCGGGGCTTTCGGTCTGTCAGGCGCGGCGCGTCAGCCTGCGGCGGCCACGGCGCGTTTGGTCATGACGCCCACCAGATGCGCCCGGTACTCGCCCGAGCCATGCAAGTCCGAGATCATGCCATCGCCCGAGAGGCTGAGCCCTTCGATGGCTTCGGGCGAGAAGTTCGAGCCAAGCGCCGCCTCGGCCTCGGACCAGCGGAACACGCCCTCTTCCGACGCGCCGGTGATGGCGACGCGCACCCCATCGGCGTATTTCGCCACAAAGGCGCCCACCAGCGCAAAGCGCGATGCGGGTTGTTCGAACTTCATATAGGCGGCGGTCTCGGGCACCGGGAATTTGATCTCGGTAATGATCTCGCCCTCGTCCAGCGCGGTGGCGAACATCCCCTCGAAGTAGTCGTCAGCGGCGATTTCGCGCGTGTTGGTCACGATGATCGCCCCCGAGCCGAGCGCCGCCGCCGGATAGCACGCCGACGGGTCGTTATTGGCAAGGCTGCCGCCGATGGTGCCCCGGTTGCGCACCGCCGGATCGCCGATGTTCCCGGCCAGTGCGGCAAGGGCCGGATATTTTCCCGCACCCGCCGCCACCTCGGCATGGGTGGTGGCCGCGCCGATGCACAGCCGCCCCGCGTCGTCCTCGCAGATACCCTTGATCTCGTCGATGGCGGTCAGGCTGACCAGCACCTCGGGCATGGCCAGGCGCTGTTTCAGCGTCGGAATCAGCGTTTGCCCTCCGCCAAGCGCCTGGTTTTCATCGGACGCGGCCAGCAGTTTCACCGCATCGGCCAGCGTGGTCGGGCGTTCGATATCGAATGCATACATTGTCGGTTTCTCCTTACTTGGCCGATTGGATGGCTTGCCAGACACGGCCCGGCGTCACCGGCATGTCCACGTGATCCAGCTTGATACCGCCCGATTGCAGCGCATCGACAACGGCATTGACCACCGTGGGACTGGAGCCGATGGCGCCCGCCTCCCCGCAGCCTTTGACGCCAAGCGGGTTATGGGTGCAGGCCGTGCCGTTGGAATGATCCACCGAGAAGAACGGCACATCATCGGCGCGCGGCATGGCGTAATCCATATAGCTGGCCGACAAAAGCTGCCCGTCCGCATCATAGGAACAGTTTTCAAGCAACGCCTGCCCGATCCCCTGCGTCAGGCCGCCATGTACCTGCCCGTCCACGATCATCGGGTTGATCACATTGCCGAAATCGTCGGCGGTGGTGAACCGTTCGATCGTGACCTTGCCGGTGTCGGGATCGACCTCGACCTCGCAGGCATAGGCCCCTGCCGGGTAGGTAAAGTTGTTGGGATCGTAGAACGCCGTTTCTTCCAGCCCCGGCTCGATCTCTTCGAGCGGATAGTTATGCGGCACATAAGCGGCAAGGGTCACATCGCCCCAGGCCACCGACTTGTCGGTGCCCGCAACGCTGAACTGGCCGTCCTTCAATTCGATATCGGCCTCCGAGGCCTCCATCAGATGCGCGGCGATCTTCTTGGCCTTGTTGATGATCTTCTCGGTGGCTCGCACCATGGCCGAACCACCCACGGCAATCGAACGCGACCCGTATGTGCCCATGCCCATCGGCGTGTTGGCGGTGTCGCCATGTTCGATTTCGATCATGCTCTCGTCGATCCCGATCATGTCGGCCACCACCTGCGGGAACACGGTTTCATGCCCCTGCCCATGACTGTGAGAGCCGGTCATCACGGTGATGCCGCCGGTGGCATTGACCCGCACGGTGGCGGATTCGTAAAGGCCCGCACGCGCGCCCAACTGTCCCACCAGATGCGACGGCGCGATACCGCAGGCCTCGATAAAGCAGTTGATGCCAAGGCCGCGCAGCTTGCCGTTCTTCTCGCTTGCCGCACGGCGCGCGGCGAAACCGTCGAAATCGGCCCGCGACTCGAGCTTGTCCATCAGCCGGTGGAAATCCCCCGAGTCGTATTCGACCGCCACCGGGGTGGCATAGGGGAACTCGGTCACGAAATTCTGCCGGCGCAGCGCAATGGGATCGAGTCCCAACTCGCGCGCCGCCTTGTCGATGACGCGCTCAAGCTGATAGGTCGCCTCGGGACGACCCGCGCCGCGATAGGCATCGACCGGCACCGTGTTTGTAAACACCGCCTTGACGTTCACGTAGATCAGCGGCGTCTTGTAATTGCCCGCCATCAGCGTGCCATGCAGCCATGTCGGAATGGACGGCGCAAAGGTGGACAGATACGCGCCCATGTTCGCGTAGGTTTCGGTGCGCACGGCGGTGAAATTGTTGTCCGCATCCAGCGCCAGTTCGATCTTGGTCACATGATCGCGCGCCTGCGCATCGCTCAGGAACGCCTCCGAACGGCTGCAGGTCCATTTCACCGGGCGGTTCAGTTCGCGCGCGGCATAGGTACAGAACGCCTCTTCGGCATAATGATAGATCTTCGACCCGAAACCACCGCCCACATCCGGCGCCACGACGCGCAGCTTGTGTTCGGGGATGTTCAGCACGAAAGCCCCCATCAGAAGGCGGATCACATGCGGGTTCTGGGATGTGGTGTAAAGCGTGTGTTCGCCGGTTCCCCGATTGAAATCGCCCACGGCCACGCGCGGCTCCATCGCGTTGGGCACGAGCCGGTTGTTGATCAGTTCCAGCGTGGTGACATGCGCAGCCGATTTGATGGCGTCATCGACGGCCTGCTTGTTCTCCTCGACAAACCCCCAGTCGAAACACAGGTTGTCGGAGAGGTCGTCATGCACTTTCGTGCTCCCGTCCTCGAGCGCGGCCTTCATGTCGATCACGGCGGGCAGGTCTTCGATGTCGAGCTCGATCGCCTCGGCGGCGTCGCGCGCCTGTTCGCGCGTCTCGGCCACGATGGCGGCAATGGGATCACCCACATGGCGCACCTTGCCCTCGGCCAGAATGGGATGGCGCGGCTCTTTCATCGGCTCGCCAAACCGGTCGGTGACCTGCCAGCCGCAGGGAATGCTGCCCGCGCTTTCGAAATCCTTGCCGGTGAAGATGCGGATCACGCCCGGCATGGCTTCGGCGCCGCTGGTGTCGATGCCGTTGATCTTTCCATGTGCCACGTCCGAGCGCAGGAAATGCACATAAGCCTGACCATGCAGGTTGATGTCGTCGGTATAATTTCCAGTTCCGGTCAGGAACCGGGCGTCTTCGCGCCGCTTGCTGCTGGCGCCGATGCCTCCATCCTTGGGCATTGCAATTCTCCTCCCGTTGGGTGACGCGCAGGATCGCGCGCCCTGTGCCGTGATCGGCTTATTCCGCAGCGATCTTGCTCACGTCCTGGCCGGATGCGGCCATGATCGCCTTGACGATGTTGTGATAGCCGGTGCAGCGGCAGATATTGCCTTCGAGGTAATCGCGCACCTCGGCCTCGGTCGGCGTCGGGTTCTCGGCCAGCAACGCCTTGGCCGACATCACCATGCCGGGCGTGCAGAAACCGCATTGCAGGCCGTGATGCTGGTGAAACGCTTCCTGCACCGGATCGAGCGTGCCATCGGGCGCGGCCACGCCTTCGATGGTCAGCACCTCGGCACCGTCGGCCTCGGCGGCGAACATGGTGCAGGATTTGACCGCCTTGCCGTTCACATGCACCACGCAGGCACCGCACTGGCTGGTATCGCAGCCCACATGCGTGCCGGTCAGATCAAGCGTTTCTCGCAGGAATTCGACAAGCAGCGTGCGGCCTTCGACATCGCCGGACGCGGGCTTGCCATTCACGGTCATGTTGACCTGTGGCATTGAGAGTCCTCCCATTTGGCTTTTCATTGTTGGCTGGTTGGGAGTTAAGCACGGGTCCGGTCAGTTGAGAACCCGGTTTTTTCATTTTGCCGGACGGGGATGACGTGGCTGCGGTCGCGTGGGAATTTCCTTGAGCAACCCGCCCACGCCCATCGCCGCCATCGCCGCGCTGTCCACCGGAACGCCGCAGGCCACGCGCGACAGCACCCAGTCGGCCCCGTGCAACACCGGCGACCGTGCGCTGCCCGGCAAACCGATCACGGGCCTGTCCCCGATCTGCCCCAGAAACAGCAGGTTCCCCGGATCGACGGGCAGGCCAAAGCGCTCCACGCGCCCGCCCGCAAGGCGCAACGCCTGCGGCGCCGTGTCATGCACATCCGACGTGGCCGACGCCGTAAGGATCAGCACGATATCGCCCCGCGCCTGCCCGATCGCATCGGCCAGCGCCGTCTCGTCATGCGGGCAGCGCAGGGTTTCCAGCAGCGTCATATCCAGGCCGCTGATGCGGTTTTCCACCGCCTCGAGCCCCTTGTCGCCGGGCGCGCCGGGAATCTCGGTCAGGATCAGGCTGGCCGTCTCGTGGACCGGCACCGCCAGCCGGATCGCGCCCGAAGCATGTTGCGCGGCACGGTGCACGGCCTCGGACGGCACGCCATAGGAAATGATCTTGATCGTCGCCACCATGCCGCCCGCCTGCAACTGATGATAGGGCGCGACGGTGGCCACCGTGATCATCGAATCGACGGCATTCGCCGCATTGATCCGCCCGGCATTCAGAACCACCACCCCGGCCCGGTCCGCGATCAGGTTGACCCGACCCGTAAAGGGTTGCGTCAGGTGGATATCCCCCACCCCGTCCAGCATGGCGCTGGCCAGCGCCTGCGCGGCGGCATCTTCGTGCATATCGCCCGGATCAAGCCGCGCAACCGTCACTTCGGCAATCCCGGCGGCCTCCAGTTGCGCCAGATGCCCGGCCGTCAATATCACCCCCTTGCGCAACCGCCCGGCGGGCAGTTTCAGGGAATGCGCCAGAATCGCGCCCGCCGCCTGTTGCACCGGAACCGGGCCGAATTTCATGAGCCCTGCCTCAGAACCCGTGTCATTTCCGCCAGAATGCTGACGGCGATTTCCGCCGGGCCAGCCGCCCCGATATCCAGCCCGATGGGTCCGTGGATCAGGGCGATCCGATCATCGCCATAGCCCTTGTCGCGCAAGCGTTCGACACGTTTGGCATGGGTGCGGGTGGACCCGAGCGCGCCGATATAGAACACATCGCTATTCAGCGCCTGTTCCAGCGCCGGGTCATCCAGTTTCGGATCATGCGTCAGCAGCACCAGCGCGGTGCGGCTGTCCAGCCCAAAGGCTTTCACCCCCTCGTCGGGCCAGTCGTGCAGGATGGTTTCGCCGGGAAACCGCTCGGCGCTGCCGAAACTTGCGCGCGGGTCGATCAACAGCGGATCATAGCCCGCGATCCGCGCCATCGGCACCAGCGCCTGCGCGATATGCACCGCGCCGACGATGATCAGGCGCAGCGGCGGGTTGTGAATATTGACAAAGGTTTCGCCATCCTCCTCGAACCCCGAACGATCCATGCGAAAGCGCTCGCTATGGCCGGTGCGGTCCAGCCGTCGCGCGGCCTCGAGGCCGGTCACATAGGCGACGGGCTCCCGCGCGGCGCGCGCCGCAACCAGCTCTTCCAGCAGATCGACGGGCATCACCGGGCCAACAGGTTCCACCAGAACGCGGATCGTGCCGCCACAGGCCAGCCCCACGGCAAAGGCATCGCCATCGCTGACCCCGTATTCCAGCATCACCGGCTTGCCATCTTCGATGGAGTCCAGCGCCTCGGCCACCACGGCCCCCTCGACGCACCCGCCCGAAACCGAGCCCGCGATCTCGCCCTCTCCGGAAATCGCCAGTTGGCTGCCCACGCGCCGGGGGGCGCTGCCCCATGTCTGCACCACCGTGGCCAGCGCCGCGCCCTTGCCCGCGCGGTGCCAGTTCAGCGCGATTTCCGGGATGTCGTCAAAACGGTCCATTCGCATTCTCCCTCACGGGCAATATGGGACCCGACCGGGCGCGCGACAAACAAAAAAGACCGCCCCCGCGAAGCAGGGACGGCCCAGTGGTCGGAATGATATTCGCGGGCTTATTCGGCGGGGGCCACGGCCTCGCCACCGCCACGCAGGCGTTCGGGCAGCGCAATGGCAACGGCCACGAAGGCCAGCCCCATCACGATCCCCAGAATGTCGCCCGACACCGGCAGGATGCCGTCATAGCCCGACCCCGGCACGGTGCCGAGGGTCAGCTTTTCGCCCTCCAGCAAACCAGCCGATTTCCACGCAGGATAGGTGACCATATAGGCCGCCGCCCCCAGCAATCCGCCAGCGATGAAGAACATCGCGTCCTTGCGCCCCGATGCGGCGGCACAGACGCCGGTGCCCGGACAATAGCCCGCAGCGGCCCAGCCCGCGCCCAGAAGAAGCCCGCCGATGAACACGCCGACATAGGCGGTTTTCACGCTCATGTGGCCGACATCGACAAGGCCAAGCATCTGCCCGCCGAACATCAGGACCGAGGCGGTGCCGATGGCCAGCAGGATGGTTTTCATCAGGTGCAGGTTGGTCAGGTTCAGCATTTTGCCGATCCAGTTGGGGTTGGTGGCCCCGATCCGGTCCAGCACGGCGCCGAACGCGGCGCCGATCACGACTGCGAGTATGATGGATGACATGGTTCAGCCCTCCCGCTTGTACATCATGATGGCGACAGGCACGGCGGCGGCAAACGCCCCGGCGGCGAAGATATAGCCCGACACGGCGGTCTGCATCATGCCCGACATCATGTGCCCCGAGGTGCACCCTCCCGCCAGACGCGCACCGTAAAGCACGATGAACCCACCAAGGAACGCCACGGCATAGCGTTTCGCGGGAGTGTCGCCGTAGTTCGCGTACCAGATCGCGGGCAGTTTGCGTTCCTCCGCAGGCACACCACCGCGCGCCATCGCCGACAGGAACGCGCCAAGCGCCATCGCCAGCACGAAAACGAAACTGTAGTTCAGCGGATTGGCCGCGTTTCCGGCGTATTTGCCGCCCGATTTGGCCATATAGGCGTTCGTCGAGGTATAGCCGTCATCGGTCTGAGTGATAAATTCGGGCGAGACGGCATCGGTAACGATCGCATCCAGAATGACGAACTGCGTGGAGACGCCAATCGGCTTCACCAGCAGAACCGCCAGAAAGAACACGAGCCCCAGAACCACCCCACCGGCTTTCCAGTTGAGGACCATTGGTTTTCCTTCCAGAAATTACATTCTGGTTATTGAATATATTAATTCGCGAAGGCGCGCAATGATTCATGTCAATCCCCGCGCATATGACCCGCCTGGTCGTGTTTTCCCGGAACACGGGTGAAATGATGTAGAATGACGCTGTGACACAAGGTGGAAAACGATGACAAATCCTGATGCCATGACGGAAATGGCGGCGGGGTATACCGCAGCCTGGAATTCCAGATCCGCCGAGGCCGTTGCCTCGTTCTATGCCGAAGATGGCGAAATCATCATCAACAACGGCGAGCCGTGGACCGGACGGGCGCGGGTTCAGGACATGGCGGCCGGGTTCTGCGCGGATGTGCCCGACCTGACGCTGACCTGTGATGATCTGCGCTGTTCCGGCTCGCATGTGATCTTCGTCTGGACCTTCACCGGCCACGATGCCGCCACTGGCAACCCGCTGACTGTCCGGGGCTGGGAGGAATGGGAGATCGACGACGACCTGAAGGTCAAATCCTCGCGCGGGTGGTTTGATGCGGACGATTACGCACGTCAGGCGGCGGGCGGTTAGGCGCGCCGCGCTCAGCCGTCCAGCATCGCCATCAGCCGGGCCTTGTCGCCCATGTCGTCCGGGCGCGAGATCGCCTCGGCAAGTTCTTCCAGCGTGGCGATGGAATGGCCCGCACGAAAAGCATCGACATGGGGCAGCATGGCGCGAATGCCGGTGGCGCGAGGCGCGAACCCCTCCCACCGCAGCAACGGGTTGAGCCAGATCAGACGGCGCGCGCTGAGGTGCAAACGCTCCATTTCCTTGTCCAGCGCCTGTGCATCGCCCCGGTCAAGCCCGTCGGTGATCAGCAGCACCACCGCCCCCTGCCCCATCACCCGGCGCGACCAGTCCCGGTTGAAGGCATGCAGGCACTCACCTATGCGCGTTCCGCCCTCCCAGTCCTGCGCCTCCTGCCCGGCGGCGGCCAGGGCGGCATCCACGTCGCGGGTGGCAAGATGCCGGGTGATGTTGGTCAGGCGCGTCCCGAAGGTAAAGGCGTGCACCCTGGCCCACCCGGCCCCCTTTTCATTGGCCACCGCATGCAGGAAATGCAGCACCATGCGGCTGTACTGGCTCATCGAGCCGGAAATATCGCACAGCACCACCAGATTGGGCCAGCGCGGGCGCGGCTTTTGCAGATGCACGCGGCGCAGCTCACCGCCCCGCCGCATGGCCGCGCGCAAGGTGCGCCGCGCATCCAGACGATGCCCCTGAAGGCTGGCCATGCCACGTCGGGATTTGAGCGGCTTCACCGGCAATTGCAGCCGCGCCAGCATCCGTTTGGCCTGCGCGATCTCGGCGGTGGACATCTGTTCGAAATCCAGCGTGCGCAGGCGTTCTTCGGCCGACATGGTGGCCGAGGCGTCGATCTCGATCTGGGTGTCGTCACTGTCCTGTTCGCCCTCTGGCGCGGGCATTTCGGGCTGATGTCCGTCCAGCAACGCCTCGGCGGCGCGTTTTTCCGCCGATTGGGCGGCCCGCTCCTCCTGCACGCCACGAATGGCGGGCAGCATCATCGACATCATGTGTTCCATGTAGCGCGGATCGCGCCAGTACAGGCGGAAGATCTGGCCGAATACTGCGCGATGTTCGGGGCGGTTCACGAAACAGGCGCGCAGCGTGTAGTAGAAATCGTCTTTCGAGGTGAATCCGGCCGCCTGCACCGCACGGATCGCGTCGATCACCCGGCCCGGCCCGATGGGCAGCCCCGCCTTGCGCAGGGCGCGCGCGAAATGGGTGATGTTGTGGGTCAGCCGGGGATTGTCCGGCAGGTCGAGCGCGGGATATTCAGGCATGCGATTGCAGAGGATATGGACCGGAAAGAAGGCTCATGCCCGCTCCAGCCCCGCCCGCGCCTCGTCCAGTATCCGTTTGGCCTCGGAGCCCTGCAATTTCTGGATATCGTCCTGATATTTCAGGATCGCACCAAGGGTGTCGGAAATCACCTCGGGGCTGAGGGATACCACATCGAGCGCCAGCAGGCATTTGGCCCAGTCGATGGTTTCCGCCACCCCCGGCTTCTTGAACAGGTCCTCGGTGCGCAGGCGCTGAACAAAGGCCACCACCTCACGGCTAAGCGCCTCGGCGGCCTCGGGGGCGCGAGCGTGCAGGATTTCGATTTCCCGGTCGAAACCGGGATAATCCACCCAGTGATACAGACAGCGCCGCTTGAGCGCGTCATGCACCTCGCGGGTGCGGTTCGAGGTCACGATCACGATGGGCGGCTCGGGCGCGCGGATGGTGCCCAGTTCGGGGATGGTCACCTGAAAATCACTCAGCGCCTCCAGCAGGAAGGCCTCGAACGGCTCGTCGGTGCGGTCCAGTTCGTCGATCAGCAGCACCGGCGCGCCGCCCGGTTGCGGGCGCATGGCCTGCAACAGCGGGCGTTCGATCAGGTATTGCTCGGTAAACAGCTCGTCCTTGAGCGCATCGCGATCCGCGCCCGCCCCCTCGAATCCCATCGCCTCGGCGGTGCGGATGGCAATCATCTGCTCGGCGAAGTTCCATTCGTAAACGGCGCTGGCGGCATCCAGCCCCTCGTAGCATTGCAACCGGATCAGGCGGCGGCCCAGCATGGCGGCCAAAGCCTTGGCGATTTCGGTCTTGCCGACACCGGCCTCGCCCTCCAGAAACAAGGGCCGCCCCAGCGTCAGCGACAGGAATACCACCGTCCCGAGCGCACGATCGCAGACATATCCCTGATCGCCCAGCATCGCCTGCACATCGTCGATCGAGCCCGGTATCCCTGTCATTCCCGCCTCCCTCATGATTGCCCATGACAAGTGCACGGCAAGCCACGACCCGTCAAGCACCGCGCCGGTTGCAACCGCTCGACAAATCGGCCGGGAAGGCCGAAAAGGCCCTTGGATTCTTCAAAGTTCTGCCCAGATTCGTTTCTATTCACCGGACCAGCCGCCAGACCCACAGGCTGTTGAAAAAATGGGCGGACATTTGGTACGAGGACCGAGCAGTATGCAGGACAGCCCGCGAAGCTTTGACACATCCCTGGCCGGTCTGGGCTGGGCGGACTGGCTGCGCGCTGCTGACGAGATCGTCGAGGCTGACGGCCATGTCGAGAACCTGGGGCCCGATCATGCCGCCGTCTTCTACGAAGACAAACCCATCCTGCTTGTCACGTTCGAAACGCACAAGGGGCTCGCCAGCCTGTCACCAGCCGCGCACCCCATCGGCTGGACCTTGGTCAAGGCGCTTGGCTGGTCGCACCTGTCGGTAGTGGCCCGCGAAGACAGCTGGTTTCGCGATCGCCACGTCTACGGCTATTTCGACCGGCTGGCCGATGACGGGTTTTTCGACGAATTCGACCAGGTGATATTCTATGGCGCCGGGGCCTGTGGCTATACGGCGGCGGCGTTTTCGGTGGCCGCGCCGGGGGCCAGGGTGCTGGCCCTGCACCCGCAGGCCACGCTGGACCCGCGCGTGACCGAATGGGACGACCGTTTCACCCACATGCGGCGCACCGCCTTCGACGACCGTTACGGTTACGCCCCCGACATGCTGGATGCGGCCGAACGTGCGGTCGTGATCTACGATCCCGAGGTCCGGCTCGACGCCATGCACGCCGCATTGTTCACCCGGCCCAACGTCATGAAATTCCGCATGCGGTTTCTGGGCGAGCAGCTCGAGCGCGACCTGATGGGCATGGGCGTGTTGCTGCGCATACTGGCGCAGTTCAGCGCCGACCGGCTGGACCGGCGGGCCCTGGCACGGCTTTACCGCGCGCGCCACACCCATGTGCCCTACCTCAAGCAGGTTCTGGCGCGGCTCGAACAGGACGAACGGCATTACCTGACGGCCCTCTGGTCGCAATGCATCTTGCGCCGCACACCCGGCCCCCGCTTCCGGCGGGCCTCGCGCGCGGCCTATGCCGTGGCCCAAGAGCAAGGCCTGGCGATGCCGCCCTGCGACGTGGAGTGATCCCGCCCCCCGGCGGGGCCAGCGTTTTTGCGCCTGTTCCATCTGGCACCGTCCCGCACGATTGTGTAAAGCGCAGGGCATGAGCCAAAGCCTGACCCTCCGCCGCCCCGACGACTGGCACCTGCATCTGCGCGACGGCGCGATGCTGCGCGCCGTTCTGCCCGAAAGCGCGCGCCACTTCGCCCGCGCGATCATCATGCCCAACCTCGTGCCGCCCGTCGTCACCGCGGACGATGCCCGCGCCTATCGCGACCGCATCATCGCCGCCCTCCCCGAGGGCACGGCGTTCACGCCGCTGATGACGCTCTACCTCACCGAAGAGACAGACTCCGCCGACGTGGCCCGCGCCCATGCCGAGGGGCTGATCACCGCGGTCAAGCTCTACCCGGCGGGCGCCACCACCAATTCGGCCAGCGGCGTGCGCGATTTCGACAAGGTCCGCCCGGTGCTCGAAGCCATGGCCGAGGCGGGCTGCCCACTCTGCGTGCATGGCGAAGTCACCGACCCCGAGATCGACATCTTCGACCGCGAGGCCGTGTTCATCGACCGCGTTCTCGACCCGGTGCGCCGCGCCACGCCGGGGCTGAAAGTGGTCATGGAACATGTCACCACGCGCGACGGGGTGGAGTACATCACATCCGCCGACAGCGGCCTTGGCGGCACCCTCACCACCCATCACCTGATCATCAACCGCAACCATATCCTGGTGGGCGGGATCAAGCCGCATTACTACTGCCTGCCCGTCGCCAAGCGCGAAGAGCACCGCCTTGCCCTGCGCGCCGCGGCCACCGGAGGCGATGCGCGCTTCTTCCTCGGCACCGACAGCGCACCGCATACCGACGCCAACAAGCAAAGCGCCTGCGGCTGCGCGGGCTGTTTCACCGCCACCAACACCATGTCGATCCTCGCCCATGTGTTCGAAGAGGAAAACGCGCTGGACCGGCTGGAAGGCTTCGCCGCGCTCAACGGACCGGCGTTTTACGGCCTCCCCGCCAATGAGGACACGATCACCCTGACCAAGACCGACCGGCCGGTGGCCTACCCCGAACAGATCGTCACCGGCGATGGCCCCGTCACCCTGTTCGATCCCGGCTTTCCCCTGTACTGGCAGGTCGACTGACCGCTTTCTTCTTGCCTGAAATATCCCCGCCGGAGGCATGAAATCTCTGGTGCCCCGCCCGCAAAGGACAGAAACGATGATCCCCACCTCCTACCCCTCCGCCGAGGAAATCGCCCGCCTGACCGCGCGCATGCTGCTGGAAATCGGTGCGGTGCATTTCAACGCGGACGAGCCCTTCACGCTGGCCAGCGGCCTGCCCTCGCCCACCTATATCGACTGCCGCAAGCTGATCTCCTACCCGCGCATTCGCGCGACGCTGATGGATTTCCTGACCGTCACCGTGATGCGCAACGCCGGGTTCGAGGCTTTCGACAATGTCGCTGGCGGCGAGACGGCGGGCATCCCCTTTGCCGCGCTGGTGGCCGAACGCATGGCCCTGCCGATGACCTATGTGCGCAAGAAGCCCAAGGGCTATGGCCGCAACGCCCGGATCGAGGGCGACATGAGCGAAGGCCAGCGCGTTCTGCTGGTCGAGGACCTGACCACCGATGGCGGCTCCAAGCTGAGCTTCGTCGACGCGATCCGCGACACCGGAGCCACCTGCGGGCATACGGCGGTGATCTTCTACTACGGTATCTTCCCCGAAACCGAGAAGACGCTGGGTGATCATGGCGTGGCGCTGCACCACCTGTGCACGTGGTGGGATGTGCTGGCCGAGGCCCGCGCGCAGGGCGCATTCGACGACGCCACACTGAACGGTGTCGAATCGTTCCTCGACGATCCCCGCGCCTGGCAGGCCGCGCGCAGCTAGGCCGCGCCGGAACGAATCGCGCTTTCCTTGTGCGGCTGCGGGCCTGTCGGCTGCTCAAAAAAGCGGGGCTGCGTCCTATTGGCAACGCCCCGCCGGATGGCCACGGTTGCAAACACAAGATGTTGACGCACCCACCCGCAAAAGGGCAATATGAGCCACTGAAACTTATCCACAGGCCGTCCACAGCTTTGTTCCACATTGCCCGCCCGCACCGGGCGGCGCTATGACCGGGCCTCAGCAGGATCGGGGGAGAGCATGAACGAGGTCACCAGCTTCAACGCCACAGGCACCGAAGTCGAGAACACGGAGACCATGCCGCACTCGATCGAGGCCGAGCAACAGCTTCTCGGCGCGCTGCTGACCAATAACGACGTGTATGATCGCGTCGCCTCGATCATCAAGCCGCACCATTTCTACGACCCCGTTCACCAGCGCATCTATGAAACCGCCGTGGCGCGGATCGCCAAGGGCAACCTTGCCTCGCCGGTGACGCTCAAGGCGTTTCTCGAAGACGATGAGGGCCTCGGGGAACTGGGCGGCCCGGCCTATCTGGCGAAACTCGCGGGCGCGGCGATCAGCGCCTTCGCGGTGCGCGATTACGCTCAGATGATCCACGACACCGCAATCCGGCGCGAACTGATCGGGCTGGGCCATGACATCGTCGGCAAGGCCACCCGCGCCGAGGTGGAAAGCGAGCCGCGCGACCAGATCATCGAGGCCGAGCAGAAACTCTACAAGCTCAGCGAACAGGGTCAGTCCGAAAGCGGCTTCCAGTCCTTCCTCAAGGCCGTGACCGACGCGGTGAACGTGGCCAACGCCGCCTATCAGCGCGAAGGCGGGCTGGCGGGCGTGTCCACCGGGCTGATCGACATGGACAAGAAACTGGGCGGCTTGCACAAATCCGACCTTCTGATCCTGGCCGGTCGCCCGTCGATGGGCAAAACCTCGCTGGCGACCAACATCGCCTATAACGTGGCCAAGGCCTATCGCAAAGGCACCCTGCCCGATGGCACCGAAGGTACGGTCGATGGCGGAGTCGTGGGGTTCTACAGCCTTGAAATGAGCGCCGAGCAGCTTGCGGGCCGGATTCTCGCCGAAGCCTCGGAAATCTCGTCGCACAAGATCCGTCAGGGCGACATGGAAGAAAGCGAATTCCGCCGCTTCGTCGATGCCGCCAAGGAACTGGAATCCTGCCCGCTCTTCATCGACGACACCCCCGCCCTGCCGATCGCGCAGCTTGCCGCGCGGGCGCGGCGGCTGAAACGCACCCACGGGCTCGACCTGCTGATCGTGGACTATCTGCAACTGGTGCGCGGCACCTCCGACAACCGGGTGCAGGAGATCGCGGAAATCTCGATGGGGCTCAAGGCCATCGCCAAAGAGCTGAACATCCCCGTCATGGCCCTGTCGCAGCTGTCCCGCCAGGTCGAAAGCCGCGACGACAAGCGCCCGCAACTCTCGGACCTGCGCGAATCCGGGTCGATCGAACAGGATGCCGACGTGGTGATGTTCGTGTTCCGCGAGGAATATTACGTGGAACGCGAAAAACCCTCGGACGAGAAACTCGATGAAATGGCCGCGTGGCAGGACCGCATGTCGCACCTGCACGGCAAGGCCGAAGTCATCATCGGCAAGCAGCGTCACGGCCCCATCGGCACGGTCGAACTGTCCTTCGAGTCGCAGTTCACCCGGTTCGGCAACCTCGTCAAACCCTGGCAACAGAACGGCGAACAGGAGTTCTGAGGCTCCCGCTTGCCCGGTCCGAAACGATCCGACAGGCGCAACGGTGCGACCAACGCGCCGCTTCGCCCCGTCTTGGCGCGGGTCGGGCCTGTTTCCACTTGACCCCTGCCCGCATCCTGTCAAAACCCGTGGTCATGAGTACCGCGACCCTGACGATTGATCTCGATGCCATCTGCGCCAACTGGCGCGCACTGGATGGCCAAAGCACCAGTGAAACCGCCGCCGTGGTCAAGGCCGACGCCTATGGGCTGGGGGCCGGGCGCGTGGCGCGCGCATTGGCGAGGGCCGGCGCGCGCACGTTTTTCGTGGCCGTGGCCGAAGAAGGCGCCGCGCTGCGCGAGGCGCTCGGGCCGGGCCCGGTGATCAACGTCTTTTCCGGGCACATGCCGGGCGATGCCGACATGATCGGCGACATGGACCTCGTGCCGATGCTCAACTCACTCGACCAGATGATCCGCCATGTCGAGGCGCTGCCGGGCCGCCCCTTCGGCGTGCAACTGGATTCGGGCATGAACCGCCTGGGGATGGAGCCCGCCGAATGGGCCGCCACCCGCGAGGTGGCGCTCGGCCAGTCCCCCACCCTGCTGATGAGCCATCTGGCCTGCGCCGACGAGCCCGACCACCCGATGAACCGCCAGCAACTCGACTGCTTCCGCGACATGACCGCCGATACCGGCGTGCCGCTGTGTTTCGCCAATACCGGCGGCGTGTTGCTGGGGCCGGACTATCATTTCGACATGACCCGCCCCGGCATCGGCCTCTATGGCGGCCGTCCGTTCGAGGAGGCGCGCCCGGTGGTCACGCTGGACCTGCCGGTGATCCAGTGCCGCGATCTGGAGCCGGGCGAAACCGTCGGCTACGCCAACAGCTTCACCGCCCAAAGACCCACCCGCATCGCCACCGTGGCGGCGGGCTATGCCGACGGCATCCATCGCGCCATGGCTTCGGCCACCCATATGCTGGCCGAGGGCACGCCCTGCCCGCTGGCGGGGCGCATCTCGATGGACCTGATCAGCGTGGATGTCACCGATCTGGGATACGACCCCAAATCGCTGCAACTTCTGGGGCCGGAACAGGGCGTCGATGTGCTGGCCGACAACGCGGGCACCATCGGCTATGAAATCCTGACCGCGCTCGGGCCGCGCTATGCCCGCCGGTATCTGGGCGGATGAGCGCGATCACCCGTCCCCTCGGCCGCCTCGGGCGGCAGGTTCTGGCCGCGCTGGCGATGGTCGGGCGCGTGGCGATCTTCGCCGCCGACACCGTCACCCACCTGGCCCGCCCGCCATTTTACGGGCGTGAATTCCTGCAGGCGCTGATGCAGATCGGCTGGCTGTCGCTGCCCGTGGTGGGCATGACCGCGCTGTTCACCGGCGGCGCGCTGGCGCTGCAGATTTATGCAGGCGGCGCACGTTTCAACGCCGAAACGGTGGTGCCCTCCATCGTCGCCATTGGCCTCACGCGCGAACTCGGGCCGGTTCTGGGCGGGCTGATGGTGGCCGCGCGGGTGGCCTCCAGTATCGCCGCCGAGATCGGCACCATGAAAGTGACCGAACAGATCGACGCGCTGGTGACTCTGTCCACCCACCCGATGAAATACCTCACCCTGCCCCGCGTTCTGGCCGCCACGCTGGCGGTGCCGGTGCTGGTCGGCGTCGGCGACGTGATCGGAATCATGGGCGGGTTTCTCGTGGGGGTCGGGCGGCTCGATTTCGGCGCGGGCACGTACCTGCACAACACCATCGACTTTCTCGAAACATGGGATGTGGTCTCGGGGCTGATCAAGGGGGCCGTGTTCGGCTTCATCGTGGCGCTGATGGGCTGCTATTACGGCATGCAGTCGGGCCGCGGCGCACAGGGCGTGGGCCGCGCCACCAAGGCCGCCGTGGTCGCCGCCAGCGTGCTGATCCTCGCCTCGAACTACTTGCTAACTGAGCTATTTTTTACAAGTTGAGGCTTTTATCGATGACAAGAAAAATAATTGAAATTCTAAAAGCAGAGCTTTCGCATGTTAGTTCTGAAACCGATGTATCACAGGAAAGTTTAGATCGACTGGATTTGATAGTTGACGCAGCCTTGGAGACACTTCCAAGACAATTCAAAAGTGTCTTTAGCGATCTAAGCAACAACCATTCAACTTACAATGGCACAGAAAATATTGCCATCGTAAGAAGGCTCATCGGAATTCTACAGTTTGCAGATGAAATTAAAAGTGTGGAACAAGAGGAACATAGCGACAATCTTATCCCAACTTTTGAAATTAGTCCGCAAGATAAGACTCGAATAGTAGAACTATGCGAAAAGATGCGTCGTATCATTTTTGTTACCGCAGACTTTGATGAACCCCATAGGTTAAGGCTGCTCAATAGAATTGCAGCGATCGAAGCAGAAATTCATAAACCAAAAGGAATGTTTGATGTAGTTCGGGGGGGGATAAACGACATAGGGGAAACTCTCGGGAAATTTGGAAAGGACATCAAGCCACTGACAGAACGAATGAAAGAAGTCGTCAGCATTACCAGAAAAGGTACCAAAGCATACGATCAGCTTCCTGAGCCTGAAGACGTCAAACGCCTCCCTTCACCAGAGAATGACGGCGAAGAGGAATGATCGAACTCAAAGACGTTCATAAGGCATTCGGCAGCAACAAGGTGCTCCAGGGGGTCGACCTGACCATCCCGACCGGCACGTCGATGGTGATCATCGGCG
This sequence comes from Roseovarius sp. PS-C2, assembly GCF_018862045.1. Lineage (NCBI taxonomy): Bacteria > Pseudomonadati > Pseudomonadota > Alphaproteobacteria > Rhodobacterales > Roseobacteraceae > Roseovarius > Roseovarius sp. PS-C2. The sequence continues at coordinate 418,202 of NZ_JAHKSQ010000003.1, forward strand.
GTTCGGGCACCGGGAAATCCGTGGCGCTGAAATGTATTCTGGGGCTGATCCGGCACGATGCGGGCGAAATCCTGCTCGATGGCAAGGACGTCACCAAAGGCGACCGCGACGCATTTCTGGCGCGTTTCGGCATGCTGTTTCAGGGCGGCGCGCTGTTCGATTCCCTTCCCGTCTGGCAGAACGTGGCCTTCCGCCTGCTGCGCGGCTCACTCAAGCGGCCCAAAGACGAAGCGCGCGAAATCGCCATCGAAAAACTGCGCCGCGTCGGGCTCAAACCCGAGCAGGCCGATAAGTTCCCCGCCGAACTGTCCGGCGGCATGCAAAAACGCGTTGGCCTTGCCCGCGCCATCGCCGCCGAGCCGGAAATCATCTTTTTCGACGAACCCACCACGGGCCTCGATCCGATCATGTCGGGCGTGATCAACGATCTGATCCGCGAAATCGTGGTGGAAATGGGCGCCACCGCCATGACCATCACCCATGACATGACTTCGGTGCGCGCGATTGCCGACAACGTGGCGATGCTGCATGACGGGGTGATCAAATGGACCGGCCCGGTGGCCGAAATGGACTCCTCGGGCGACCCTTACCTCGATCAGTTCATTCACGGCCGCGCCGAAGGCCCGATCGAGGCGGTGCGTTAGAGACGCCCCCACGGGCTTTGCCACCGAAGAAGAACCGGGTAAGCCACAGTCATGCTCAAATACGCCAACCTCGCCCTGCTTGTCCTGTTCCCCGTCGCGTGGTTCGCGCCGCTGATCCGCGCGGGGCTGAACCTGCCGCTGTTCGGCCTCAGCGAGATCAGCGTCGTCTCGGGGCTGCAAAGCCTCTGGAAAAGCGACGTGGTGCTGGCGCTGATCGTCACCGTCTTCGCCCTCTTCGCACCCTATATGAAAACCATCGGCCTCGCGCTGATCCATTTCGGCCTGCTGCGCCGCAAGGCGCTCCCGGCGCTGCAAATCCTCGGCAAGCTGGCAATGGCCGACATTTTCCTGATCGCGCTCTATATCACGATCTCCAAGGGCATCGGTCTGGGCCGGATCGAGGTGGCCTGGGGCCTTTACCTGTTCACCGGCTGCATTCTGGCCTCCATCGCCATCGGCCACCTGAGCGAAAAACGCCGCCCCCGCGCGGGGAATGGCGCGCAGGCCGAATAGGGGTTTGACGCCCCGCGGCCCATCGGGCAATAGCGACGCATGGCGAAACTCAACACCTTCACCTGCTCGGCCTGCGGGGCCTCGTTCTCGAAATGGTCGGGGCGTTGCGACGCCTGTGGCGAGTGGAACACCATCATCGAAGAGGCGCCGCTATCCGCCGGTCCCGCCTCGAAATCGCTGGGTGCCAAGCGTGGCACGCCGATCACCCTGACCGATCTCTCGGCCAGCGAAACCCCACCACCGCGCACCGCCTCGGGGATGGACGAACTCGACAGGGTGCTGGGCGGCGGGCTGGTTCCGGCCAGCGCGATCCTTGTCGGCGGCGATCCGGGTATCGGCAAATCCACCCTGCTTCTGCAAGCCGCCGCGCGTTTCGCGCAGGCGGGGCTGAAAACCTTCTATGTCTCGGGCGAAGAGGCCAGCGCTCAGGTGCGGATGCGCGCGCAGCGTCTCGGGCTGGCCGATGCGCCGGTGAAACTGGCCACCGCCACCAGCCTGCGCGACATCCTGACCACGCTGGAAAGCGAAGCCCCCGATCTGGTGATCATCGATTCGATTCAAACGGTCTGGGCCGATAACGTCGACAGCGTGCCGGGCAGCGTCAGCCAGGTGCGCGCCGCCGCGCACGAACTGACCACCTTCGCCAAGCGCAAGGGCGCCTCCGTCGTCATGGTCGGCCATGTCACCAAGGAGGGGCAGATCGCCGGGCCGCGCGTGGTGGAACACATGGTCGATACCGTTCTCTATTTCGAGGGCGAGCGCGGCCACCAGTTCCGCATCCTGCGCAGCGTCAAGAACCGCTTCGGCCCCGCCGACGAAATCGGCGTGTTCGAGATGACGGGCGGCGGTCTGGCCGAAGTCGCCAACCCGTCCGAGCTGTTCCTCTCGGGGCGCGGCAACCCCGCCCCCGGGTCGGTCGTGTTCGCAGGCATCGAAGGCACGCGCCCGGTGCTGGTGGAAATGCAGGCGCTGGTCGCCCCCACCCCGCACAGCCAGCCACGCCGCGCCGTGGTGGGCTGGGACGGCGCGCGTCTGGCGATGATCCTCGCCGTGCTCGAGGCGCGCTGCGGCATCCCCTTTGCCGGGCTCGATGTCTATCTCAACGTCGCGGGCGGCATCAAGATTTCCGAACCGGCCGCCGATCTGGCCGTCGCCGCCGCGCTGCTGAGTGCGCGCGAGGACACCAGCCTGCCGACGGAAACCGTGGTTTTCGGCGAAATTAGCCTGTCCGGCGCCCTGCGTCCGGTCGGCCAGACCGAAAACAGGTTGAAAGAAGCGCGAAAACTTGGTTTCACATCAGCAATTGTGCCATCGGGCGGAAAACCCGGCGGCGACGGTGGGCTGGCACTCACCCGCATGGGCGATCTGACCGCTTTTGTCGGGGACGTGTTCGGCGCAGGATAAAAAGCCGCAAGGGACAGGACATATGGAAGGTTTCACCATCATCGACGGCGTCGTGGCGCTGGTTATCGTCTTGTCGGCGCTGCTGGCCTATTCGCGCGGCCTCGTGCGCGAGGCGCTGGCCATCGCGGGCTGGATCGTGGCCGGCATTCTGGCCTTCATCTTCGCACCGCAGGTCGAGCCGCTGATCAAGGAAGTGCCCGTCGTCGGGGATTTCATCGCCGACAGCTGCGAATTGTCGATGATCGGGGCCTTTGCCGCCGTGTTCGCCGTGGCGCTGATCGTCGCCTCGCTGATCACGCCGCTGTTTTCCTCGCTGGTGCAGCGCTCGGCGCTCGGCGGGCTGGATCAGGGGCTCGGCTTCCTGTTCGGCGTGGCACGCGGTGTGCTGCTGGTGGCCATCGCCTATTTCGTCTACGAAACCGTCGTGACCAGCCAGAACATCGCCGCCATCGACGACAGCCGCTCGGCCCGCGTGTTCAGCCGCATGACCGAAAAGGTGCAGGACGGCAACCCGCAACAGGCGCTCGGCTGGATCACCCTGCAATACGAAGAACTGGTCAGCGCCTGCGACGCGCCCGCCGATGCCGCCGATCCCGCTGCAACGCCCGAAACGACCACGACCGACGGCAACTGACCGGCCCGGCCCCGGCCCGCGATGAAGGACGCGCCATGATCAACACGCCCTTTCTGGCCTTCTTCCTCGTTATCGTCGCCGGGGCGGCCATTGCCCTGCAATCGCCCCTCAACGCCGCGCTCGGCCGCCATATCGGCAGCAGCCTCGGCGCGGCCACGATCTCGTTCGGGGTGGGCTTTGCCGTGCTTCTGGCGGTCACGCTGGCCTCCGGCGACGGCGGGCGGCTGCTCGACGCGGCCCATGCCCCGCGCCTTCTTCTGACCGGCGGCCTTCTGGGCGCGTTCCTCGTCTGGGCCACGCTGGCCAGCGTTTCGGTCCTTGGCGTGCTGACCATGAGTTCGGTGCTGATCCTCGGGCAGATCGTCGCGGCGCTCGCCATCGACCATATGGGCCTCTTCGGATTGGTCGCGCGCGAAGTTTCCCTGACCCGTCTCATGGCCGCCGGTCTGGTCGCGGCGGGCGTGGTCCTGTCACGCTACTGACCCCGCGCCGCGCGATTGCCTGTTCCGTTCCCGGATTGCGTCGCCAGAAACCGGTCCACCGCCGACATCATGGCCTGCCAGCCCGCATCCTGCGGCAGGGCGATGTGATTGGGGCTGTCGAACGCGAAAAACCGGGCATCCGGCAACCCCTGCGCCAGTTTCTGCCCTTGGTCGAACGGCTGCACCGCATCGCGCCGCCCATGCCCCACCAGAACCGGGCAGCGCACCTTGTCCAACTCGCCGGACACATCGAACATGCCGATGGCCTGCCGCAACTCCACCGCCCGCTGCGGGGTGGCGGATTGCAATTGCATCTCGATAAAGCTGTCGATCTGCTCGGGTGTGCCTTCGGGCATGAACAGGCTTGAAAACGCGGTCATGAAGGCACTGTCCGGGTGGCCCCAGCCGCCTTGGATCAGGCTCAGGAACGTATCCGTCATCGACTCGCTGCGCGCCTTGTCGCGCAACAGGCTGCCCTGAACGAAACCCGACACCAGCACCAGCGCGCTTACACGCTCGGGGTGACGCGCCGCAAAGGCCAGGGCCACCGGCACGCTTTGCGACACCGCGAAGATCGCCGCGCGCTCCACCCCCGCCGCGTCCAGCACAGCGGCCATGTCCTCGACGAACCCCTGCAAGGTCAACGCGCCGCAGTCACGCTCGGACAGGCCGGTGCCGCGCTGGTCGTATTGCAACAGCCTGCGCCCCTGCCCCAACCGGTGTATCAGCGGCCGCCAGACCGGGCTGCTCCAGTCCAGTTCCAGGTGTGACAGCCAATGCCCCGCCCGCAACAGCACCGGCCCCTCCCCCGACACCTGCCACGCGATCCCGCTGCCATCCGCCGAACTCGCCATGCGGATTTCGGGAATGTCCTGCACGTCGGGTGGCGGCAGTCCGACAGCCCCGTCGCCCTCGTCCTCCTGACACTCGACCGGCACCGCCATCTCCAGCCCCACCCGGTTGACCGTGCGAATAACCGCCTGCCGCCGCCCGTCGTCGCCGACGGCAGCGCGCGCCGCACTGATCCGGGCGCTGATCGTGGCCTCGGATACGATGCGCCCCTGCCAGACGTGGTCGATGATCTGGTCACGGGTCACGATCCGATCCGCGCAGCGCACCAGCAATTCCAGCAATGCAAACACCTGCGGTTCGACATGAACATCGCCTTGCGTCCGCGTCAGCCGATGGCGGCGCAGGTCCAGAACGCAATCTGCAAAGCGATATTCCATCCCCGGATTAAAGCATCAAACCCCGCCCCCCGGAAAAGAAAAACCGCCGGTCGGGGCAAAATCAGGAAAATCCCAAGGGTTTCGCAAGCCTGCCTTCAAGCGCTCCGCCACCGGCCCCGGCATCATGGGCGCATCGCATCAACCACAGGAGAGCGACATGCCCAAGGTCACCCCCACCCCGATCCGCTATCGCCCCGACGGCTCGATCGACACGGCCTATCACATGCAGGCCGGTCGCAGGCTGCGCAGCGAAAAGGCGCATGACCTTATGGGCCGCGCGATCGCCCCGCCAGCCCCCACCCGGCCCGCACGTTTCCACTGGCTTAACCGGCTCTTGCGCCCTCTGGCGCTGCGCTGACACCCGCCGCGCGACGGGGTCGCCCGGACGGACCCGAAAAACCCGTTCAGGGTTTCTGCGGTGCCGCCGGGCGGCACAGGCCGGAGCGTTGCAATCAGTTTCCTGTGATAGTTTCGTGACATATGCGCCCTCAGCCACTAAGTAAGGGCCGAAAAGAGACAGACCGGGATTCGGAGACGCCCCTTGTCCAAGCATATGCCCCCTGCCCATCCGTTCGACGACGACAAGTTGAAAGAAGAATGTGGCATCTTCGGCGTGATCGGCCTGACCGACGCGGCGAATTTCGTGGCCCTCGGGCTGCACGCCCTGCAACATCGCGGACAAGAGGCGGGCGGCATCGTCTGCCACGATCCCGAACAGGGCTTCAACAGCGCCCGCCGCTTCGGCTATGTGCGCGACAACTTCACCAAGCAATCGCTGATGGAAACCCTGCCCGGCCCGCTGGCCATCGGGCATGTGCGCTATTCCACCGCCGGCTCCAAGGGGCCGACGCAAATCCGCGACGTGCAGCCGTTCTTTGGCGAATTCGCCATGGGCGGCGCGGCGATTGCCCATAACGGCAACATCACCAATGCCGACGCCCTGCGCCGCGAGCTGATCGAACGTGGCTCGATCTTCCAGTCCAGCTCGGACAGCGAATGTATCATCCATCTGATGGCCCGTTCGCTGCAACGCACCATCCCCGAACGGATGGAAGACGCGCTGCGCCGGGTCGAAGGCGCGTTTTCCGTCGTCGCCATGACCCGCACCAAACTGATCGGCGTGCGCGATCCCCTGGGGGTGCGCCCGCTCGTGCTGGGACAGGTCGGCGATGGCTGGGTGCTCAGCTCGGAAACCTGCGCGCTCGACATCATCGGCGCCAAGTTCGTGCGCGAGGTGGAGCCCGGCGAAATGGTAGTGATCTCGGACAAGGGCGTCGAAAGCCATTTCCCCTTCCGCCCGCAATCGCCGCGCTTCTGCATCTTCGAACATGTCTATTTTTCGCGCCCCGATTCGATCATCGGCGGGCGCTCGGTCTATGAAACCCGCCGCCAGATCGGCGTGGAACTGGCGCGCGAGGCCCCGGTCGATGCCGATCTCGTCTGCCCCGTGCCCGACAGCGGCACGCCCGCGGCCATCGGCTTCAGCCAGGAATCGGGCATTCCCTACGCGATGGGGATCATCCGCAATCAGTACATGGGCCGCACCTTCATCGAACCCACCGAGCAGATCCGCAACATGGGCGTGCGCCTCAAGCTGAACGTCAACCGCGCCCTGATCGAGGGCAAGCGCGTGATCCTCGTGGATGACAGCGTGGTGCGCGGCACCACCAGCCGCAAGATCAAGGAAATGATCCTCGATGCCGGCGCGAAAGAGGTGCATTTCCGCATTGCCAGCCCGCCCACAGCCTGGCCCTGCTTCTATGGGGTGGACACGCCGCAGCGGGAAAAACTGCTCGCCGCCACCATGAGCGAAGAGGAAATGCGCGACCATCTCGCCGTCGACAGTCTCAAGTTCATCTCGCTCGACGGGCTTTACCGCGCCGTGGGCGAATCGTCGGGGCGCAACGCCAAATGCCCGCAATATTGCGATGCGTGTTTCTCGGGCGAATACCCGGTGGCCCCCTCGGACATGATCGAAAAGGGCTTCGAGGTGAAGGCGGCGGAATAACGCCGCCTCACCTGCCCCGCTCCCCCCTCCACCAGACCGAATAAGCGGTTTGCCGCCCCGTGCCGCTTGGGGCTGCAGCGGCTTGCCGCCGATACCCTGTTCCCCCTGTTTTACCTGTCCGCCACAGGGTCTATAGGCCTCACTCCGATAGTCACAACGCGATACAGGCAGCACCGACACATGGCACAAACCACCGCCAGCACCGCCAGGATTCAATCCGCCGCCACGCAGGAAAACGTCCTGCCCCGCCGACAGGTCGCGCTTCTGGGAACCTTCATGAAACCGAACGGCGCCGAGGCGCTGATTCTCGACAGCCGGGGCCGTCTGCACACCGTCACGCGCGGCGACAGGATCGGCCGCGCCGTCATCGTCGCCATCGAAACCGGCGCGCTGCACCTGGCCGAAGAAGGGCGCACCCTCGTCCTGCACATGCCCGGCGAGGGCTGACGGCCAACGCCCGGAAAGTGTTCTGCTCCACGCAAGCCATTGATCTGGCCCGGACCGCAAGGCCGGGCCGCGCCCGCCCCCTCACATGAAAACGCCGCCCCGGCACGGGACGGCGCATTGCCTCGCTGACCAGCAGGCTCAGCCTTTCGCGCGGTGCGCCTCGACAGCCTTCCAGCCACCCCGGACAACCATCGCGGCAATGGCCGACTTGACCACCATCCCCACAAGGAACGGCATCATGCCCACCTGAACGGCGGTCTCGAACCCGATAAAGGTGCTCAGCCAAGCAACCCCCGGCACGAATACCAGAAGCGTCACGACCGCGCCCGCCACCGTCGTGCCGATCAGACCGCGCGCAAGCCCTTTCTCGGCGGCCAGCCCGGCCAGATACGCCATCGGCACGAACCCGAACAGGAACCCCGCCGTCGGCCCCACCAGCGACGCGCCATTGCCGCCACCGGCAAATACCGGCAGCCCCATCGCGCCCTCGGCCAGATAGGCCAGCAGCGTCAACGCTCCCAGCCGCGCGCCATAGGTCAGCCCGACAATCAGGATCGCCAGCGTTTGCAGGGTCATCGGCACCGGGTACATCGGCACACTCACCTGTGCGGCCAGCGCCACGAAAAGCGACCCGCCAAGAATCAGACCGGCGGTGTTGAGCAGGGTTTGCTGGCCGATCACGGCCTTGCTGAGAACTCTGTCCTGCGACATGGAATTGTGTCTCCCTGTGTTTATGTCATAGATGGGCGCGACATTTTGGATCGCGGGGGCGGTTGTCAATCAAAGGCACTTGCCATCGCGGCAATCAGGTGAGATTTCCCGAACATGACCGAAACACCGGAACAAAAGATTGCCCTCGTCACCGGCGCATCGCGCGGCCTGGGCTTCGCGCTCGCCGTGGAACTGGCGAAAACCCACCATGTCGTCGCCGTCGCCCGCACCACCGGCGCGCTCGAGGAACTGGATGACCGCATTCAGGCGGCGGGCGGTCAGGCCACGCTCGCGCCGATGGACATCGCCAATGTCGATGCCATGCGCCAGCTTTGCCGCTCGATCCACGATCGCTGGGGCACGGTGGCCACATGGGCGCACACCGCCGTTTACGCCGCGCCGCTCGCGCCCGCCGGGCATATGGACGAAAAGGCATGGGAAAAATCGGTCGAGGTGAACGTCACCGCCACGGGCCGCCTGATTCCCTTTGTCACGCCGCTTCTGGGCGACACGGGCCGCGCCCTGTTTTTCGAGGACGACCGCGCGGGGCAGAAATTCTTCGGCGCTTATGGCGCGACCAAGGCGGCCCAGATCGCGCTGGCGCGCAGCTGGCAGGCCGAAACCGCGCGCACCGGCCCGCAGGTGCATGTGCTTGCGCCCCAACCGATGGCCACCGCCACCCGCGCGCGCTTCTTCCCCGGCGAGGATCGCGCCCCGCTGGCCAGCGCCACCGACGAGGCCCGCCGCCTGTTGGCCACACTTGAATAGGCGCGTGCCCCAAACGCTTGCCGCATCTGCCTTGCCCGGATAGACAGGCAGACGAAGCAGGCAAGACAAGGGGCACGGGGCATTGCGCATTCTCATCACCAATGACGACGGGATCAACGCCCCCGGACTGAAGGTTCTCGAAGAGATCGCCACCGGCCTCGCCGGCCCCGAGGGCGAGGTCTGGGTCGTCGCCCCCGCCTTCGAGCAATCCGGCGTCGGCCACTGCATTTCCTACACCCGCCCGATGATGGTCAGCCAGATGGGCGAACGCCGCTTCGCCGCCGAGGGCAGCCCCGCCGACTGCGTGCTGGCCGCGATCCATGACGTGATGGCCGACGCCCGCCCCGATCTGGTGCTCTCGGGCGTGAACCGGGGCAACAATTCGGCCGAGAACGCGCTTTATTCCGGCACCCTGGGCGGCGCGATGGAAGCCGCCCTGCAAGGCTGCCGCGCCGTGGCGCTCAGCCAGTATTACGGCCCCGCCGTCAGGGACACCCCCGACCCGTTCGAAGCCGCCCGCCTGCACGGCCTGCCCACCCTGCGCAAACTGCTGGAGCGCGGTGTGTGGACCGAAGACGATTACGGCATCTTCTACAACATCAACTTCCCGCCCCTCCCGGCAGCCGAGGTCAAGGGCGTCAAGGTCGCGCCGCAGGGCTTCCGCCGCGACATGGGCTTCGGGGTGCAACCCATCCACTCTCCCTCGGGGCGGCGCTTCCTGTGGGTGACCGGGGCACCGCAGCAGCAACCCACCTCACCGGGCACGGATGCCGACATGAACCTCAAGGGCTATATCTCGGTCACGCCGATGCGCGCCGACCTGACGGCCCATGACGCGCTGGAGGCGCTCAAGGCGATAGAATGACCGACGACGCCAGCGATATCGCCGAACGCAAGATGCAGTTCCTGTTCGCGCTGCGCTCCAAGGGCGTGACCGACATGCGCGTGCTGACGGCGATGGAAAAGGTCGATCGCGGCCCCTTCATCCGCGGCTATTTCGCCGCCCGCGCCTACGAGGACATGCCCCTGCCCATCGCCTGCGGCCAGACGATTAGCCAGCCCTCGGTCGTCGGTCTGATGAGCCAGGCGTTGCAGGTCACCCCCCGCGACAAGGTGCTCGAGGTCGGCACCGGCAGCGGCTATCAGGCCGCGATCCTCAGCCACCTCGCACGCCGGGTCTATACCGTCGACCGCCACAAGCGGCTGGTCACCGAAGCCAGCGAGATTTTCCGCGATCTCGACCTGACCAACATCACCGCCGTCACCGCCGACGGCAGTTTCGGCCTGCCCGATCAGGCCCCGTTCGACCGCATCCTCGTGACCGCCGCCGCCGAAGACCCGCCCGGACCTCTCTTGGCGCAGTTGAAAATCGGCGGTATCATGGTGCTGCCGGTGGGGCAGTCCGATGCCGTCCAGAGCCTGATCCGCGTCACGCGCACCGAAACGGGCCTTGACTATGACGAGCTGCGCCCGGTGCGGTTCGTGCCCCTGGTCGAAGGGCTGGGGCGCGACAGCTGACGAGTTTGACACGCAGAGGCCCCGGCCAACAAGGGGCGCAGGAGCATGAGGACAAGATCGAGATGACATTCCCCTTCCCCAAAGCGCCGCTTCTCGCGGGCACCGCATGCCTGGCGCTGGCCGCCTGTCAGCAGCCGCTCGATTACGACCTGCGCGGCGCCTTCGGCAATGCCCACAGCACGGCAGAGGCCGCGCAGACCGCCACCACCGCCCGTCCGCAGCCCGACAGCCGCGGCATCATCTCCTATCCCGGCTATCAGGTGGCCGTCGCCCGGCGCGGCGATACCCTGGCCAGCCTCGCTGCGCGGATCGGTGCCGATGCGCAATCCCTGGCGCAGTATAACGGCATGCAAACCGGCGATCCGCTGAACAAAGGCGAGGTCATCGCCCTGCCCTCGCGCGTGGCCGAACCCGCCGGCGGTCCGATCCAGCCCCTCGGCGAGGTGGACATCACCACCCTGGCCGGCGATGCGATCAACTCCGCCCCCGATACCTCCACGGTCCAGAGCAGCACACTGCCCCCGGCGCAAACCGGGGTTGAGCCCGTGCGCCACAAGGTCGAGCGCGGCGAAACCGCCTATACCATCGCGCGGCTCTATAACGTCTCGGTCCGCAGCCTTGCCGAATGGAACGGGCTCGGGGCGGACTTCTCGGTGCGCGAAGGGCAGTTCCTGCTGATCCCGGTCGCCCTGTCCGACAGCGGAACGGATGCGAACCAGAGCAGCGCCGCCACCGCGGTCACCGCCCCCGGCGCCGGATCGCCCACGCCCGAACCGCCCTCGGCCTCCACGCCGCTGCCCGAAAAGGACACGACACCGGCGGCCAAACCCGTACAAACCACCAGCGCCCCCGATCTGGGCGCCACCCAGACCCAGACGAACTCGGGCGCGCGCATGGCCTTTCCGGTGCGTGGCGACATCATCCGCGATTACGCCAAGGGCAAGAATGACGGCATAGACATTTCCGCCGCCGCAGGCGCGCCGGTGCGCGCCGCCGCCGACGGTGTCGTGGCCGCGATCACCGAAGATACCAACGGCATCCCGATCATCGTGGTCAAACACCCCGACAACCTGCTGACGGTCTATTCCAACATCGCCAATGTCGCGGTGAAGAAGGGCGATAACGTCAAGCGCGGCGGGAAACTGGCCGAGATTCGCCGCGACGGTGCGGCAGCCCTGCATTTCGAGGTGCGCGACGGCTTCGACAGCGTCGATCCCAACGATTACCTGAGCTGACCCGCACAGGCATCACGAGGGGCCAGCCCCTCGTGCTCCACGGGGTATTGTCGCCGGGAAAACGCCCCGATCAGAGCGCGACGCCGCGCCGCCCGGCAAGATCGGTGAAATACTGCCAAGCCACCCGGCCCGACCGCGCGCCGCGCGTGGCCTGCCATTCGATCGCCTCGGCGCGCAGCGTGTCGTCGTCGATTTCGATATCATGGGCATCGCAATAGCCCCGGATCATGGCCAGGTAATCGTCCTGCCCGCAGGGATGGAAGCCCAGCCACAGCCCGAAGCGATCCGACAGGGAAACCTTCTCCTCGGTCGCCTCCGACGGGCTGATCGCCGAGCCGCGCTCGTTCTCGATCATGTCGCGCGGCATCAGGTGGCGACGGTTCGAGGTGGCGTAGAACACCACGTTCTCGGGCCGCCCTTCGATCCCGCCATCCAGCACCGCCTTGAGCGACTTGTAATGCTGGTCGTCATGGCTGAAGGACAGGTCGTCGCAGAACAGGATGAACCGCGCCTCGCTGCCGCGCAGATGGTTCAGCAGGCGCGACACGCTTGGCAGGTCCTCGCGCTGCAATTCGACGATCTTCAGCGGCAGGTCTTCGGCGCGCACGGCGGCATGCACCGCCTTGACGAGGCTCGATTTCCCCATGCCCCGCGCGCCCCACAGCAACGCGTTGTTGGCCGGCAGGCCACGCGCGAACTGGCGGGTATTCTCCAGCAGCGTATCGCGCGAGCGATCCACCCCCACCAGAAGCGACATATCCACCCGGTTCACCTGCGGCACGGGCTCCAGCCGGTCGGGCTCCACATGCCACACAAAAGCGTCGGCAGCGTCGAAATCGGGGGCGTTCAACGGCGCCGGAGACATACGCTCCAACGCCGCGGCGATGCGCTCAAGCGGGTCGCTCACTTGGAATTGTCCTTGTCGTCGTCTTCATTGTCGAACTCGTCCAGCAAGGGATCGTCGAACTCTTCCTCACCATACGGGTCGCTGTCGTGATGCGCGGCCGTTTCGGGTTCGGCATCGGCTTCTTCTGCCGCGTCCTCGTCCTCATCCTCGTCGAACCACAGCCCCTCGGCGCGCAACTGCGCCTCGCGCTTGGTTTCGACCCGGCGCACCAGCCAGATGGAAATCTCGTACAGTCCATAGACCACCACGAACAGGATCACCTGCGTTATGACATCGGGCGGCGTCACCAGCGCGGCCAGCACCAGAATGCCCACCACCGCGTATTTGCGCACATTGCCCAGGCCTTCGGCACTGACCAGCCCGGCCTTGCCCATCAGCGTCAGCAACACGGGCAACTGGAAGCACAGGCCAAAGGCCACGATGAACTTGATCGTCAGGTTCAGGTATTCCTGCGCCGAGCCCTGGAACACCACGCTCAGCGGCGCGGCGTTCTGCGGATCGCCCGTCGGCAGCGCCTCGCCGCCCTGCCCGAATTGCTGGAACCCGAGGAAAAAGTCATAGGCCAGCGGGGTGACCACATAAAACGCGAATGCCGCGCCCAGAATGAACATGAAAGGCGAGGCGATCAGGAACGGCAGGAACGCGCCCTTTTCCGATTTATACAGCCCCGGCGCCACGAACCGCCACATCTGGTTGGCGATGAACGGAAACGACAGGATGAACCCGCCAAGCAGCGACACCTTGATCGCCACGAAGAACCCTTCCTGCGGCGAAATGAAGATCAGGTCGCAATCCTGCCCCCGGCTGGCCAGCACCTGACACAGCGGCGCGGTCAGGAAATTGAAGATCGGCGTGGCCACCGTGAAACAGATGATCATGCCGATCAGGAAGGCGACGACCGATTTGATCAGCCGCGAGCGCAGCTCGGTCAGGTGCTCGATGAGCGGTGCCGAACTGTCTTCGATCTCGTCAGAGGGGCTCATGCCTTGTTGTCCTCGGCAGTATCCGTCGCGGTCTTGCCCGCATCCTTGGTATCGGATGCGTCCTCCGCGGCGGCGGCCTTCGCCTGCTCGGCCTCTTCGGCGGCGCGGCGTTCCGTGGCCTTTTCAGCGGCCTTGGCGCGGATCTTGTCGGCCTGCGCCTGACGTTCCTCGCTCAGCTCGCTTTTCTTCTTGGGGCCGGCCATGGTGTCCTGGGTAAAGGTCGAAGAGGCCTTCTTGACCTCGTCCATGGCGCTGCCCACCGGGTTCGTGGCCTTGCGCAGGCTGTCCGAAACGTCCTTGACCCCGGCCTCGTCGGCGGCGTCGTTCATGGCCTGGCTGAAATCGCGGGCCATGCGCTTGGCCTTGCCCACGAAATTGCCCACCGTCCGGAACATGCCCGGCAGATCCTTGGGGCCAACGACGATCAGCGCGACGATGCCGATCACCAGCAGCTCGGTCCAGCCCAGGTCGAACATCTAGGGCTCAGGCCTTGTCTTTTTCGTCTTCGGGGGTCACGTCGCGCGCCGTGTCGGCGGCGTCGGCGCTGGCATCCTCGATTTCCTTGTTGCCCTCGGCAACACCCTTCTTGAACGAGGTGATGCCCTTGCCCACCTCACCCATCAGCGACGAAATCTTGCCGCGACCGAAAAGCACCAGCACCACCACAGCGATCAGAAGAAGCCCCGGAAGGCCGATATTGTTCAGCATAATGTCTCTCCCATTGTCGGGGCCTGTTTTTGCGCGGCCCCGGCATTTCGTCAACCGTATCTAAGCCCTCTGCGCGCGGGTTGAAAGACGCAATCCCGCCGCAGGCCCCACAAATCGGCAATTTCCTTTGTCCGATGGCCGGAAAACGCCGCCGATGCCGCGCGAACCGCGCTCTCAGGCCCTGACCGGAAAGGTAAAACACTTGTCGCGCCGGATCATCAGCCACAGCGGCTTGCCGGGCTTGGGCAGGAACACGTTGGGCACCGTCGCGCGCATGATCGAGCCGTCATGATCCATGCGAAACTCCACAAGGCTCTCGCTGCCCATGAAGCGCGCCCGCCGCACCACGCCGCGCGCCGCCGTGCCCATTTCGATCGTCGGGTCCGGGCCGCGCCCGTTGCGGTCAAAGTCGATCTTGATGTGCTGCGGGCGGATGACGATATCCACCTCGCTGCCCTCATGCACCCCTGGCGTCAGGAACCGGCCAAAGGCGGTATGCACCAAAGCCCCGTGAACTTTGCCGCGTATCACGTTGATATCGCTGAAAAACGCCACCGCGTCCCGATCCACCGGCGCGTTGTAGATGTTATAGGGGGCGCCCTGCTGCACGATCCGGCCGTCGCGCATCAGCGCGATCTCGTCGGCCATGCGCATCGCTTCCTCGGGTTCGTGCGTGACCAGCAGAACGGCGGTGTCCTGCTCGCGCAGGATATCCAGCGTTTCGTCGCGAATCCCGTCGCGCAGCCGGTTGTCCAGCCCCGAAAACGGCTCGTCCATCAGCATGATCGACGGGCGCGGTGCCAGCGCGCGGGCCAGCGCCACGCGCTGTTGCTCCCCACCCGACAGCTCGTGCGGATACTTGTCGCCATAGCTGGACAGCCCCACACGCTCCAGCAACTCATCGACACGGCGCTGGATATCGGCCTTGTCGCCCGACAGGCCGAACGCCACGTTCGCCCCCACCGTCAGATGCGGAAACAGCGCGAAATCCTGAAACATCAGCCCGATATGGCGGCGCTCGGGCGGGATACGGAACGACGTGTCGCAGACAAGGTTGCCATCGACCCAGATTTCCCCCGAATCCTGCATCTCGACCCCGGCGATCATCCGCAGCGTGGTCGATTTCCCGCAGCCCGACGGCCCCAGCAGGCAGGTCACCTGCCCCGGCATCACCTTGAGCGAAACATCGTCCACCACGCGCCGCCCGTCGTAATTGCGCACGAGGTTGCGAATCTCAAGTCTCGGGGTCGCTGACTGCACCTTGGCCTCTTGTCTTTCCGATCAATTTGATCGGATTTGCTTTGACTGGCAGATAGCAACCCCACCGCATTTGCGCAAGAGAGCGCGCCTCACCCGCCCAGCGCCTGTTCGAAATCCGCGATCAGGTCGCCCGCATCCTCGATCCCGACGGACAGGCGCAGCAAGGTGCCGGGAATGCCGCTGTCGGGCTCGATGGTGGCGCGATGCTCGACCAGGCTTTCGACCCCGCCCAGCGACGTGGCGCGATGGAACAATTGCAACCGCCCCGCCACCCCGATGGCGCGGGCCGCATCGCCACGCACCAGAACCGACAGCAGGCAGCCGAAACCGCCGCTCATCTGCCGCGCTGCCACCTCGTGCCCCTGATGCCCCGGCAGGCCGGGATACCAGACCGCCTCGATCCCCTCATGCGCGTCCAGCGCCTGCGCCACACGCAAGGCGTTCTCGCACATCCGCTCCATGCGCAGGGGCAGCGTGCGCAATCCCCGCATCAGCAGCCACGCCTCGAACGGCCCGAGGATCGCCCCGCCGTCATGACGTTCACGGGCGATCTGCTGCCAGACGCGCGCCGCACGGTCCCGACAGGACAGGACACCGGCCACCACATCTGTATGACCGTTGATCGACTTGGTCGCCGAATGCATCGAAATATCCGCGCCAAACTCCAGCGCCCGCGTCAGCACCGGCGAGGCCGCCGTGCCATCCACCGCCAGCAGCGCCCCCGCGCCATGCGCCAGATCGGCGGCGCGCGCGATATCCACGGTTTTCAGCCACGGGTTCGACGGCACTTCGATCCAGACCAGATCGGCGGGGCTCTCGCAGGCCGCGCCCAGCGCCGCGGGATCGGTCGCATCCACCTCCTCCAGCGTGATGCCGTGGCGCGCGCAATGGCCCCGCACCCAGGATGTCACGCCCCAGTAGATGCCCGATTGCATCACCACTCGCCCCCCGTCCGGCACCGTGCGGAACAGCGCCGTGACCGAGGCCATGCCCGACGGGAACAACAGGCTCTCCTCGGCGCCCTCCAGTTGGCGGATCACCTCCTCGGCCTGACGCACGGTATCGTTCTCGTCGCGGCAATACATGTTGCGCGGATGCAGCAAGGCATTGTCCGCCCCCCGCGCATAGGTCGTCGCCACCGAGATACCGGGAATCACCCCGCCATCCCCCGCATTCAGCGCCCCCGCCGCGCGGGCGGCGATTGTGGCCGGTTTCAACCGCTTGTCGTTCATCAATGCTCTCCGTTCCGAAACAACCGCCCCGGCCCCCAGCCGTCGGTGTCTTCGATCCCGCCCAGCCGCAGCACATGCCACATCAGCGCGAGGTTCGAACTGACCACCGGCAGGCCCAGCGCCGCCTCGACATCGTCGATCAGGCCAAAGGTGCGCAGGTTCGTGCAACTGGTGAAAATCGCCTCGACGCCCCCGGTGCGGCCGGTGTCCAGCATCGCGGCGCGGGTGCTGTCCTCGCTGATGCGCGCCACGCTCCAGTCCTCGCTCATGCCATAGCTGGCCTCGGCCACCACTTCGATCCCGTCCTGCGCCAGCAGCGCGCGCACCGGCGCCGAAACCGTATCGACATAGGGCGACACCAGCGCGATCCGCCTCACCCCCAGATGCTTCAGCGCCGCGCGCACCGCGCGGGCCGGATCGGTCACCGGCACATCGGGATGCGCCGCGCGGATCAACTCGCCCACCCGGTCGCTGCCGATCACCGTCGCCCCCGAGGTGCAGCCATAGCCCACCGCATTCAGCCCCGCAGGCAGGCGCGCCGCGGTCGAGGTCATCTCGCCCTCCATCGTCGACAGGTCCTCGGGCGTCACATGGGCGTTCGCCGGAATGCGCGCATGCAAAAGGTTCACCTCGCGCCCGTCGATCACCTGCCGCGCCTCGTATTCCAGCGTTTCGTCGGTGCTCAGAACGATCAGGCCCAGCCTGCGGCCCCGCCCGGCCCCCTGATCCAGCTCATAAGGTATCATGCGCCTCCTCCTCCCATCGTCCGGATGGCATTCGACGGGCGGCTGATCGTGCCTCCCGACACGCCCGCGCGCACGCCCGTCGTGCCGGGGCAGGATGTCGGCAGCCCCCGCGCCACGCGCACCGCCAGATGCGCGAACGCCTGCGCCTCCAGCATGTCACCATCCAGCCCCACGGCCTCCACCGGCTCCACCGGGCAATCCAGCGCCACGCGCAGCATCTCCATCAGCACCGGGTTCTTGCGCCCGCCCCCCGTGACCAACAGGCGCTCGGGCGGTTCGGGGCAATGCTCCATCCCGCGCAGCACGGCAGCAGCGCTCATCCCGGTCAGCGTGGCCACCGCGTCGGCATCGTCCAACTCCTCCACCAGCGCGATCATGTCCCGGAACGCATCGCGATCCAGCGACTTGGGCGGCATCCTGAGGAAATAGGGCTCGTCCAGGAACAGCTCCAGCGCCCCCTGCGCCACCTCGCCCCGCCGCGCCAGCGCGCCGTCCCGGTCAAAGGGCTGGCCGCGTCGCGCCATCGTCACATCGTTGATCGGCGCATTCGCCGGCCCGGTATCAAAAGCCAGCAACGCGCCCTCCTCCTCGGGGCGCTCCTTGCGCGGGTCCACCCATGTCAGGTTGCCCACCCCGCCAAGGTTCAGAAACGCCAGCGGCGCGGTCGCCCCCATCCATTTGGCGCAGGCGAAATGGTAAAACGGCGCCAGCGGCGCGCCCTCTCCGCCCAGCCGTATGTCGGCGCTGCGGAAATCCCAGACCACCGGCACGCCCAGCGCCTCGGCCAGCGCATCGCCATCGCCCAGCTGATGCGTCCCCCGCCCCTGCGGCTCATGCGCCAGCGTCTGACCGTGAAACCCGATCAGCCCGACACCCTCGAACCCGCTCAGCGCCTCGATATGCGCGCGCTGCACCACCTCCAGCACCTCGTCCAGATCGTCCACCGGCCAGCGGCCCAGCGCGGCGCTCAGCACTGCCTGTTCCTGCGCCGAATACGCCCGGTACACGCTATCGCCAAAGCCATAAATCCGCTCGCCATCGGTGTCGACCACGGCGGCATCCACCCCATCGAGCGACGTGCCCGACATTGCGCCCAGTGCCCGGATACGCCCCGCTTTCAACATGGCCTTTCCCTTCGCGTGTTCCGTGCCTATACATGCCGCGCAATCAAGACCGGGACAAGCGATATGACCTACCACCCCAAGTCCGAATTCCTGCGCATCATGCAAGAGCGCGGCTTCCTCGCGGACTGCACCGACCTTCAGGCGCTGGACGACAGCCTGATGGCGGGCGCGGTGACGGCCTATATCGGCTATGACGCCACCGCGAAATCACTACATGTGGGGCATCTGCTGAACATCATGATGCTGCGCTGGCTGCAAAAGACCGGCCACCGCCCGATCACCCTGATGGGCGGCGGCACCACCAAGGTGGGCGATCCCTCCTTCCGCTCGGACGAACGCCCCCTGCTGGACGAGTCGCAAATCGCCGAAAACATCGGTGGCATGCAGCAGGTCTTTGCCCGCTACCTGTCATACGACGACACCACCGGCGCGATGATGCTCAACAACGCCGAATGGCTGGACGAGCTGAAATACATCGAGTTCCTGCGCGACATCGGGCGGTATTTCTCGGTCAACCGGATGCTCAGCTTCGAGTCGGTGAAATCGCGGCTGGACCGGGAACAATCCCTGTCCTTCCTCGAATTCAACTACATGATCCTGCAGGCCTACGACTTCCTCGAGTTGAACCGCCGCTATGGCTGCACCCTGCAAATGGGCGGCTCGGATCAGTGGGGCAACATCGTCAACGGCATCGACCTGACCCGCCGCGTCGAAGGAAGCGAGATTTTCGGCCTCACCTCACCGCTCTTGACCACCTCGGACGGACGCAAGATGGGCAAATCGGCGGGCGGCGCGATCTGGCTCAATGGCGACATGCTCAGCCCTTACGAATTCTGGCAGTTCTGGCGCAACACCACCGATGCCGATGTGGGCCGGTTCCTGAAATACTACACCGAACTGCCCGTCGACGAATGCGACCGGCTCGGCGCGCTGCAGGGCTCTGAAATCAACGAGGCCAAGGTGATCCTCGCCAACGAGGTCACCACCCTTCTGCACGGGGCCGAGGCCGCACAGGCCGCCGAGGCCACCGCCCGCGAAGTGTTCGAAAAGGGCGGCACCGGCGATGACCTGCCCACACTCGACCTCAGTGTCGCCGATCTGGCCGATGGCGGGATTTCCGTGGTGCAACTGATCGTCAAGTCGGGCCTTGCCAAATCCGGCAAGGAGGCCAAGCGCCTGATCGCCGAAAACGGCGCGCGGCT
Source organism: Roseovarius sp. PS-C2 (assembly GCF_018862045.1). Classification (NCBI taxonomy): domain Bacteria; kingdom Pseudomonadati; phylum Pseudomonadota; class Alphaproteobacteria; order Rhodobacterales; family Roseobacteraceae; genus Roseovarius; species Roseovarius sp. PS-C2. Next base: position 437,957 of record NZ_JAHKSQ010000003.1, read on the forward strand.
CGATGACGCCCCGCTGACCGATGCCGGGCTGATGATCGACGCCGCCGCCCTGGCCTCACCGATCAAGCTGAGCGCGGGCAAGAAGCGTCACGCGCTGGTCAAGCTGGCCGACTGAACGAACGCGCTGCCCAAAGCCCGGCGGGCTTTGGGCCATCCGCCACCGAAAAACGGCGATGAGAGCGGCGACAAACCGTTGCATCCGGCCACACACTTCGATACTTCTCAAAATAACGAAATTCCAAACCTCACCCGCAAGGACCCCGCAATGGCCGATCAATGCACGCCCCAAACGCTGCCCGTCATGGGCATGTTCGAACGCTGGCTGTCGCTCTGGGTGGCGCTGGCTATCGGCACGGGGCTGCTTCTGGGCAATATCGTTCCCGGCCTCTTCCAAACGCTTGCCGCTCTGGAAATCGCCTCGGTCAACCTGCCGGTGGCGCTGCTGATCTGGGCGATGGTCTACCCGATGATGATCGGCGTCGATTTCACCGCCCTGCGCGACATCGGCGAACGCCCCAAGGGGCTGATCGTGACGCTGCTGGTCAACTGGCTGATCAAGCCCTTCACCATGGCCGCGCTCGGCGTTCTGTTCTTCAACCATGTCTTTGCCGGGCTGATCCCGCCCGACGATGCACAGGCCTACCTGGCCGGGGTGATCCTGCTGGGCGCCGCGCCCTGCACCGCGATGGTGTTCGTCTGGTCGCAACTCACGCGCGGCGATGCCACCTATACGCTGGTGCAGGTCAGCGTGAACGACGTGATCATGGTCTTCGCCTTCGCGCCCATCGTGGCCTTCCTGCTGGGCGTTACCGACATCGCCGTGCCGTGGGAAACACTGGTGCTGTCGGTGGTGCTCTACATCGTCATTCCGCTGGTCGCCGGGCTGTTGACCCGCGCACGCCTCATGGTGCAGGGCGGCGAAGCGGCGGTCGACACCTTCCGCGACCGGATCAAGCCCGTCACCGTGATCGGCCTTCTGGTCACGGTGATCCTGCTGTTCGGGTTTCAGGGGCAGGTGATCCTTGAAACGCCGCTGGTCATCGCCCTGATCGCCGTGCCGCTGCTTCTGCAAAGCTATGGCATCTTCGCACTGGCCTACGGCCTGGCGCGGCTGTGGCGCATCCCTTTCAACGTGGCCGCCCCCTGCGCGCTGATCGGCACGTCGAACTTTTTCGAACTGGCCGTCGCCGTAGCGATCAGCCTGTTCGGCCTCGGGTCGGGGGCGGCGCTGGCCACCGTCGTCGGCGTTCTGGTCGAGGTGCCGGTCATGCTGTCGCTGGTCGCTTTCGCCAACCGCACCCGCCACTGGTTCCCCGGCTGAGGCCACGCGCCCGCGCATCGGCCTCCCGCACATCCGGCGCACCAGACCGCCAGCACGGCGCCATGACGGCCTGAGCACCGCTACGACCGCCAACCGGAAACGCCATATCAGGCGCTGTATCAGGCCGGTTTGCGTCCCACATGGACGCAAATTTCGTGGATGACCCCGATTTTCGTACAAAACCCGCGTACATTTCGTACAAAACGTACGAAACTCAGCCGCGCTGCGCCAAAGCCTCGGCCAGAAGGCCGCGCACGGCGTCCGCGTCCACGTCCGAGGTCACGAAGGCCTCTCCGATGCCCCGCGCCAGAATGAAATGCAGCTTGCCCGAGACAACCTTCTTGTCCTGCCCCATGAGGTCCAGAAGCCCATCCGCATCCGGCAATTCCCCTTCAATATCAGACAGATCGACCTTCATCTTCATGTTTCGAAGATGCGCACGCACGCGGCTCGGGTCCTCCTGGCTGCACAGCCCCATCCGGGCCGACAACTCGAAGGCCAGCGCACATCCGATGGCCACCCCCTCGCCATGCAGCAAGCGGTCGGAATACCCCGTCGCAGCCTCCAAAGCATGACAGAATGTATGACCCAAATTCAAAAGCGCCCGATCCCCCTGTTCGGTTTCGTCCCGCACGACGATCTCGGCCTTCATCTCGACCGAGCGTTTCACGGCGGCGATCCGGGCCTCCATATCACCTGCGGCAGCGCGTGAAGCGTTCTCCTCAAGCCATTGGAAAAACTCGGAATCTCCCAACAGCCCGTATTTCACCACCTCGCCATACCCGGCCAGGTAATCCCGCTCGGTCAGCGTGCCGAGAACCGCCGTATCGGCCAGCACCATGCTGGGCTGATGAAAGGCCCCGATCAGGTTCTTGCCCTGCGGCGCGTTGATCCCGGTCTTCCCCCCGACCGAGCTATCCACCTGCGCCAACAGGCTCGTCGGCACCTGCACAAACCGCACCCCCCGCCGCAACACCGCCGCGGCAAAGCCCACAAGATCACCGACCACCCCGCCACCAAAGGCGATCACGATGTCGTTGCGCTCGATCCTTTCGGCCAGGAGCCATTCGACAGCCCGCTCGAAATGCGGCCAGGATTTCGTGGCCTCGCCTTGAGGAAGGGTCATCACCGACGCAGTAATTCCCTTTTTTTCCAGTCCGTTGAGAAGCGTTGTTAAATGAATTTCAGCGACATGCTCATCCGCCACAATGGCCACGCGCGGACGGTGCAGCAAGGGCGCGATCAGCTCTCCCGCCCGCTCCAGCAATCCGGGACCGATATGAATGTCATAGGCCCGCTCACCCAGGGGCACATGCACCGTTTCCATCATTTCACCATCTCCAGAACATCTGCTCGCGCGGCCAACGCCTCGCGCACCTTTTCGGCCATCGCCTCGATCGAATACTCCGGCCGCGCCTCGACCCTCAGGTCGGCCATGCCATAGATCGGAACGCGCGCCTCGTAAATCTCGCGCAGCGTCGCATAAGGATCAACTGTGCGCAACAAAGGCCTGGTATTCTTGTGTTTTACCCGATTCCACAACAACTGAAGATCGGCCTTCAGCCACACCGACACCCCCTTGTCCGAGATCAGCTTGCGGTTTCTTTCAGCCAGAAACGCGCCGCCGCCCGTGGACAGGATACCGTGTTCGCCCTCCAGCAACCGGTCGATCACCTCTGTTTCCCGGTCCCGGAAAAACGCCTCGCCATCGCGGGCGAAAATCTCGGCGATGCTCATCGCCGCCGCCCGCTCGATCTCTGCGTCCGAATCCAAGAAAGGCACCCCGAGATCGGCTGCCAGGGCCTTGCCCACCGCTGTTTTTCCCGCCCCCATCATGCCGACCAGAACGACGGTTTTCTTCAGCTTCCACTGCTCTGGTGCACTCACTGTAGGCGCTCCCCTGCCAAAATTCGGGATCTCGCCACTGAATGACGTGATCTTGTCTGAAATGCCAGTTATAAAGTTGGAAAAAATACGGACCAATACAGGCAGGCCCAACATGTTCAGACTGATCAAATGGCTGTTTTACCTCGCCATTCTGGCGTTTATCGCGCTTGTGGGCTATGCTTATATCGGTCCTTTTTTCGGTGCGGATTTCTCTCCGCCCAGCAATGAGATTCGCCAGGAAATCATACTTGAGACAGGCTAAAGCCCTCCTTGTATCGCTATTGATGGTGTCCGCCGCGCAGGCGCAAGAGCCGCTTTCGGCCATCGACTGGCTGGACGAACCGGTATCGGTCAGCGTTGCGGCGCCACTGGCTGTGCCGCTCAACGCCCCGCCGGTGGCCGACGGTGTGGCCGTGCCGCGCGTAACGGTGATGCCGCTCGACGCGCAACAGTCCGATTCGGTCGGGCTGCTGCCGGGATCGACCACCGGATTGCCCACGACGCTGTGGCAGGCCAGCACCACCGACCGGCTCAGTGCGCAACTGTCCAACCTGCCCGCCACCCCCTTGCCCGCCACGCAGGCGCTTTACTACACGCTGCTGCTGGCCGAGGCCGACGCCCCCGCCGATGCCGGAACCGATGCCCGTTTCCTCAAGGCGCGACTGGATGCGCTCAGCAAATTCGGAGCGGTCGATCCCGCTCTCGCCCTGATGGAGCGTGCGGGCCCCGAAACCGAACCCTTGTTCGACCGGTGGCTGGACCTGTCGCTGCTGGCAGGGGCCGAGGACGCCCCTTGCGCCGCTCTGGCCAAGCGTCCGTCGCTGAGCCCCCGCTACAGCGCGCGCATTTTCTGCACCGCCCGCGCAGGAGATTGGCAGACCGCCGCGCTCACCTATGAAACGGCGCAGGCGCTCGGGCTTCTGACGCCGTTGCACGCCGATCTTCTGGCGCAGTTCCTGGACCCGGAAACCATAGACAACGGCCCGGCACTGGCCCCGCCGCCAGAGATGACGCCCCTGACCTTCCGCCTGTACGAGGCCATGGGCCGCCCCCTGCCCACCGGTGGCTTGCCGCGCGCCTATGCCATGGCCGATCTGCGCCCCACCGCCGGCTGGAAGGCCCGGCTCGAAGCCGCCGAACGTCTGGCGCAGGCCGGCGCTTTGCCGTCCAACCGCCTGCTGGGCCTTTATACCGAGCGCAAACCCGCCGCGTCGGGCGGCGTGTGGGACAGGGTCGCCGCGATACAGGATTTCGATCGCGCCCTGAGCAGCGCCGCCCCCGAGCGGATCGCCGCCACCCTGCCCACCGCTTGGCGCGCGATGCGGGCGCAAGGCCTGCAAATCGCCTTTGCCGAACTCTTTGGCGAGGCCCTGATCGCGCAACCGCTCCCCGATGGGCCCGCCTCCACGCTGGCCCTGCGCATCGCGCTTCTGTCTCCCGCCTATGAAAGCGCCGCGCCCAAAGCCGGGGAAACACTGCCCTTCCTGGCCGGTCTGGCCCGTGGGGCACCGCGCGCCGATCAGGCGCAAACCGAACTGGAACAATCCATCGTCGCGGCCTTCACCGCCTCTGGCCCCGCCCCGGCCTATGCCGGGTTGCTGAACAGCGGCAAGCTGGGCCAGGCGATCCTGACCGCAGCCTTGTCGCTGGATCGCGCGGGCCCACGCGGTTTCGACGAGATAACCGACGCCCTGAGCACCCTGCGCGCCGTCGGGCTTGAGGACACCGCCCGCCGCGCGGCCTTGCAACTGCTGCTGCTCGAAAGCCGGGGCTGAGATCGTGCCGGACACAGGGCGACGCTGGATTTCCACCTTTCTGGAGGCGCAGGCCGCCGAACTGGGTGCAGCGCAGAACACCCTGCAGGCCTATGCCCGCGATCTGGCGGATTTCGACACTTGGCTGACCTCCCAGGCACTCGATATTCCGGGCGCCACGCAACGGGACATCGAAAACTACCTTGTCCATTGCGATGCGCAGGGGCTGGCCCGGTCCACCCGCGCCCGCCGCCTGTCGGCCATCAAACAGCTTTACCGCTTCGCCTTTGACGACCGCCTGCGCGAGGACAATCCGGCAATCCGCATCAAGGGACCGGGCCGCGACCGGAAACTGCCCAAAACGCTGAGCGAAGAGGAGGTCGACCGCCTGCTTGCCGCCGCGCGCGGCCATGGCCGCTCGGACGCGGAGCGTGCGCGCAACACCTGCCTGATGGAATTGCTCTATGCCACCGGCATGCGGGTCAGCGAACTGGTCGCCCTGCCCGTCGCCGCCGCGCGCGGCGATCCGCAGATGCTGCTGATCAAGGGCAAGGGCGGCAAGGAACGCATGGTTCCCCTGTCTCCCGACGCGCGCGACCGGCTGGCCGAATGGCTGACGGTTCGCGACGCCGCACAGGACAAGGCCCGCGAAAAGGGGCGCGCGCCCTCACCCTTCCTGTTTCCATCGACCGGCAAGGCCGGGCATCTGACCCGGCACCGCTTCTACACGCTGATCAAGGAGTTGTCCGTCGCCGCCGGGGTCTCTCCGGCCAAGGTCACCCCGCATACGCTGCGCCACGCCTTTGCCACGCATCTTCTGGCCAACGGCGCCGACCTGCGCGCGATTCAGACACTTCTGGGCCATGCCGATGTCGCCACGACCGAGATTTACACCCATGTGCTCGAAGAACGCCTGCGCGATCTGGTGCAGCAGCATCATCCGCTGGCGGTGGCCGCACGGCGCAAATCGGGCGACACGCCCCCCTCGGACGATCCATAACCCGTCTCAAGCGCCCCATCGCCGCCCGCGCCACTCCGACGACGCACAACACCGATGCATCATGAGGCCCCGGATCGCCCGGCATCATGACATTCCTCCCTTGATTGCCGCCCGCCCGCGCCCCATAACCGCTATTGGACAAACGGACGCCCTGCTTCATGGAACCATCATCACTGACACTCGATGCCGCCTTCTGGATCACGGCTGCGGCGATCCTGACACTTCTGGTGCTGTCGGGCCTGTTTTCGGGCAGCGAGACCGCGCTCACCGCCGCCTCGCGCGGCAAACTGCGCGCCCGCGCCGACAAGGGCGATACCGGCGCGCAACAGGCGCTCGACATCACCGAGGACAACGAGCGGCTGATCGGCTCGGTCCTGCTGGGCAACAACCTCGTGAACATCCTCGCCACCTCGCTGGCCACGGCCATGTTCACCCGGCTGTTCGGGGAATCCGGGGTCGCGCTGGCCACGCTGGTCATGACCCTTCTGGTGCTGATCTTCGCCGAGGTGCTGCCCAAGACCTACGCCATCACCAATGCCGAAGCCGCCGCCGCGCGCGCCGCGCCGGTGATCCGTGTGGTGGTACGCGTCTTCTCCCCCGTGGTCAGCGCCGTGCGGCTGCTGGTGCGCGGGGTGCTGCGCGTCTTTGGCGTGAAAACCGACCCCGACAGCCAGATTCTGGCCGTGCGCGAGGAAATCGCCGGTGCCCTCTATCTGGGCCATTCCGAGGGCGTGGTCGAAAAAGAGGACCGTGACCGCATCCTTGGCGCGCTCGATCTCGGCGAACGCGCGGTCGAGGAAATCATGCTCCACCGCAGCCAGATCGAGATGATCGACGCCGAAAACGACCCGCAGGCGATCCTCGATCAGTGCCTGCAATCCAACCACACCCGCCTGCCCGTCTATCGCGACGATCCCGACAACATCATCGGCGTGGTCCACGCCAAGGACCTGCTGCGCGCCATGCACAAGCTGGTGATGGGCGGCGAGAATGTCAGCGCCGAGGCGCTCGAGCAGTTCGATATCTGCGACGTGGCGATGAAACCCTATTTCGTGCCCGAAACCACCACGCTCGACGACCAGATGCGCCAGTTCCTGCGTATGCGCAGCCATTTCGCGCTGGTGGTGGACGAATACGGCACGCTTCAGGGGCTGATCACGCTGGAGGACATCCTCGAAGAGATCGTTGGCGAAATCACCGACGAATTCGATCCCGACGCCGAACACCCGATCCGGCGCAGCGACGACAACCGTTTCCTTGTCGACGGGGCGATGACGATCCGCGACCTGAACCGCGCCACCGACTGGAACCTGCCCGATGACGAGGCCAACACCATCGCCGGTCTGGTCATCCACGAGGCCCAGATGATCCCCGAGATCAATCAGGTGTTCAGCTTCCACGGCTTCCATTTCGAAGTCGCCGCGAAATCCGACAACCGCATCACCAAGCTGAAGATCCGCAAGTTGTGATCGCCATCCGTGCACCACAGCCGGAAACTTGAAAAGTTTCCGCTCCGATTTCTTTTCAAGAAATCATGCCGTTGCACCTCAATCTTAAACCGCAGTCGCCCTGTCCTGAGCCTCCTCACGACCGCAATTTCTCGCCCCTCGGATCGAATGGCGGTTCGTGCAGGATCCGCCCCTTGTGCGGACGGCCGAGGATCATCACCTCCACCGCGTCGCCCGGCGCGGCTGTCCCGTGTTTGACATAGCCGAGCGCAAGGCTCATCCCCACGCTGTAGCCATAGGTCCCCGAGGTTACGCGTCCCACCGGCACACCGTCCTTGCGGATCGGCTCGCCGCCCGTGGCATCGGCGTTCGAGGCCGTCACCTCCGCCTCGTCCACCGCGATCAGCACCAGATCCTCGCGCGCAGGTTTTTGCAGCGCCTCCTGCAACGCGCCCTTGTTCAGGAAATCCTTGTCCATCTTGCAGAGCGGCGCCAGCCCCACCTCATGCGGCCAGTATTCCGGGCTGTATTCGCGACTCCACGAGCCATAGCCCTTTTCGATCCGCATCGACATCAGCGCCCGCGCGCCCACCGGGCCCGCGCCCACCTCTTTCCCGGCCTCCAGCAGCGCCGCGTAAAGCTGCGCCTGATCCTCGGTCGCACAGTGTAATTCCCACCCCAGATCGCCGGTAAAACTGACCCGCAGCGCAAGGCATTCGACCCCCGCCACTTTGATCGTCCGCGAGCGCATGAACGGAAAATCCCCGGTCGCCAGCGAGGCATCGGTCAGCCCCTGCAACATCTCGCGCGATTTCGGCCCGGCCACGTTAAAGCCGCAGATCGCCTCGGTCACGCTCTCGAAACTCGTGCCCTCGGGCAGTGGCACCATATCGAAGAACCGCTTGTGATAGCGTTCCGCCATACCCGAGCTGATCACCCGGAATTCATCCTCGGCCACCCGAGTCACCGTGGCATCCCCCGCAATCCCGCCACGCACGGAAATCAGCGGCGTCAGGCAGGACCGCCCCACGCTCTTGGGCATGGTGTTGGCGAAAACCGCATTCAGCCAGTCCTCGGCCCCCGGCCCCTTGACCCGGTACTTGGCAAAGTTCGAGATGTCGATGATGCCCGCCCGCGCGCGCAGCATCCGGCATTCCTCGCCCACCGGCCCCCACCAGTTCTGCCGGGTGAACCCGTTGCTGTCCTGCACGCCGGGCGCATCGGAAAACCACTGCGGATGTTCCCAGCCATAATTCAGGCCGAACACCGAACCCATCTGCTTTTGCACCTCGTAAACGGGCCGCGTGCGCAGCGGACGCCCCGCAGCGCGTTCCTCGTTCGGGTAATGGATGGCAAAGCGATGGGCATAGACATCCCTGACCTTCGCCTTGACGAACGCGCGGTCATTGGCCCATTCGCCGAACCGCGCCATGTCCCAGGCGAACATGTCGTATTGCATCTCGCCTGTCGTGATCCACTGCGCCACCATCAGGCCCATGCCCGCCGACTGGCTGAATCCGGGGATGATCCCGCCGCACATGAAATAGCCCTTCTTTTCCGGCACCGGCCCAAGGATCACGTTGCTGTCCGGGCTCCAGATCATCGGCCCGTTGATCACCCGCTTGATCCCGGCCTCGGCGGCCACCGGCACGCGCTCCATCGCGCGCATCACGTTTTCCATGATGCGTTCCAGATCGTCGGGGAACAGATCATGCGCGAAATCCAGCGGCGTGCCCTCCTCGGCCCAGAACCGCATGTCGCGCTCATAGGCCCCGATCAGCAGGCCCTTGCCCTCCTGGCGCAGGTAATATTCCCCATCCCGATCCGCGACCGAGGGCAGGCGGCGGTCCAGCCCCGCGATCCCGGCGATGGTTTCGGTGACGAAATACTGATGCTCGGTCGGTTGCAGCGGCACTTCGACCCCGGCCAGCTTCGCCACTTCACGCCCCCACAGCCCAGCGGCATTGATCACCCAGGGTGTGCGGATCTCGCCCTTGGGGGTCTCGACGATCCAAGTGCCGTCAGGCTGCTGCACCGTGGCCGTCACAGGCGTGAAGCGATGAATTTCCGCCCCCCGCTGGCGCGCGCCCACGGCATAGGCATTGGTCACGCCCGACGGGTCCACATTGCCGCCATCGGGTTCCCACATGATGCAGCGGATACCGTCGAAATTGACCAGCGGGTGAAGCTCCTGCGCCTGATCGCGGCCGATCTCGCTGAAATTCATGCCATAGAGGTCCGCCTTGGCGGCTTGCAGGCGCAACTGATGTTCGCGCGCCTCGGTCTGCGCCAGGTACAGGCTGCCGGGCTGGAACACGCCGCAGGACTGGCCGGTTTCCTCTTCCAGCCGGTTGTAGAGCGTCATCGTATAATGCTGCAGGCGGCTGATATTGGCGCTGTCATGCAGCCCGTGAATATTGGCCGCCGCATGCCAAGTGCTGCCGCTCGTCAGCTCGTCGCGCTCCAGCAGCACGACATCGTTCCATCCCGCCCTGGTCAGATGGTAAAGGATCGAGCATCCAATGACGCCCCCGCCGATGACGACGGCCTGTGCGTGGGTTTTCATGTCCAGTTCCCCGGCTGTTTCGCAACCAGCCTGACGCCCTTGCCGGCCCGGATGTTGCCGGTTCACGACATGATTGGTCGCAAGCATACAAGTCCGCACCGGGATTTCGCATCGCCCCGCCCCGGCCCCACGATAAACCAACAACGACACCCATTGTCGTTTTTCGACATGCCCGACCCTCCCGCGCGCCCCACTCTGATCCCGACAAGCAGCAGGAGGCCCCCATGAAAACCACCACCCGTGTGGCCGTGATCGGCGGCGGAGTCGTCGGATGCAGTGTGCTCTATCACCTGACGAAACTCGGCTGGTCCGACGTGATGCTGATCGAACGCTCGGACCTGACCAGCGGCAGCACATGGCATGCGGCGGGCGGGTTTCATACGCTCAATGGCGATACCAACATGGCCGCGCTTCAGGGCTATACGATCAGGCTCTACAAGGAACTCGAAGAGATCACCGGCCTCTCCTGTGGGCTGCACCATGTCGGCGGCGTGACGCTGGCCGACAATCGGGACCGCTTCGACATGCTGCTCGCCGAACGGGCCAAGCACCGCTACATGGGGCTGGAAACCGAAATCGTCACCCCCGAAGAGATCGCCAAAATCGCCCCCGTCACCAATACCGACGGGATCATCGGCGCGCTTTACGATCCGCTCGATGGCCATCTCGACCCGTCCGGCACCACCCACGCCTATGCCAAGGCCGCGCGCATGGGCGGGGCCAGCATCGAAACCCATTGCCATGTGCATGAAACCAACCAACGCCCCGACGGCACCTGGGACGTGGTGACCGACAAGGGCACCATCCACGCCGAACACCTGGTCAACGCCGCCGGTCTCTGGGCGCGCGAGGTCGGGGCGATGGCGGGCCTCTACCTGCCGCTGCACCCGATGGAGCATCAGTATATTGTCACCGGGGAGGTCCCCGAAATCGCCGCGATCATCGACGCGGGCGGCGAACACCCCCATGTCATGGACCCGGCCGGCGAATCCTATCTGCGGCAAGAGGGGCGCGGGCTGTGCATCGGGTTCTACGAACAACCCTGCCGCCCCTGGGCGGTGGACGGCACGCCGTGGAACTTCGGCCACGAACTCCTGCCCGACGATTTCGACAAGATCGAGGACAGCATCGCCTTTGCCTATCGCCGCTTCCCGGCGCTGGAACGCGCGGGCGTCAAATCGGTGATCCACGGCCCCTTCACCTTTGCCCCCGACGGCAATCCGCTGGTCGGCCCGGTGCCGGGGCTGCGCAATTACTGGTCGGCCTGCGCGGTGATGGCGGGCTTTTCCCAAGGCGGCGGCGTCGGCCTGATGCTGGCGCAGTGGATGACAAGTGGCGAATGCGAACGCGACGTCAGCGCGATGGACGTGGCCCGCTATGGCGACTGGATCACACCGGGCTACACCCGCCCCAAGGTGATCGAGAACTACCAGAAACGCTTTTCGGTCTCCTATCCGAACGAGGAACTGCCCGCCGCGCGCCCCTTCCGCCAGACGCCGATGTATGAGGTGTTCGACGGCCTCGGCGCGGTCTGGGGCCACCAATACGGGCTCGAGGTGCCCAATTATTTCGCGGCCCCCGACGAACCGCGCTTCGAAACCCCCAGCTTCCGCCGCTCCAACGCGTTTCAGGCCACCGCCCGCGAGGTCAAGGCCGTGCGCGAGGCGGTGGGCATCAACGAGGTGCAGAATTTCGGCAAATACCTCGTGACCGGCCCGAACGCCCGCGCCTGGCTCGACCGGACCATGGCCGGGCGCATCCCGAAGCCGGGGCGCCTGTCGCTCACCCCGATGCTCAGCCCCAAAGGCCGGATCATCGGCGATTTCACCGTCTCCTGCCTCAACGAAACCACCTTCCAGCTCACCGCCTCCTATGGCGCGCAGGCCTATCACATGCGTTGGTTCCAGCAGAACGAAGCCGAGGGCGTGCATGTCGAAAACATCTCGGACCGCCTCACCGGCTTCCAGATCGCCGGACCCAAAGCGCGCGAGGCGCTGTCCGCCTGCACGCGCGACCCGATATCGGACATGAAATTCATGGATATCCGCCACGCATGTGTCGGCATGGTGGATTGCCTCGTGCAGCGGGTCAGCTTCACCGGCGACCTGGGCTATGAAATCTACTGCGATCCGATGGCGCAGCGCGCGCTGTGGGAAACGCTCTGGACCGCGGGGCAGGCCCACGGCATACGCCCCTTCGGGATGCGCGCGATGATGTCGCTGAGGCTCGACAAGTTCTTCGGCGCATGGTTGCTGGAATACGGGCCCGATTACACCCCGGCGGAAACCGGGCTGGACCGCTTCATCAGCTTCACCAAAGACGCCGATTTCATCGGCCGCGCCGCCGCCGAGTCCGAACGCACAACCGGCCCCGCCCGCAGGCTGGCCGCGTTCGAGGTGGACGCCGACGATGCCGACGTCAACGCCTATGAACCCGTCTGGGTCGACGGCACGGTCCAGGGATTCTGCACCTCGGGCGGCTATTCCCACCACACCGGCAAATCCATCGCGCTGGCGCTGATCCCGGCCGAACACCTGCAGGACGGTCTGAAAGCCGAAATCGAAATCCTCGGCCAGATGCGCCCCGCCCGCCTGATCACCACGCCGCTGTTCGACGCCGACGGCACCCGCATGCGCGGCTGACCCGGCGCGCGCAAGTTCCCGCTGGCCGGATGCCCCCGGCGCGGATATTTTGAACCGGAAGAAGGACAGCCCCTGTCTTTCTTCTTGCAGAAATATCCCGGGGTGAATTGGCCGAAGGCCAAGAGGGGCAGCGCCCCTCCCCGATAACGGAGAGCACATGCCCGACGTCGCCATCCTGATCCCTGCCGCCGGGGCCTCGTCCCGGATGCGCGGACGCGACAAACTGCTCGAACAGGTGGACGGCCAGCCGCTCCTGGCGCGGCAGGTCCGCATGGCGCTGGCCAGCGGGGCCGGGGTGCTGGTGACCTTGCCCCCCGGCGACACCGCCCGCCGCGCCGTGCTGGAGCCCTCCGACAGGCTGACCGTGCAGGACATCCCCCAGGCCGCCGAAGGGATCGCCGCCTCGTTGCGCACCGGGGCGCGTTGGGCACAAGAACATGGCGCTTCGGGTCTCATGGTGCTTCTGGCCGACCTTCCGGATCTGCAACAGGACGATCTGGCGCAAATGCTGGCGGCCTTTTCCCGCCAGCCGGAGCGCGCAATCCGCGCCGTGGACAGCGCTGGCCGCCCCGGCCATCCGGTGATCTTTCCCGCCCGCCTGTTCCCGGCGCTGGCGCATGTCACGGGTGATCATGGCGCGCGCGCGGTTCTCGCGCGCGAAGAGGTCACCGCCCTGCCCCTCCCGGAAAACCGGGCAACGACCGATCTCGACACCCCCGAAGCCTGGGCCGCCTGGCGCGCGCGCACCGGACGGTAACGGCGTTATTGTTTGCGAAAACGAGATAATCCCGGCCAAAAGCCGGGATTATCCACGTCAGGAAAACAGGACAGCCCCTTCCCCGTTTCCAAGGGGCCGGCACGCCCCAAGGGCGTACCGACCAGCTGCAAACCCTATTTCACCAGAAGTTTCGCTTCGTGCTTTTTCAGCGAACGGCGTGCCGCCTGATACGATCCCAGACCCTCGGCATCGCGCAATTCGGGGAAGAGATCGTAGATCTCGTCGCGCTGCGCCGTGCCCATGCCGTCCATGGTCTGCTCACCGGGTTGGAAGCTTTCGGTCCAGGCCCCGTTCGACAGAACCACCTCGTGCTGATCGAACATGAAGTGGATATAGCTGACCGAACTGGCCTCGACCGCATCCACCCCATCGAGACCGGTCAGGTGCTTGGCCGCGGCCAGAACCTCGCGCTCCTCGAAATAGAGCGCGGTCCGGTCGTTGTTGATCAGCACCCTGTGGTTCGGGCTGACGACCATATCGGTCTCGGGCAACCCATGCCCAAGCGATCCGGCGCGGATCAGCACCGGCTTGAGATGCGGCGCCTGCAACAGCTCGCGGCCCTGCAGGTCGCGCCGGCCCAGCCAGCGGATTTCCTGGATGCCGTTGTCGCGGGTGATGATCCGGTCGCCGACCTGCAGGTCCTCGACCAGACGCTCGCCCTTGGGCGTGGCGATCACCGTGCCCGGCGTGAAGCAGGGGATGATGTTCTCGATATTCGAGAAGGTCATCGTGTCGGTGACATTGCCGTCGGCATCCTTGAACTCGACGAACCCGTCTTCCTTGTCGGCCGACGTGTAGTTGATCGTCAGGTTGCCGTTCGGGTTCGCCGCCTCGGCCGCGCCGGTCAGGTCCAGCGTGTCGTAATCGTCCGCCGGATCGCCCGATGTGGTGGTCTCGTTGCCGTCGACCACATCGCCCCCGGTGATCCCGGTGAAATAGTCGCGATCCGCCCCGCCGATCAGGTCATCCTGACCTTCTCCGCCAGAGATCGTGTCGTTCCCGGCCCCGCCGATCACCGTATCCGAACCTTCACCGCCGAACAGGCTGTCATCGCCCTCGTCGCCATAGATCAGGTCGTTGTCGACACCGCCATAAATGGTGTCGTTCCCGGTGCCGCCCAGCAGGGTGTCGTTGTCGTCCTCGCCATAGATCAGGTCGTCGCCGGCCCCGCCTTCGATATAGTCCAGCCCGTTTTCGGGAACCGGATCGGTGGCATCGGGGATTTCTCCGTCTATCCCGGCGATCGGATCGTTACCGAAGCCGCCCCAGATCGTATCGTTGCCGTCACCGCCATAGATCGTGTCCGAGCCGTGGCTGCCGGTGATCGAATCGTCACCCTCGTTGCCCTCGACATAATCGTCATCGATACCCGCGTTGATCGTGTCGTGGCCGGTGCCGCCGATAATCGTGTCGGCATCGTCGCCGGTGTTGATCACATCGTTCCCGGCCCCGCCATCGACGAAGTCGCGCCCGTCATCGGGGTTCGGATCGCTGGTGGCGGGCAGGCCCGTCGCCGGGTCGATCAGGAACGGGTTTGGCAGGGTGGGATCGTCTCCGACATAATCCGAGAACGCATCTATCCCGGCCTCGATCGTATCGTCGCCATCGCCGCCAAAGATCGAATCCGACCCCAGGTTGCCGTCGATGAAATCATGTCCGTCGCCGCCGTGGATCGTGTCGTCGTCGATCCCGCCGTCGATCACATCGTTGCCCGTGCCGCCGGTGATGCTGTCGGCATCGTCGCCGGTGCTGATCGTGTCGTTCCCGGCCCCGCCATGCACGGTGTCCATGTCGTCCATCTGGGCAGCCCCGGTTTCGAAGGGCACGCCGACGAATGTCTCGTGATCGTTGACGTTGCTGCCCGCGCCGGTGTCGATCACATCGTCGCCATCGCCGCCCAGCACGCTGTCACGGCCATCGCCGCCGGTCAGAACGTCATCGTCCTCGCCGCCGTCCAGCGTATCGTCGCCGGTGCCGCCATCCAGGGTATCCTCCCCGGCCATGCCCTGCAGGCTGTCGTCGCCCTCTTCGCCCAGCACACTGTCATTGCCCGTTCCGGCATCGACATCGTCATCGCCCAATCCGGCGATCACCGTATCGTCCCCGTCACCGGCCTGCACGATATCGTCCTCGGGGCCTTCGCCCGGCAGGATCGCATCGCCCGCGTCGATCATGTCGCCCTCGGGATCGCCCGTGTAGCTGTCGTCGATCAGGTCGCCGCCACCGGTGCCCTCGACAATCCCGTCACGCGGGTTTTCCGCCACGCTCACCGTGACCGTCGCGGTATCGGTGCCGCCGTTGCCATCCGCAACCGTATAGCTGAAACTGTCCTCGCCGCTGAACCCGGCATCCGGGGTATAGGTGATCGTCCCATCGGCATTGATCACGGCGCTGCCATTGGCCGGATCGGTGACATCCGTCACGCTCAGCGTATCCCCGTCCACATCCGTGTCATTGCCCAGAACCGGGATGGTGACATCGGATTCAAAATCCGTGGTCGCCGTATCGTCCTGCGCCAGCGGCTCGTCATTCACCGCGTTGATCGTCACGTTCACCGTGGCGGTATCGGTGCCGCCATTGCCATCCGAAACCGTATAGGTGAAGGAATCCGTGCCGTTGAAATCCGGGTCGGGCGTATAGGTGATCGTCCCGTCCGGGTTCACAACCGTCGTCCCGTTGGCGCCATCGCTGGCCCCGGTCACCGTCAAGGCGTCGGTTTCCGGGTCGGTATCGTTGGCCAGTACCGGGATGGTGACGGAATTGTCCTCGTTCACCGAGGCGGTGTCATCCTTCGCATCCGGGCCCAGGTTCTCGGGCCGGATCAGGTTTTCGATCTCGGCAAAGGTCATGCTGCCCGAGACCGTGCCATCCGCATTCAGGAACTCGACCGTTCCCGAGGTGGAATCGCCATCCGCATCCAGCGTTTCATCGACCACGCGCAGCGGGCCTTCGCCGCTCAGGTCCAGCGTGTCGTTGTCGTCCCCGTCGGTGCCGCCATCCACATGGTCGCCAGCCGTGCCGCCGATGATGTAATCCGCATCTTCATAGCCATAGATCGTATCGGCCCCGTCGCCGCCGATCAGTGTGTCGTTCCCGACCTCGCCACCAAGGAAATCATCCCCCTCGTCGCCGGACAGAAGATCATCGCCGTTACCGCCCCAGATCGTGTCGTTCCCGACACCACCCGAAAAGGTATCGTTCCCCTCGCCGTCGGCCGCTCCCAGCTCATCGTCGATGAAGTCATCGCCCGCGCCGCCTTCGGCCAGATCATCGCCCGCACCACCCAGAAGCGTGTCGTTGCCTTCACCACCGATCAGCGTGTCCTGACCACCCTCGCCATGGATGACGTCGTTGCCGTCCCCACCATCCAGGGAATCATCCCCGTCCGCGCCGTCATCGACCACCCCGACGGGTGCGTCGAAATACATGTCGGTGATGTTGATGCCCGAATTGTTCGGACCGTTCTCGTAATGCACGACCTCGATACGTGCGACCGGCCCCGCGATGTTCACCAGCGCCGAATATTCCGGCGCGTAATCTTCCTTGTAGCCGCCCTTGCTGTCGATCACCTCGGTTCCGGCAATCCCGTCCGCATCGTATACAGACAGGCAGGACCCGGCGTCGATGTCCAGCTCCTGCTTGTTGCCATCGGCGTCATAGGCATAAATCTTGACCACGCCATCGCCATCGATGTCATTGATCCGGAAAGAAATATTTTCGACCTCATCCGAGAAATCGAACGCATAGGTCGCGCTGCCGTAATCCCCGACCAGTTCGGAATCCATCGAACTGTAGGCATCCACACCGTTGCCGTCATCGGTGATCGAATGCACCTTTTGCAGATTGTCGGCAAACTCGGTCTGCACACCGCTGGTCGCGCTCACCACCGAAAACGTCACATCGACATTGCCGGTGTTCTGCGTGACCCCGCCATTCAGCGGATCGCCCGCATCCACGGTGCCCGATCCGCCATTGGTATCGGCGATCTTGTCCCACTCGAAACTCTCGCGCACCATTTCGACGGACCCGCTGCCGTCCATGTTGCTGTCGCCATAAATGGTGTCGTCGCCGCCCTCGCCCAGCACGGTATCGCTACCCGATCCGGCATACACCACGTCATCGTCCGCCCCGGCCTCGACCCGGTCGTCGCCGCCAAGCGCATCGACGATATCCATGTCGCCCGACTGTCCGGCCAGCACCGCATCGCCCGCGTCGATCATGTCGCCCTCGGGGTCGCCGGTATAGGCCAGGTCGATCACCTCGCCCGCATTGCTGCCCTCGACGATACCGTCTTCCAGCGGTGCCGGAGCCACGATGGAACTGCCATCGACCGACTGGTTCGAATACCAGCCCGAATAGCAATCGCCGGTGATCTGGTTGATGGTGACGCCCGAAATCTGAAGATTGTCCAGCGTGCCGCCGTCATACAGATCCGAGATGAACAGATCGCCATTGGTCTGCTGCATCATCACCACATCGACCGTCTTGGTCGTGCCGTCGGCCAGCTCCAGCGTGACATTGGCCTCGAGAGTCCCGTCGGTCTGGTTGGTGACCGATCCGCCGCCCAGATCGTAGGTCAGCTTGTCATAGGTGCCGTAATCGTCGTCATCGACGGCGCCATCGCTCTTGGCATCCTTGAACGAGGCTTCGACGATCTGCATCTGCGTGTAATCGACCTGCACTCCGTTCAGCGACGAGGCCTTCTCTGACGTATAGTTATACTCGGACGTGTCGGTGCTTGCGAAATTCCCCAGATAAATCAGGTTCGCAGTCCCGTAGGTGGCATAATACGTCATCATCGAACTCCTCGTTACACGCGGGAAGCGCCCGGTCGCGTCTCTCGTCCCCACACGGCGCGTGCTCGCGCACGTCCGCTGGTTGTCACTTCAGCAATGCCGGACCGACAGGGAAAAATGCGGAGTTCTATGGACCACTCAAAGCAGGTGCGAACGCCCCGCTTGCTCGTATTCCAAAATGGCAGCTACCTTGCGCGACGAAACAGACACACTCGGCATACGCCTCCCCCGCACCCTGCAATCGGGCACTGACAGTTCAGCGGCCGCCCCCACGGCCAAAGTATACCCCCCAGTTGGGCACATCCCTGAATACGGCAGCGTTTGTGGCAAAAAAAGTGAAATTTGTCAGAAAGCGGGCAACAACAGGGGAACATGCGACCGGACAGGCCCAAAAATTGACCACAGGTTGTATTTTTGGACCCGAACAGCTTTCAAAACGTAACCAGAGATAAAGACATAAGATATTGTTTTTATTTCTTTTTACTAAAATTCAGCAAAAACCAAAAGCCGCAAATTCGCCTGATTGTTTCCAAAATGGAAACGCGGGGAAAATGGCCATAGTTTGGTCATATTTGAGGTGCCACCCCCTGCCCAAATGGTTAATTCGAGATCAATAGCCCGAATACACCCCGAAAGGTGCCTTTTCGGAAACAAATAACCCGAATCGGAATAGCCCCGACCACAAAAATGCCACATTCTTCCCCGGCACCTTGCTCGACCGGCCTGACGCCCCCACTGGTTGCCTGTCCGGGACGGTCGGCTTGGCGAGATCGCAAAGGCCCAAGCCGCGCTCCGCAGATCGCTCTGCGCGCGAACACTTTGACACGATAAAAGATAGTGCGGATCGGCCATCGAAATGACAACGGAACAAATGGCTGGCACCGTGAATGACCGATGGGTAACGCCAATATCACGAAACCGGCTAAGTCATTGGTGCCCAAGGAGAGACTCGAACTCTCACGGTATTGCTACCGGGGGATTTTGAATCCTCTAAAAACATAAACAAATTGAAGAAAATAGAAAAAATGCCTCCCAAGGACAAATCAAGAACGAATGATGAAAATGGGAACACAACTTTCTCTGTGTTCGTAGAGCAAATCAATCGTTAGATGCGTAATTCTCCATGTTGTAAATTTTAGGGGAACATATCGTGGCTCGCTGTTTCTGCGCGGCAAACCACCCTCTATTCAGTCAGAGGACATTGCATCCAGAATACGACAATTCTTGATTGTGCCGCCACCACGGCATTTTGCAGAGATGTGCCGCAGTTCTGCAGCCAGCGCTTGCAGGTCCGCAATCTTACGTTCGACCTGAGCCAAATGCGTTGCCGTTATCGCATCAACCTCCCGACAAGGACGCGCAACATCCGAGGCCATGCCGAGCAACTCGCGAATTTGGTCGAGGGAGAAGCCAAGATCCCGACAACGGCGTATGAACCTTAGGCGGTCCAGCGCCGCAGCATCGTAAGAACGATAGTTGTTTGCGCTCCGACCAGGTGAAGGAAGAAGTCCGATCTTTTCGTAGTAGCGGATCGTGACCACCTTTGTTCCGGTCAAATCCGAGAGGTCTCCGATCTTAAGATTCTCGCGCTTCATGGCTTGACCCTATAGTCGCTATAGACCGTATGTAACGCAAACTGTTATATATGACGAGACCTCCCATGCCCTGCTGCTCCAACGATACATGCTCCTCAAACGTGGTCGCGACTGGTCGCTACCGCGCTATCCTCTGGATTGTTCTAACGATCAACGCTGTGATGTTTGCAGTGGAGATAATCGCCGGTCTAGCTGCGGGTTCGGCCGCCCTGCAAGCCGACGCGCTCGACTTTTTCGCCGATGCCGCAAATTACGGGATTAGCCTGTTCGTTCTCGGTATGACACTCCGTTGGAGAGCCAGCGCGGCTCTCGTGAAAGGCGCTTCAATGGGTCTTTTCGGTCTATGGGTGATCGGAAGCGTTGTCTGGCATGCCCTACAAGGTACAGTGCCAGCATGGGGAACAATGGGCTTGGTCGGCGTTGCCGCTCTGTTAGCTAATGGCGCTTGCCTCGCCTTACTCTACGCATGGCGTGACGGCGACGCAAACATGCGCTCAGTTTGGATTTGCTCGCGAAACGACGTTGTTGCGAACCTTGCGGTACTTGCCGCGGCTCTTGGGGTATTTGGAACCGGAACTGGTTGGCCAGACATTATCGTTGCATCCATCATGGCCTTTCTGGCGCTGCAAGGGGCGGTCACAATTATTCGTCACGCGCTTTCAGAGCTGCGCGAGAGCGGCGAAGCTGAACCAGTCCCGCTTCTCCGATGAGCCTAATTCATCAGCCGTTGAGGTAGCGAACAGATGGTGTGACCTGCTCATCCTCTTCTGAAAGAGCCTCACGCAGCTGAGCGGGCAAAGTCATTGGGTTAAAGGGTTTTGTAATCACTTTGAGAGCCCCTTCCGACAGCAACCCTTCAGCAAATCCTTCCCCGACCTTGGCTGTCACGTAGATAGCCTTGACATTGTCCATGCCCGGCATCGCGGAAATCGCGGTGTACACCTCACTTCCGGTCATCTCAGGCATCATGTAATCCAACAGAAGCAAATCGGGCCTAAAGGTTTCTGCTTCCTTCAGAGCCGATGGACCATCGGAAGATTGTTTGAGCTCGAAGTCGTCGGCAAAGGACAGCGCAATATCAACAATAGCTCGTATATCTTCGTCGTCTTCGACGTGAAGAACTTTATACATTACACGCTCTCACACTGCAGCTTTATCAAGCTGAGCTTCCATTTCATCCAGAAGAACCTCGACCTTCTGAACCACTGCTGCGTCGTCGGCCGATGCGTCGTCTGCGATCGTTTCCGCCTCGCGGGCAGCGTCGCCAATCGCGTCGAACCCCAAGGATGGCGCAACCCCTGCCAGGTTATGCGCCTTGCGGGTGATCTCCTGAAAGGCGCGGCTTCGAGTTTCGGCTGTTCTGCAGCATTGCAGCAATGCCTCGATATCCAGAATACGCTCTTCCAGCGATTCCATGAATTTGATCCTGAGCGCAGAGATGGCTCCGTCAATCGTCTGCTTTTGGTTGATCTGGACGTTATGCGACATGAGCCGTCCCTCTTGAACTGATGGACCTGTGGTTGTGGACACCATGCTCTTGTGCGGAATGCATTGCGGTGAACAGCATCCCAGTCGGATCGTTGAACAAACCGAGACCGTTCGCCTCGGGAGAGCCGACAGCTACGGAAGGAACGAGGGCCGCGTCGTCGGAAAACATGCTAGAGATCTGGCTGATTTTCCAACCAATATCAGCTTCCACAGTTTCGGAATCCAAACGGTTCAAGCGGGTGGTCAGCGCACAGAAATTACCGCTGCCGAAATAGGACAGAACACGCAATCCACCATGCAGCGATTCACCAATAGACCGCGCCACCTCGGCCATGGTGTCAGCAAATTCCAGCCCCGACGAGTGGACGAAGATTTCATGGGCGTTGCGAACATGGAAGCCGACAGCGACCGTTGTCATAAGACGCACGGGCCCAAGGCGCAGCACATAGTTTTCAAGGCTGCTTGCCGGAATCAGGAAGCTGCAATCGGCGATTATATCCGGGTCCTCGAACCCATGCGCCGATCCATACGATAATTCGGTTTCTGCGAGTTGGTAGGAAATCTGACTGGCTTGCCGACGTTCGCTCGCGAGCGCTTCGACCATGCGCATGCGCGCCTTGATCTCCATCGTGTCTACCGGCTTGTTGATGTAATCGCTCGCCCCGGCGTCGAACGCGGCATCGATATATTTTTTGTCCGTCAAGGACGAGATCATTACGATTGGCGTTTTGTCGTAGGATGGCTTGCTTCTGATCGACGCGCACAGGTCAATCCCGTTCATGCCGTCCATATTGATGTCGAGAAAGAAGCAGTCGAAAGGTGACTGCGACTGTGAGATGACATCAAGCGCTTCTTCACCGGAGGATGCACAATGCAGGTCGCTATACCCGTCATTTTCCAGAACCCGCATCAACAGATCGAGAAAAAGAGGCTCGTCATCGACGATGAGTATTTTCATTTCCGTGCTCACATTTCCAAAGGAGGGTTACAGGATTACTGCTGAGCACTCGTTACGCTTGTCTTGTAAGAAAGTTTCTTGCTACTCTTCGAGTTGAGTGCCCCCCCAATCTGGCAACAATGTGGTACTCAACTGAAAATTGATAACTTTTAAGAAACAAAATGAAATAGTGGTACGGACATGCACAAAGAATAGGCTCTCTATTCCGGCACCTCAGCTGTCAACGGCGGAGTAAAATTCGGCCATTGTGGCGGAGCAAAAGTCGGCCAGTTTGGCGCGAGCGCCTTGGAGCGTGCGGCCCTCATATAGCACTATTCCGGCACCTCAGCTGTCAACGGCGGAGTAAAATTCGGCCATTGTGGCGGAGCAAAAGTCGGCCAGTTTGGCGCGAGCGCCTTGGAGCGTGCGGCCCTCATATAGCAAGCCCGGTCCAAGGCGCATTGGCCGTCAGGCCAATTCTGTGAGGTTCATTTGTTAGCGGCGGCGAGGCGGGCGCGGCTTTGATTGAGGCGGT
>NZ_JAHKSQ010000030.1:0-2496 GCF_018862045.1 Roseovarius sp. PS-C2
TGTTGATTTCCGCTGAGAAGTGACCCGGTAGCTCACCAAATTTCCACTGAGAATTGACCCATGTGAACACGTTGCCCTGACGGATTCGGTCGGGGAGATATGGAGTGATCGACATGGGATTTTTGAGTGTTATCCGACGCTGGGCATTGCGTGACAAAATGCCAATCCGCGAGATTTCAAGGCGCACGGGCCTGTCTCGCAACACCATCAGGAAGTACCTGCGCGAGGGCGCGGTGGAGCCGAAGTTCAAGACGCCATCGCGGCCGAGCAAGCTGGATCCGTATGCGGATCTTCTGTCTGCTTGGTTGCTGGCACAGACGCGCAAGCCCCGCAAAGAGCGGCGGACTGTGACCCAGATGCATGCCGATTTGGTGAAGCTGGGATATGACGGGTCCTACGGGCGTGTGGCAGCCTTTGCCCGCGCCTGGCGCGCAGATCGTCACCAAGCAGAACAGACAACGGGACGCGGCACCTATGTGCCCCTGGTGTTCCAGCCGGGGGAAGCTTTCCAGTTTGACTGGAGCGAGGACTGGGCCAGTATTGGCGGCGAGCGGGTCAAACTTCAGGTCGCCCATATCAAGCTATCACACAGCCGAGCTTTCCTGGTGCGGGCCTACCCGCTTCAAACCCATGAGATGCTGTTCGACGCCCACTGGCATGCTTTCCGCGTGTTCGGCGGCGTGCCTGGTCGCGGGATCTACGACAATATGAAGACGGCGGTGGATCGTGTGGGCCGAGGCAAACAGCGAGACGTCAATGCCCGCTTCAAGGCCATGGCCAGCCACTACGTCTTTGAACCCGAGTTCTGCAACCCCGCGGCGGGTTGGGAGAAGGGCCAAGTCGAGAAGAACGTCCAGGATGCGCGCAACCGCCTTTGGCAGGTCATGCCATTCTTTAAGGGTCTGGACGAACTGAACCAATGGCTGGAGGACCGCTGCATTGCCCTATGGGCCGAGACATCGCACAAGGCTTTGTCCGGCACGATCGCCGATGTGTGGGAGGCGGAGAAGCCCACATTGATGGCGTTGCCGCCTGCCTTCGATGGATTTGTGGAGCACAGTAAACGGGTGTCACCGACATGCCTGATCACCTTCGAGCGTAATCGCTACAGCGTTCCGGCCAGCTTTGCGAACCGCCGTATCAGCCTGCACGTGTATCCCGAACGGCTGGTCGTCGTGGCGGAAGGCCAAACCGTTTGTGCCCATGAGCGCATCATCGAGCGGTCGCACCACAAGCCAGGCAGGGTCATCTATGATTGGCGGCACTATCTGGCAGTCATCCAGCGCAAACCCGGCGCCCTGCGCAATGGTGCGCCGTTTATCGAGATGCCCGACGCCTTCCGCCGCCTGCAGGATCATATGTTGCGCAAGGAGGGCGGTGATCGGGAGATGGTCGATATCCTGTCCCTGGTTTTGCACCACGATGAAGACGCCGTTCTGTGTGCTGTGGAACTCGCGCTGGAAGCAGGCGTGCCCACCAAGACGCATGTCCTGAACCTCCTGCACAGGCTGATCGACAAGAAGCAGACAGGCTTGCCAGAGATCGATCCGCCAGAGGCGCTGGCCTTGGACATGACGCCGAAGGCCAACGTCCATCGCTACGATGATCTGAGACAGGCCAAGGGGAAACGCCATGCGTCATGATCCAGCAGGTGCCTCAATCGTGATCATGCTGCGTAGCCTGAAGCTGCATGGCATGGCGCAAGCCGTTGATGATCTGGTTGTGCAGGGTGCACCAGCGTTCGAAGCGGCAACGCCGATGTTGTCCCAACTTCTCAAGGCGGAAATTGCAGAGCGCGAAGTTCGCTCTATTGCCTACCAAACCAAGGTGGCACGCTTTCCGTCCTACAAAGACCTCGCAGGTTTTGACTTCAAAGCCAGCGAAGTCAATGAAGCCACCGTCCGTCAGCTGCACCGCGGCACCTTCATGGAAAACGCCGAGAATGTTGTCCTGATCGGCGGGCCTGGAACGGGCAAGAGCCACATTGCAACGGCCATCGGCGTGCAGGCCATCGAGCATCACAGATGCAAGGTGCGCTTCTACTCGACCGTCGAACTCGTCAATGCGTTGGAACAGGAAAAGGCGCTCGGGAAGGCCGGCAAATTGGCTGAAATGCTGACCAAGATCGACTTGGTCATCCTCGATGAACTCGGCTACCTGCCGTTCAGTTCATCCGGCGGCGCGCTACTCTTCCATCTGTTGAGCAAACTTTACGAGCGCACCAGCGTGATCATCACCACGAACCTCAGCTTCTCCGAATGGGCCCAGGTCTTCGGGGACGCCAAGATGACAACCGCACTGCTGGATCGGCTCACACACCGCTGCCACATCCTCGAAACCGGCAATGACAGCTATCGATATAAAGCCAGCTCAGAGGCCGCAAAGAAAAAGAGAAAGGAGACGCCTGCATTGACCACAACATGACCGCTGAGACATAAACAAGGGTGGGTCAGTTCTCGGTGAAAATACCGGGTCACTTCTCAGCAGAAATCAACA
>NZ_JAHKSQ010000031.1:0-2447 GCF_018862045.1 Roseovarius sp. PS-C2
GCGAGCGCCTTGGAGCGTGCGGCCCTCATATAGCAAGCCCGGTCCAAGGCGCATTGGCCGTCAGGCCAATTCTGTGAGGTTCATTTGTTAGCGGCGGCGAGGCGGGCGCGGCTTTGATTGAGGCGGTAGCTTTCGCCGTTCATCTCGAGGATGTTGACGTGGTGTGTCAGCCGGTCCAGCAGCGCGCCGGTCAGGCGTTCGGTGCCGAAGGTTTCGGTCCACTCCTCGAAGGGCAGGTTCGACGTGATCAGGGTCGACCCTCGCTCGTAGCGCTGTGAGATCAGCTCGAACAGAAGCTCGGCGCCGGTTTTGCTCAAGGGGACGAATCCCAGCTCGTCGATGATCAGCAGTTTGACCTTGGCGAGTTTGCGCTGGAGTTGCAGGAGGCGTTTTTCGTCGCGGGCCTCCATCATCTCGTGCACGAGGGCTGCGGCGGTCACGAAGGCGACAGGCAATCCTGTCTGGCAGGCAGCCAGTCCCAGCCCGAGGGCGACATGGGTCTTGCCGGTGCCGGAGGGACCGAGCGCGATCACATTCTCCTTGCGTTCGATCCATTCGCAGCGCGCCAGCTCCAGCACCATCATCTTGTTGAGCGACGGGATCGCCTTGAAGTCGAAGCTGTCCAGGCTTTTGATGGTCGGGAACTTTGCGGCCTTGATCCGGCGTTCCACCATGCGCCGTTCCCGGTCGATCAGTTCCAGCTCGGTCAGCCGGGCCAGGTAACGCACGTGATCTACGCCTTCAGCGGCGCAGATACGGGCCTGCTTGTCATGTTCACGCAGGAACGTGGGCAGCCGAAGCGTTTTGAGATGGTGGGCCAGCAGCAGTTCGGGTGCATCTGTCATGCCCCACCCCCTGCCAGCAGGCTCATGTAAGATGCGGCGGAGGTGGTGGTGATGTTGGTTCTGGGCAGGAAGGGATAAACATCCAGATCCAGCCTCGGAGGCCTTTGCTCGACCCTGCACAAGATCAGGTGCTTGATTGCATCGAAGCTGACCGCTCCCATTCGCAGGGCATCTTTGACGGCAAGATGCAGCACGTCAATCTCGAAGCGCTCCAGAAGGCGCAGGACCTGCACATACTCGCGCTTGCCGGCCTTTCCCTGCCGGGCTTCCAGCAGTCGGCGCAGGGTTTTGAACGCTTCGGGCAACTCCCAGCCCTGCAGAGGTGCGGCCTGATCGAAGGACATGATCTTGCGTTCGATCAGCGCCAGGTAATGCAGTGGATCAAACACCATGTCGCCGGTGTCATAGGAGCGCGAATGCTCGGCGATCACCTCGGCGCCGCAGCTGATGACAACCCGGGTCACGAAGCCCTTGATCCAGACCGCACGGTGGCCGTAGGCAACCGGCACCGAGTAATCATTGCCGCGATAACGCACCACGGATGTCGATATGACCTGGCCACTTTGCAACTCACAGGCCTCAAAGGGGGTGCCGGGCAAATCCCGCATCACCGCGAGATCGGCCTTCAGCCGTTCCCCGATGCTGACCTTGTGGCCACGCAGAACATCACCCCGGCGCTTGCGGCACTGCTCTTCTAGGTGAGCGTTGAACGCGTGCCAGTCCGGAAAGGACGGGATCGGCACCATGAAGTTGCGACGTCCGTAGCCGACCAGCCCCTCCACGGCCCCTTTGTCATTGCCCTTGCCGGGACGGCCATAGCGGTCCCGGATCACGTAATGCGACAACATCGCGCTGAACCGCTGGGTTCTTTGCCGGGAGCCATCCGGCAGAATCCGGGCAACCAGGCAGCGGTCATTGTCATAAAGAATCGACTGGGGAACCGCGCCGAAGAACGCAAAGGCATGGACATGGCCGTCAAGCCACGCCTCGGTATTGGCCGCAGGATAGGCCCGGATGTAGCATGCGTCGCTGTGCGGCAGATCGAGGGCAAAGAAGTGTGCCTTCTGCTCGACGCCGCCGATCACGACAAGCGCTTCACCAAAATCGGCCTGTGCATGACCGGGCGGATGGCTCAGCGGCACGAACATCTCCTTGCCGGTCCGCTTCCGGTCTCGAACGTAATCCTTGACGATGGTGTAGCTGCCATCAAAACCGCACTCGTCCCGCAACCGCTCGAAAATACGCTTGGCGGTGTGACGCTGCTTGCGAGGGCGGCCCCTGTCTTCAGCAAGCCATTGGTCCATCTGGCTGGTGAACGCATCCAGCTTCGGGCGCCTGATCGGCGCTGTCCGCCGATATCCCGGCGGTTCCGAATAGGCCAACATCTTCGCGACACTGTCCCGGCTGATCCCAAAATCCCGGGCAATCTGACGCCCGCTCAATCCATCCTGAAAATGAGCGTGACGCACCTTCAAATACAAGTCCACGGTGTATATCCCCAAGCCCTCCCGAAATCCGAAAGGGCAAAAGTGGACGACTTTTACGCCGCCCGCGACAACACTATGCCGTCGCTACCGTGGCCGAGTATTGCTCCGCCGTTCA
>NZ_JAHKSQ010000032.1:0-2091 GCF_018862045.1 Roseovarius sp. PS-C2
CCCTTCGGGCGATAGGCCAAACATAAAGCGTCGCGGGATGGAGCAGTCCGGTAGCTCGTCAGGCTCATAACCTGAAGGTCGCAGGTTCAAATCCTGCTCCCGCAACCAAAATATCTCAAGAAATACAGATACTTGCATGCCACACCGCTGGCGCAAGCTGCACTGTGTGAATGCGTGGTGCTACGCTGGTGCTACGGTTGAGGCGAAGAAATCTCGTAAACGCGATGCCAAACTAACCAGCGCGATGAAAGGTAGCAGAAGCGACTGCTTCCAGCCCCAAACAAGGACATTCGCACCAGATGCAGCGATAACCCCGCCGGAGAAGTCACCGTTCTGGTCGAACGACGGCCCTTACGGCTACAACCGGGTGGCCGTCGTCCTGACCTCTAAAATATTTCCGGTAGTGCCGCGTACTTACTGTTCTTCCCGCTTCTGCATACAACCGGAGTAGGGAAATTAGCCACGGAAAGCCCCTATTTTTCCCAGAACAGAAAGCAAGCATGTCAGCCTCCATAGGCGATCTGCCAAGGGAGTTTTTCTCGGATTTCATCCATGAGATATGCCCGTCCGTTAGAGAGACAATGGTATTGGGAGCATCGTGGGGTCGGTGAGACTTAGCGAAATCAACAGCGTGATTAAGGAGCGTTTCTGGCTTAAGGCTGCTGTTGCCCGCAAGCACGAAACCGAAAACCTGATCGAGCGATCTGTCGGTCGAGTATTGTTCAGCTTCGGTTCCGGAAATCAAGATCTGTGAGCCATACTTCCGGTAGGGCACCGTCGGCCGCGAGCCAAGTGCATCTTCTTCGACCTCCACCACTCGGTTGAGTGATTTCACAGATTGAATCTTGGAAAACGCATCTTCAAGTTTCGCCCTATCTAGACTGCTCTTCACTTCACCGACGGCTAACACCCCTTCTATGGGATAGTAGGTGGCCTCCGGCGTATCATTGATAGAGAAAACGGGACATAGGTGCTTCTCAAAAATGACTATGTCTTGTTGCTTACTCAGGCCACCAAAACTATCAACTACAATGCCGGAGCCAATGCCGATATTTCCTGGCAAGACCCTCTCCAGCTGCAATCGTGCTGGAGTTTCTCTCGCGGCGCCTATAAGGCCGGGATGACCTGCTCCCGCAGCCTCGTCAAAATCATAGACCAGCCGCTGAGCCATCAACTGAAGATGATCAAATCCCGAAAAGCTTTTGGCCATTGACGCCTCCTCAAATAGCGACCGTATATGGGGAAGGTTGAATCAATCGTTATCATCGTCATCAATGACATTGAAATCCCAACTGTGATGACTCTTGATTTTGCCATCTTCCTTCAAGCCAACTTGAAGACGAAACTGGGTTCCAGGCAGAGCCTCGCGAACTGCCTTGGGACAATGCGTAATGTCCTGTTCTGGGTCGAAGCCATCCTGATCTGGACAAGGCCTTACGTGGACCTTGCCGTTATCACCGTGTGAGACGACTACATCAATGTCGTGATACTTCTTGTGTCCCTCTTTCCTAGGGCTTTGGTCCTCGATGAAAACAAGCGAACATTGGACAGTATAGAGATCCAATATCTGCATCGTCCGCATAAGACTTAACCGAGAGAATAGAGGCAGGTTCTCCGCCTGCAACTCGGCGGCTTTGTGGGAGATGACACCAAAAACGACACTATACTTCTTTTGGTCAATGGGGGCGCAGAAATTGTCACGATTCTCCGCAGAAACTTTGTCGCCTATAAGACCTTTCAGCTTGGTCGAACATTCCTCTTCCTGCTTGAGCAGTTCTACAGAATTTATGCCTTGATTGAATAGATGGCTAAGGTGGGCTGAACGGGTCGAAATTTTGATGTGGTACATGTCAGCCGTCGCCTGCTCTGTTCCAAGGTGTGAAACGGAATATATGTCACACGGTTCCACTTGGCTGGAGCCAGCGGGGCTAATATCGGTCTGGTCAAGGCATTAGCATCGCATGTGAACGGCGGAGCAATACTCGGCCACGGTAGCGACGGCATAGTGTTGTCGCGGGCGGCGTAAAAGTCGTCCACTTTTGCCCTTTCGGATTTCGGGAGGGCTTGGGGATATACACCGTGGACTTGTAT
>NZ_JAHKSQ010000033.1:0-2056 GCF_018862045.1 Roseovarius sp. PS-C2
CAAACCAAACCCTCGCGCAAATCCAAGGCAGAGCTTCTGCGCGACATGCTCACGCGCGCAGATGGTGCAAAGCTCGACGACCTGTGCAAGGCCACCGGCTGGCAGGCGCATACGGTGCGCGCGGCGCTGAGCGGGCTGGGCAAGGCCGGCCATGTGATCGAGCGCGGGAAAGACGCCGCCGGCCAGTCGATCTATCGTATCACCACCCCGGTGGAGGCGGGGCAATGACCCCGGTGGCGGAGATCGAGGTGATGGACCGCCCGGGTCTTGTCGCGCTCTGGCAGGACCTTTTCGGTGGCCCGCCGCCCAAAAGCCTCAGCCGTCCGGTCCTGCGCCGCATCCTCGCCTTCGAGGTGCAGGCGCGCAGCCGGGGCGGGTTGCCCAGGGGATTTGTCGCAAAGCTCGAGCGTGCCGCCGGGGAGGCGGCGCCAAAGCGCAGCCCGAAGATGCAACCGGGTGCCCGGCTCCTGCGCGAATGGAACGGTGTCACCCATGTGGTCGATGTGACCGAACAGGGGTATTGCTGGCGAGAGCAGACCTGGCGCTCGCTCTCGGTCATCGCGCGCGAGATCACCGGCGCGCATTGGTCGGGCCCGCGCTTCTTCGGCCTGACCAGAAGGGCAGGGGGATGAGCCGCAAGATCTGCTGCGCCATCTATACCCGCAAATCCACCGAGGACGGGCTTGACCAGGAGTTCAACTCGCTCGACGCCCAGCACGAGGCCTGCGCGGCCTATGTCATGAGCCAGCGGGGCGAAGGATGGGTGCTGACCCCCGCGCGCTATGACGATGGCGGTGTGTCGGGCGGTACATTGGAACGTCCGGGCCTGCAGCGGCTGATGGAGGATGTGGATGCCGGGCGGATCGACATGGTGGTGGTCTACAAGATCGACCGGCTGACACGGTCGCTTGCGGATTTTGCAAAACTGGTCGATCGCTTCGAGGCGGCGGGCTGTTCCTTTGTCTCGGTCACGCAGGCCTTCAATACATCCTCCTCCATGGGCCGCCTGACCCTCAACATGCTGCTGAGCTTTGCGCAGTTCGAGCGCGAAGTGACCGCCGAGCGCATCCGCGACAAGATCGCGGCCTCCAAGAAGCGTGGCCTCTGGATGGGTGGTATCCCACCACTGGGCTATGATGCCCATCCCGATCCGAACACCCGCAGCCTTGTGACCAACGAGGCGGAACGCGGCACGGTCGAGACCCTGTTTGCGCTCTATGACGATCTGGGCTGCCTGCGCGCCGTCGAACAGGAGGCCGCCAGGCAAAACCTGCGATCCAAGCGGCATGTGTTTTCCACGGGCCGTGTTCAGGGTGGCGGGCCGCTGTCGCGCGGCCAGATCCACCATATTCTCTGCAACCCGATCTATGCCGGAAAAATCCGCCACAAGGACAAGGTGTTCGAAGGGCAGCACGCCGTGATCATCGACGGTGACCTCTGGGCGCGCGTGCAGGCCAGGCTGCAGGCGGCCAGTGTCCGCCCCAGAACACGGAGCGAAGAGACAGGCGGTCAACAATCCCCGGGTCCCGCCGCGCCGCTTGTCGGAAAATTCCGCGATCCAACCGGGGATCGCCTGACACCGTCACACAGCAGGAAAGGGGGCCGTCGCCTGCGCTATTACCTGTCCAACCGCCTGCTTTCCGGGAGCGATCCCACCGGCTGGCGCTTGCCGGCGGCGCGGTTCGAGGCGGCGGTGGCGCAGGCGATTGCGGATCATGTCGAGCACGCGGCCGGGCGTCATGCGCTGCTGACCGTCCCGGATGCCGGGGCAGGGGAGGCGCTGCAAGAGAAGGCCGGTGATCTGGTCACGCGCCTTCGCGGAGGTGAGACACAGATTCTGGGCGAGATCGTCCGCGAGGGCCAGCTCGGAACAGACCGGATAATGATTGCCCTCGAGCGCAAGGCGTTGGCCAGCATTCTGAATGTCGCACCCGAAGACCTCTCTGACGACGCGCTTGCCATCGAGGCGCCCTTCAAAACCCGCCGGCGTGGGATTGAGACCAAGATCATTGTCGGGGATATGAAGCCCGCCCCGGATCGCACGCTTCTGCGGGGC
>NZ_JAHKSQ010000034.1:0-1731 GCF_018862045.1 Roseovarius sp. PS-C2
TGATCGAGGATATTCAGGCCGAGTTGGGAGGCCGCCCCTATGAACTCGCGCTGGTGGCGGGTGGCTGGATGTTCCGGACGCGACCGCAGTTCGCCGAGGCGATCAAGGCGGCGACCGATCTCGGCGAGCAGTCGCTGGCCTTCACCGAGATGGAGATGGGCGTGCTCTGCGCCATCGCCTATCACCAGCCGATCGACCGCGCCGGGCTGGCCGACATCTTCGGCAAGGAGGTCAGCCGCGATCTTCTGGCCCGGCTGCGCTACAAAGACCTCATCGCCAGCGGTCCGAGGTCGCCAAGGCCCGGTGCGCCGCATACCTTCGTGACGACCGAGACGTTTCTGGTGACGTTCGATCTGCAGAGCCTGCGGGATCTGCCGGAGCTGGAACTGCCGAAATCTTGATGTCCGAAATATGTCGTATTCTTCGGACAAGCGAAGCCGCCTGCTTTCAATTGGTCGGGCTTTGACTTTCAATCAGTCGGACCAGACCTGAGGTCCAGGCGTATCAGGGCGGCAACACGGTTTTGCGCGCGGTGAGGTATAGAATTGACTTCTATACCTCAAAAATGGTCTATTCATGAGTTATAGGAAGGAACTCTATACCTCATGGCATGGAACTGGCAGATATCCGGTTGGCCGGATTTCCGGTATGACGAGGCCGCACTGGCACCGCTCGAGCAGCGCTTCCTGATGTCGTCGGGCGAAGTCCTTGGGGCCGTCCACCATGTGAGTCCGTCCGAGCGTGATCAACTCCGCATCGACTTGCTGAGCGATGAAGCCATGAAAACCAGCGCCATTGAAGGCGAGATGCTGGACCGGCGCAGTGTGCAATCTTCGCTGCGCCGGCACCTTGGATTGGAACCGGACAGCTATCCGAACAAGCCCCGAGAGCAGGGGGTCGCCGAGATGATGGTCGATGTTTACTCGACCTATGCCGAACCCCTCACGCATGACACGCTGTTTCGGTGGCATGAGATGCTGCTGGCCTTCGACAAACGGTTGGAAGCCATCGGGTCATACCGGCGGCACGAGGATGCCATGCAGATCGTCTCGGGTCGTCTTGATCTGCCTGTCGTGCATTTTGAGGCTCCACCGTCTGCGCAGGTTCCGGGCGAGATGGACCGGTATGTCGACTGGTTCAACCGGACCGGGCCGGATGCCGAAGAGCCCTTGCCAGCGTTGACGCGTGCGGGCCTGAGTCATCTCTATTTTGAGAGTATCCATCCGTTCGAGGACGGGAACGGTCGCCTGGGTCGGGCCTTGGCCGAAAAGTCCCTGGCTCAGAATATCGGGCAGCCCAGCCTGATCGCGCTCGCCTTCACCATCGAACGACAGCGAAAAGACTATTACGATCAGCTAGAGCGGCACCAGAAGACGCTGGATGTCACACCGTGGCTGGTATGGTTTTCAGAGGCCGTTCTGGCAGCGCAGCAGGTCACCCTGGAGCGGGTGGGCTTCTTCATTGCCAAGGCACATTTTTATGACCGGTATCGCGATAAGCTGAACGAACGGCAGGCCAAGGCGATCGAGCGGATGTTCCGCGAAGGGCCGGAAGGATTCAAGGGTGGTCTGAGCGCCGAGAACTATATTTCGATCACCGGGACATCGCGCGCGACCGCTACAAGGGATCTGCAAGAACTTGTCGAGATCGGTGCCCTCTCGCGCACCGGCGAACGTCGATACACGCGTTACTGGCTGAAGCTTGAGGGGCCGGGTGGGTAGTGCATCGTCG
>NZ_JAHKSQ010000035.1:0-1616 GCF_018862045.1 Roseovarius sp. PS-C2
CGCGCCGGACGCTTGAGCAATTTGAGGGCTCCGCGCCCGGCGCGCTTGCCCAAAACGAAACCGAAGACTATGAAAACCAGACCCGCAGACTCTCGTTATGAATGAGGGAGCCTCGGGGGGCAGGTCATCAGTCATGAACCCAACCTGGACATGGCTGCCGTCATCTGGCAGATTCTATCGGGAAAATCAGTCGTGCTTTAGGACAAGAACGGCAGCTTTGCGCAGGAAGCGGATTTTCCAAAGTTTGAGCGGTTTCCCGATAGCAGACCTTCGAGCTATATGCGGCGAATGCCTGTTAAGAGCCCGGCAGTGTCAAATGCTGCATTTTTCACGAATGGCTGCTTTCCAAAGAAATCTAAAAAGACAATGGCGGCGTCGAGTGAGGTGTTTGGCGTATGCTCCAAAACTGGTCTTGTAGGATGCCACGTTTTCAAACATGTTCTCCGGTATGGTAAACTTGCGAATAGCAGGACCGATTGAATATAGAGAACCGAGAATGCTCCGCCAAATAATGTGCGCTATTAGCCTGATGTTGGCTGTAAGTTTGCCCACGCACGGAATAGGGCAATCGTACGGTGAAATAGCAAATTTCTGCAAGATATCACAGATGTTGTCTCCGATTTTTTTGCGAGGTGGAAAAGTTCAAGGGCATGCAGTGTGTGAAGTTGGCGGAGGCGCTTCTTATGAATGCCCTTCTACAATGAGCCTTGGTGCTGGAATCTGTATCGCTGGCGGAGGCGCTACATATGAATGTCCTTCTACAATGAGCCTCGGTGCTGGCGTCTGTATCGCTGGCGGAGGCGCTACATACGAATGCCCTTCTACAATGAGCCTCGGTGCTGGCGTCTGTATCGCTGGCGGAGGCGCTACATACGAATGCCCATCTACAATGAAATACGCTCAGGGAGTTTGCATCGCTGGTGGAAGCGCTTCTTATGAATGTCCCGCTACCATGAGTCTTGGAACTGCCATTTGCATGGCGGGCGGCAATCCTTCCTACCAGTGCGGTAATATTGGCAACGATGACCTTGGTGAAGGAATTTGCCGTGCCTTAGGTGGTTCTTCTTCTAGCTGTTCTGGCGTAAGCGTTTCTGCTGCAGTTTGCGATTTTACGGGGAACTGCAAAGGCAATGATGCTGCTTCGTTGGCGATTTCCATGGCCGAAACATGTGGCGTTGAAGTGCTTTCATACGGAATTGAATAATTTGTTTATTCAAACCGGCCATCGACTTCATGCAGACCAATGGCGATTTCGTCCTTGTTCGCATTGCAGCCAGTCATGACACACCCCTTGAACGTTTGCTTTCATCGACCTGAGCACCTCAGGATGTGCCTGCTTCGGGCTGGGAGCGGACATTTCGGTTTCTTGCGTCGCGCTGTTTAGCTTGGCATTCCGTTTGGTGGATTTCTTCGCCCCAGCCGTAGCACCATCGTAGCACCGCGCATTTGCGTAGCACAACGAGCACCACATGCGCGCTGCGTAAGATATTGTATTTCTTGAGATATTTTGGTTGCGGGAGCAGGATTTGAACCTGCGACCTTCAGGTTATGAGCCTGACGAGCTACCGGACTGCTCCATCCCGCGACGCTTTATGTTTGGCCTATCGCCCGAAGGG